>NZ_VFUI01000012.1:0-144687 GCF_006440535.1 Mesorhizobium sp. B2-5-13 | reverse complement strand
ACTCCAAAACCCCTTCGGGCCAAAAGTGTTACCCATGTCTCCGGTATAAACCGTAACCTATGTGTCCGGAACGGACCTTGTTGTTTCTGGTCGGAGTGGCAGGATTTGAACCTGCGACCCCCTCGTCCCGAACGGGCGGGTTGGCCAGCAAAAGCCCGGATTTCCGCCATTTCTCATGGCGTCTGAAGGCCAATGTTCACGTTTATTTCCGGTATATCTGTGGGGTAACTGTGGGGTAGGCGGAAATGTTCTCTTTCTGTGCCGCGCGCATCCTGACTGTGTTTTTGGGTATGTTTGGCAAGCGTGACTTGGAGACGATTGCCTCGGCGGCTTGGGCCTGAAAATCGGGGTGGTGATGACCATAAGTCTGAATGAGCACTTGGACGCTCATGCCCAGGTATCCGGCCGCCGCCCAGGGGTCGGACCCCCGCTGCATCAGCCAGGTCGCGGCCGTGTGGCGGAACACGTGCGGGGTGATGTCGGTGCGGAAGACGCGCCGGACGCTACCGTGCGGTGTCGCAACCTCCTCATACCAGCCCAGTCCGGCCGCCTCGACCACCGAGCGGAAGGCCTTCTTGATCGACTGCACCGGTTTGCCGTTCCACTCAACCACGTAGTCATGGGCGATCATGCGGCCAATTCTGGCGCTTTTTCCTCGGCCCTTGGTCTTGATTTCCAGCGGTGTGCTCGCCCAGCGGCGCACATGTGCCACGAGGCGATCAGGCAACCTGACGGGCGGTTGACGCTTCTTGGTCTCGCGGCGACCGCTGGCGCGGCGGTAGAAAACGCCGCGTTCGATATCCACATGCCCCGCGCCTTCTGTTCGCCGGACGGCCGCGCCGCAGATCGCGGCGGAGCGCGTGCCAGTATAGAGAGCGACCAAGATGAAGCGCGCGACGTGGCATGCGGTGCGACGATCGCTTGGCCTTCCCTTCCACGACTGGCGCATGCGCCATGCAGCGCGAAGCAGGGCGGCTGCCTCGTCGCGGGTCAGCCAGCGGTCGCGCGGTGCTGCTTTCGCGGGCAGCACAATTGCTGGCGCAGAAGTTGCGTAGCCTTCGCGGTGATAATTGTTCAGCGCCGCTCGCAAATCCTCCAACTGACGCCTTGCGGCCGCGCCGTTGCCGTGTGCCCTGGCGTAATCGCGGCACATTTTTCCATCGATGTCGCCGATCTTTGTGTCGCCAAACCACGTTAGGACAACGATCAGCCGGTCGGCGGTTTCTTTCGGCTTCGCGTGCGAAGGCGCGACGTCGGTAAGGTATACGTTTACGGCGTCAGCTACCGGGACCGTGGCGGGATCACGACCGCGCTCGCGGGCCGGCCGGTATTTTTCCGTGATGTGACTGGCGAGACGCTTTTCAGCGCGTTCGCGGTCGCGAGTGCCGCCACAAGCGCTGATGAAGGTTGCGCCATCGCGGATGAACCAGCCGGCTCCGCTGCGCAGCTTTCCGTCCGCTCTTCTGCTTTCGGCGCGCCAGACGAGGCGCGCCCCTTTCGACGTCCGCGGCATAGCTCTCTCATTTTTGCGATCGCTGCCAAAGTGACGTATTCCTTGCCTGCGATCAACTCTGTCTGAAGACGGTCAGCATCTCGCTCTTTTCGCAGACCTGCCGCACTCATAGAGCCGTCCGGAAAGGCGATTTCGGCAGCTATGTTGAGTCGTAGGGGCGTATGGTCGTCCAACTGCTCTGAAATGCTCATTGCTTGCCTTTCGGGAGACATTGGAGAAGAACCTGAACGTCATCGCATAGGGCTTACTTAAGCGATCATCCGATTGGAATGTACGGATCCAAGGGCGATGTGTGAATGACATCAGATCTATTCTGCGGTGATTGGGACACTCTGGCGTAGAAAACGGCGGTGCGCACATAACCATCGTCAATCTCAGATCGGATGAGTATTCGCTCGAATGTGAATATATCGGCTGCGTCGCAGCCAAAAAGTTGGGTCGGCGACAAGGGACTCGAAGGAGCGCAAATATTGCGGCCGACTATCATCAGACAAGAGAGTGAGAGTTTGGATGAGCTTCCGTGACGGGCTGATAGCTGGGAGAGTGGCTCCCGGCGCCCGTCATGGAGACGACCCATGACGGTCTTTCAGACGCTGTTCCATAGCAGAACCAGACTATTACCCCCGATGATTCCCCCGCAAGAGAAAGTCGACGATATTGTCGTCATCGTCGCCGGGCAGATCCGCGAACGCGGCCTCCAGTTTGAGGCGATCAGTATTTATGGTTATTGGTGATGTTGCGTTGATATTTGGCGTTGTCCGGGATCGACGGCATATCATTCCCATTTCAATTGTTTAGACTGGACCTAACGCAGCGCCGGGGGACTGCTTCGTTGCCGGCATGTCATCAAAGGCGACTCGGTGGATTCTGGACGGCGCAGATGCAGACAGTCGCATCTCGCCATCGACGCGCTGCTCTCATGCGGGGGCACACCAAAAGTGGAGATAATCATGCGGTTCATGCATCTTACAGCGGCAGTTGGCACCTTGGCGATGGCAGGCGCAACGGTGCCCTCCGTGAGAGCAGCTGATTTCGCCCCTGTCCCTTACGTATCGGGCACCATCAAGCCAAATCACCGGAGCCAGACCGAACTCGACAAGGCGCTGGTCGATTTTTACAGGGCCTGGAAGTCGGTCTATGTGGTTCAGGACTGCGGGCCCGGACGCTATTTCGTCAAGGTGGATGCCGATCACAAACCGGTGGCGGGCGGAACTGCAGCGGGCACGATCACAGTTTCGGAGGCGCATGGCTATGGCATGCTGATCACCGCGATGATGGCGGGCGCCGACCCGCACGCGCAAAAGATCTTTGATGGCATGGTGCTGTATTTCAGGGACCATCCGGCCCGCAGCGACGCAAACCTCCTGGCCTGGAACCAGGTGGCCGGGTGCGAAAATGCAGGAGATGACGTCGGCGGCGACAATACTGCCACGGACGGCGACCTCGATATCGGCTACGCCCTGCTTTTGGCCGACGCGACGTGGGGCAGCGACGGAGCCATCGACTACCGCGCCGAGGCCGACAAGGTGATGACTGCCATCTTGAAGCACGAGGTCGATCCGACGTCCGACTTTCTGTTGATCGGCGACTGGGCCGGCAGGGGCGATGACGCTACCTATGCCGCCACGACACGCTCGTCCGACTTCATGATGTCCCACCTGGCCGCCTTTGCACAGGCGTCTGGCGACCCGCGTTGGCTTAGTGTTCGCGATCGCACCTATACCATAATCAATGCCGTGCGCGCGGGCTTTAGCCTGCGGACCGGCCTGATGCCGGACTTCATCGTCGGCCTGCCCCAATCTCCCGCACCCGCGCCGTCGGGCTTTATCGAGGGCGAAAGCGACGGCGATTACTCGTGGAATGCCGGACGTTACCCCTGGAGGATCGGCCTCGACTATCTGCTCAATGGGGACCAACGGGCGCTGAACGCCGTCCGGCCGCTCAATGCCTGGGCCCGGCGGGCCACCGGGGGCGTTCCGCAGGAATTCGCCGATACCTATCGCGTGGATGGGAGCGTCCCGCCGGGGCACGGCAAGAATTCAATGGCCTTCGTCTCCTTGTTGGGAGTATCGGCAATGGCCGAGCCAGGCAACCAGCGGTGGCTTAACGCCATCTGGGACACGGTGACGGACAAGACTGTGTCGGATGAAGACTATTTCGGCAATACACTCAAGCTCCTGGCTATGATCTCGATGTCTGGCCACTGGGCCAGGCCCTAGGTTTCGTTCAGCCCCGGCGCGCTGACAAAGAACAGCGGCGCGTTGCTGGTCGCGGCTCCAGCGCTTTGGTCACACCAACAGGAGATCCTCCTATGAAGGAACTACCCGCTTCTCATGCCTATCGGCTGGTGGAACCTGGCCCCATCGTTCTCGTTGCGACAGCTCATGCTGGCAAGCCAAATGTCATGACGATGGGTTTCCATATGGTGGTCCAGCACAACCCGCCCATCTTGGGTTGCATCGTTGGTCCTTGGGATCACAGCTTCAAGGCTTTGCGCGCGACAGGCGAATGCGTGATTGCGATTCCGACCGTCGGGCAACGTCTGGAACAATGCTGCGATGGAGAGCTTCTTCTCCTCGCTGAAAACCGAGCGGACCGCCCCGCAAGGTCTACAGGAGGGACGACGCCAGGGCCGACGTCTTCGATTACGTCGAGCGCTTCTACCAACCCTCGGCGACGGCACTCGACACTGGGATATATGAGCCCCCTCGAGTCCGAGGAGAAAGCTATGCTACCTTAACCTGGTGTCCGAAAAACCGGCAGCAGGCCAGGGAGTCGGTCTCTCGCGTAGGCGTCCCACGTATCCGATCGCTGGCCCAGAGGCTCGTCGCGATAGGCATGAGCAACCAAAGCGCAAATTCAGCGGCTGAACAATAGGGGCTTGACTTGATGTAACCAATAGCTCTTAAATGGGGGAACGTTCCCCTATGAGGCTTTTGTGCCGTGGCTGCGACAATTATCGACGTTTCAAAGCGGGCCAAGGTGTCGAAGTCGACTGTCTCTCGTTACCTCACAGGCCGTGGTTACGTGTCCGACAGCACAAGGGAGATAGTAGAGGCGGCCATCCGGGATCTGGGCTATCGCCCCAACGAAACGGCGCGCGGACTGCAGTCTAGTCGAAGCAACATTATTGGCGGAGTCGTTACCAACCTGACAAGCTCGTATTACGCGCGACTGGTGAGCGGAATACAGCAGGCATGCCGGTTTGCTGGTAAGGGGCTGCTGCTTGGAAGCGGCTTTGGTTACCCGCAGCAAGAGGAGCGGGCGACGCTGGATATGGTTGGTCGATCCTGCGACGGCCTGCTACTGAATCTCGAGTTCCCGCTTAGCGCCAGCGCGCGCGATATCCTGGAAAAGAGCGGGATTCCGGTGGTTCTAGTTGGATCTAGCGAGGGCGCCAGCGCCGCAGGCTCGGTGACGCTCGACAATACAGGCGGAGCAAAGGAGGCGATGAGGGTTCTTCTGCGCGCCGGGCATTGTCGTATTGTTCATATTGGCGGCATTCCAACCCATCACGATACGCATGCCCGCGTCGCGGGGGTCGCGCTCGCTTTGGCCGAATTTGGCCTGTCGTTGGACGACATAACAATAGAGTACGACAGCTTCACGGAAGAACATGGGTATAACTCGGTGAAGCGGCTGATCGCTCAGGGCCTGGACTTCACAGCTGTCTTTGCTGGCGACGATGAGATTGCTGCCGGCGCGATCGCAGCGCTCAAAGAGAGTGGGAAGCTAATACCTGAGGATGTCTCAGTCATCGGCTTCGATGATAGCTTTCACGCTCGTCACTTGGCACCAGCACTAACAACAGTCCGATTGCCGATCGACACCGTTGGGGAGCTGGCAGTTCAGATGCTCCTCGAGGTTATCGAAGGTGCACCACCTGCCGCCACCCACCTCGTGGTACCTGCCAAACTAATACAGCGCAATTCGGTGGCCAACGCGAGGGTCGCCTAGAATTCCGGCACGTAATGCCAAACGTCGTTCAGGTAAGGGAACGTTCCCACATGGCAACACAAAGAGGAGGAGGAAATAGAGCATGAAGAGAGATACCAAAGTTGGTGCGCAAGGCACCGAGCTGTCTCGTAGGACATTCCTGGCAATGACAGGGACACTGGCGCTAGGCGGTGGTGGTTTGCTGTCGAAATCTGCCAGCGCTGCAGCCGGAAATGCGCTTACGGTTCACATCGAGGAGCAGACCGGTTGGGTTAGAAACTTCAATCCGTTCGACGCGGCAGGGCGGCGGGCGAGCACTACTGACTTCATCTATGAGCCGCTGGTCATCTTCAATCAATTCGACGGCGGCAAACCGGTATTCCGCCTGGCGACCGCCTTCAGCTTCTCCGATGACCTTCTCGCACTTATCTTCACTATTCGCGACGGGGTGAAGTGGTCCGATGGGCAACCGCTCACGGCAGAGGATGTCGTTTACTCGCTTGAGCTTGCTCTCAACAATGCCGCGCTCGATCTAGTTGGTCTGAAGACAGCAGTTTCGGGGGTGGAACTGGTCGGCAGCTCTGACGTGAGGCTTACACTCAAGGCGATCAACTCGCTGCTTCCCGAAGCGCTGGGTGGCTTCTCCGTGGTTCCCAAGCACATCTGGAAGGACATTGTGGATCCTGCGACGTTCGCCAACGAAACGCCGGTGGGCTCTGGTCCGATGACCGAGATTCTGCGCTTTACCCCGCAGCTCTACGAACAGGCCCGCAACCCGCACTATTGGGATGCGGCCTCGCTCAAGGTCGACGTCATGAGGTTCCCACAGATTTCGGGCAACGATCAGATGCTTGCGGCACTGCCGACTGCCGGCCTCGATTGGTTTGGGTCGTTCCTGCCCGACATCGACAAGACCTTTGTCGCTCTCGATCCCGTGCACAATGCCTATTGGCAGCCGCCGGGCGACACCGTGTCGTTCGACGTGAACTGGAAGGCCACGAACCCGGGCAACGACGAAGCCTTCACCGACCTGAATTTCCGCCACGCATTCAGTTTGACGCTGGACCGAAAGTCCATGGTCGATATTGCGGGCTTTGGTTACCCTACTGCTAATAGCAGTGCGACGGGCCTTCCGCCGACGTTTGAGAGCTGGCGGAACGCCGATGTCGGAAAGGATGCCGACAAGTGGGTGACGTTCGATCTGGACGGTGCCAACAAGGCGTTCGATGCCGCGGGTTACGACAAGCGAGATGCCGAAGGGTTCCGGCTGACCAAGAGCGGCAAGCCCATCAAGTTCGCCATCATCGTTCCGACCGGATGGACGGACTGGATCGACGACGCGCAGATCGCAATCGAAGGCCTGCGCAAGGCCGGCATAAACGCCGACGTCGCGACGCCGCCGTTTACGCAATATGTCCAGCAGCTCCTCGATGGCAGCTACGACGTTGCCATGCATGCCCGGCCTGACGGTGCGACCCCCTTTGATGCCTACTACGGGGCTTATTCGAGCGACCTCGTTGGCAAGACGCGGCACAGTGGGTCGCGCTATGCTAACCCGAAGCTGGACAGCCTGTTTGCCGACTTCCGCGGAACTGCGGATGATGCGAAACGGCACGCCATCTTCAATGAGATCCAGGTCGTGATCGCCAATGATTTCCCTGTCATTCCGGCGTTCAACAATCCTATCTGGTACCAGTACTGCACCAAGCGCTTTTCCGGCTTCGTCAGCAAGGACACGCCGACGATGAATCCGGAAAATCACGACAACAACCACATGCGGCTGATGCACCTGCTGCAGCTGTCGCCGGTCGCCTAGAGCTAGTGTCGTTAGTTAGGATCATCGGGTCGATGCAGGCATTTCTTCGGCGGGCAGGCACGTATTGCATTGCACTTGTGATCGCGATTGCAGTGAATTTTGTGTTGCCCCGCCTGATGCCGGGAAGTCCGGTCGACTCGATGATAGCCCAGCTTGGGCAGCGGGCAACACCCGAGGTCGTTGCGGCTTTGCGTGCCAGGTTCGGCCAGATCGATCAGCCTCTCTGGGTCCAGTTCGGAAGTTACCTCAAAGGCCTTGCGACCTTCGATCTCGGAGTGTCCACGAACTATTATCCGATGACGGTCCTGGACGTGCTCGCCCGGCCGCTGATCTGGACGTCGTTTTTGATCACCACGACGGTCGTGTTCTCCTTCGCGATGGGAACGGTTCTGGGGGCGATGTCAGCATGGCGCCGCGGCGGCAAGACAGACTCGATCCTCTCACCGCTGGCCTTCGTCGTGAATGCCGTGCCTCCGGTGGTTTTCGCGCTGACGACCCTGTTCGTTTTCGGTGTCCTCTACCGCCTGGCTCCAGTGAGCTATGCTTATGACCCGAATCTCGATCCGGGGCTGAACGCAACCTTCCTCCTTAGTGTCGCGGCCCATGCCGCGCTGCCGGTGTTGAGCCTTGCGCCATATCTGATCGCCAGCTTCCAGAGCACGATGCGGTCGTCGATGATTTCTGTTCTGAACGAGGACTACGTGACGCTTGGGCGGGCCAAGGGCCTCTCGAACGCCGCCGTGATGTACAGCTACGGCGTCAGAAACGCCATGCTCCCGATGCTCACACATCTGGCGCTCATGTTGGGCGCCATATTCGGTGGATCGATCGTTGTCGAAGTCGTTTTCAACTACCCGGGTCTTGGGCTGACTCTCTTCACGGCAACTCTCGCCCACGACTATCCAGTGATCCAGGGCCAGCTGATGTTGATGACGGTGATAACATTGGGAGCCAACCTGCTGGTGGACATCATCTATGGCCTCGTTGATCCGCGTCTAAAAGGAGCATCACGTTGAGTTTTCTGTTTCACCAGAAGAAGGTCGTCGTCGGCGCCGCTATTCTCCTCGTCCTGGCCACGTTGGCGATCTTTGCACCGCTTATCGCGCCATACAGCCCCGAATACCGCGTGGCCCGCTCTCATCAGGCGCCGTCCTTCGAGCACTTCATGGGAACCACAAAAATGGGGCGCGACGTTTTCAGCCAGTTTGTCTGGGGCGCGCGGTCGACATTGTCTGTCGGCGTCGCCGCCGGGGTTGCGATCACAATGCTCGGCACGGTCGTCGGGCTGATCGGCGGCTATATGGGCGGTCGAGTCGATCGCGGTCTCGATCTGTTGACCAACGCCGTTCTCGTCATACCGAACCTGCCGCTGCTCATCTTCCTCGCGGCATTCGCAGGCACCGTTGGGCCAAGCGTGATCATCGTCATCATAACGCTGACGTCGTGGCCCTGGGGCGCCCGCCTGACCCGTTCTCAAACCCTGGCGATCAAGAATCGGGAGTTCGTCCTTGCGGCGCGAATGGTTGGGGAGTCGAAGCTCCGGGTGGCGTTGGTCGAGATATTGCCGAACCTGTTGCCGCTGATCGGAATCAACTTCGTCGGCAGCATTATCTTCGCGATTGTGACGCAGACGACACTTGAGTACCTGGGATTTGGAGACCCCCTCCACGTGACGTGGGGGACAATGCTCTACAATGCGCAGAACTCCTCGGCGATCCTGGTTGGGGCGTGGTGGGATGTTGCCGCCCCTTGCGCCGGCGTGGTGCTCGTCGGTCTGAGTCTCGCCTTGATCAATTTCACCCTTGACGAGATTGCCAATCCCCAGCTTCGGTCCGGGCCAGCTCTGAGCCGATGGTTGCGATGGACCCGGCTGCGGACCAGGGCGCTGCAGGTGCGGCGCTGATGGAGCCTCTGCTCGACATTAGAAATCTGAGCGTCGATTACCTGCTCGATCGCGGGAGCTTCAAAGCGGTCAAGTCGGTCAGCCTTAGCATTTCACGCGGCGAGATCTTGGGGCTGGCGGGTGAATCGGGGTGCGGCAAGAGCACAATCGCTTATGCAATCGCCCGGCTGTCGAAACCGCCCGCCTGGATCGCGGAAGGTCAAATCCTCCTCGAGGGGAGCGATCTGCTGCAACTGACAGAATCTCAGATACAGAAAGTGCGCTGGCGTCGAATTGGCATGGTATTCCAAAATGCGATGAACTCGCTCAATCCTCTCATGCGGATTGAGGGCCAGTTCCACGATGTTCTGCACCGACACCTTAACGCGTCTCGCGCTCAATCGCGGGAGATTGCAGCAAGCATGCTTCGTCTTGTCGGTATCGCCCCCGACCGACTTTCTGATTATCCACATCAGTTCAGTGGTGGGATGCGGCAGCGGATCGTCATTGCGATCTGTCTGGCACTCAATCCGGACCTCATAATCATGGATGAGCCAACCACGGCGCTCGATGTCGTCGTGCAACGGGAAATCCTGGAGCAGGTAGCGGAACTGCAAAAGGAACGGGGTTTCTCGATCCTGTTCATTACGCACGATCTCCATCTGATGGCGCAGATTTGCCACCGCATGGCGGTCATGCTGCGCGGAGAGGTGGTGGAGCTCGGCGACGTCGACCAGATGGTGAATAGCCCACGTCACAGCTACACAAAAGCGTTGTGGAACGCCGTACCAAGATTGCCTGCGGGTCGCGCGGAGACGGGGGCGTTCTCATGACCATATTTGATATCTCGTCGCACGCTGTCACGGACGGCCGGCCGCCGGTCGTGCAGGTGAGGAATGTAACCAAGAGCTTTGGATCGTTCGATGCACTGCGCGGGGTGTCCTTTGATCTAAGGGCGGGCCGCGGGTTGGCGCTGGTGGGGGAGTCAGGTTGCGGGAAATCCACTTGCGCGAACATTATTGCACGGACCATTTCGCCGACCAGCGGAGAGGTTCTGTTGGACGGCGCACAGATCCCATCATCGTTGGACGCGAAGAGTGAGAAAGCCTTTCGAAAGAAGGTTCAGATGATCTTCCAGGACCCGTTTGCATCGCTGAACCCGGCCTTTACCGTGCGCTATCAGATTTCGCGCGCCCTCAAGATACACGGCTTCGGTGGGAACGGCGCAGAACGACATGCACGGCTGCTGGAGTTGCTCGATTGGGTAGGTCTGGACGGCGAGACAACAGCGTCGAAATATCCGCACCAGCTGTCGGGAGGGCAGCGGCAGCGCGTGAATATCGCTCGTGCATTAGCAGTGCAGCCGGAGGTGCTGCTGGCCGATGAACCCACATCAATGCTCGATGTCTCCATCCGGCTAGACATCCTCGAGCTCTTGACGCGGGTAAAGCGCGAGCGCCAAGTGGCTTTGCTCTACATCACTCATGACATCGCCACAGCCTATCAGGTTGCCGAGAACATCGTGGTGATGTTCGCGGGCCAAATGGTTGAGTGGGGCAGCTCACTCACGGTTCTGTCAGATCCGCGCCATCCCTACACCAAGCTCATGCTTTCTGCTGTCCCCGAACCGGCAAAGCGCTTTCAGGTCGGTGGAAGCGCAGCCTTCTTAAGCGAAGCCAGCCGGATCCGGGCGATCAGTCGTCCATACTCAGAGGATGTCGTTACAATCGGAAATGATCACTTCGTGCGAAACATCGCAGCATGAATAGGGGGCCATTCTTGTCGCTCCTGGGCCGCCTTGATCTCGTCGGATGTTCCAACGGTCTATCGCACATGGCCAAGATTCACGGGGCATGCTGATGTCCTATCTGGAGCAGCTAAGAGCGCTCGGTTTGGATCTCCTGCCGGTGCCGACGCCGAGCGGAAATTTCCGCAATGTCATTCGGATTGGAAAGCTAGTCTATGTATCGGGGCAGGGCCCTCGCGAGGTCGATGGCTACCTGCACTGCGGCAAGGTCGGTCGTGATGTACTGACGCAAGATGCATACCAGCATGCTCATCTTGTCGGTCTCAATATCCTGTCTGTTCTTGCGGACGCTCTGGGCGATCTTGGTCGGGTCGGGCGTGTTGTCAAACTGCAAGGATTTGTAAACGCAGACTCCGATTTTACGGAGCATCCCGCTGTGGTCAACGGCTGCTCGGATCTCTTTATTGGGGTCTTTGGAGATAACGGTCATCACGCCCGATCCGCTGTTGGCGTGGCCTCGTTGCCGAACAACATTACAGTCGAGATCGAAGCGATTTTCGAATTACGCCATTAGAAGGGGCCACGAGTGATGCTGTCGGATATCAACGAGCGGCTGTCGATCCGGGAGCGGCTGGGGCTGCGGCCAATCATAAATGTGTCGGGCACGATGACTGCATTGGGCGCCTCCATCATGGTGCCGGAAGCGATCCAGGCCATGGCTGAGATTGCTCCGGAATTTGTAGAAATCGACGATCTGCAGCGGAAGGCGAGCGACGTGATTGCCCGCCTTACAGGCGCCGAGTGCGGCTTTGTCACCGCTTCGGCGGCCGCCGGCATCGTCATGACAGTCGCCGGAGCAATGACGGGTCAGCGATTGCTTGCCATCGAACGTTTGCCCCTCGACACCGCAGGCCTACGAACTGAAGTCATCGTGCAGTGGGGGCACGTGGTTGGCTACGGCAATTCCATTGATCAAGCCATACGCCTGTGCGGCGGCAAGCCGGTACTGGCCGGGGCCGTAAGCTCCACTCAACCTTACCAGGTGGAGGAGGCCATCAACGAACATACCGCAGCAGGCATCTACGTGGTGGCCCATTCGACCATCGCCTACGGTATGCTCGCGCTCGCCGACTTTGCCGCCATCTGCCACGCCAAAAGTGTTCCGGTGATCGTGGACGCAGCATCCGAGTACGACTTGCGGTATTTCCTTGCCCAGGGCGCAGATGCCGTCATCTACTCGGGTCACAAGTTCCTCGGTGGCCCCACCACTGGTGTGGTTGCAGGGAGGACGGACCTGATACGTGCTGCCTATCTTCAAAATCACGGAGTGGGTCGGGGCATGAAGGTCGGAAAGGAGAGCATTGCTGGGGTCATGGCGGCACTTGAGGCGTGGGCCGTACGAGACCATGAGGCAATCAGAGCCCGCGAGCGCGCGGTGCTCGAACTGTGGCTGGCGTCTTTCAAAGAATTAAGAGGGATTGAAGCCCGTCTGGTGCCGGATCCCACGGGCAATCCTCTCGACCGCTTGGAAATCGGGGTGAAACCCGCCAGCGGATACTCGGCCGCGGGCCTAGCGATAGCGCTGGCGTCGTGCTCGCCCCCGATAATGGTGCGAGCTCACCAAGCCGAACTCGGCATTTTCTTCCTAGACCCGTGCAATCTGCATCCCGGCGAGGAACAGATTGTCGCCGATCGACTAGTTTCGCTTATCGACAGGCCTAGCTCAACCGCTGATGTAAAAGGCAGCCCAGAGAACTCGCCGGCTGGGAATCTCCGATGGCCCGACTAGGAACGAGCTGCGATTTCCAACGAGTATGTCGAGGCACCGATGTTCAATAACCGCTTCAGGCTCCAGCCGCAGAATCTGTTGATAAGGCGCGCTACCCCCGTCGGTCGCCGATCTCCACACGGTTCTGAAATCCTGACTTACGCATTTGCTCCTCTTCAGTTTCGCGGGGGAAGGCCTTCCCCTGCGGCCGATCCAAGATCTCGGCCGACCCTTATCTAGCGGGGAGACCGCGCAATGCCCCTAGAGTGCGGACCGAATTTGCCTGACGGGTTGAGAGCTGGAGGAGAGGCCTCCGGCGCCCGTCGCGGAGAGCTCCGATGTCCAGACATCACCGCCAAGCCTCGCGCCGGCACCGACCGGGCGAGGCTCTATGACGATATCACCGACAAGATCATGGCCGACCTGGAGGCCGGTCGCGTGCCCTGGGTGCAACCCTGGGGAACGGCGGCGGCGAAGGCGCCGCTCGCCATGCCGAGGAACGCCGCCACGGGCCGGCACTATTCGGGCATCAACGTGCTGCTCCTCTGGGGCGCCGCGGTCGAGTACTTAGTCCAGGTCGAGGCGCGGTTGCCAGCAATGACGGACGCGCGTGGAATGCCGATCGGTCGCCGTTGTTGGTCACCTTACACTGCGCCAGCCTAACCGGGATTCGATGCGCCTGGCGCTAGCTTTGACCAGATGGACCAGATCCGGGTTCTTCTGTTTCAGCTTGATATCGGGAACCACGATAGAGATCGTCGCCCTGCAAGCCCCCTCGCCGTCGCATATGGGGGCGGCGATGCAGGCCACAGAGAAGTCGGATTCACCGGCCTGAATCGAGAGGCGTTGTTCGAGCGCCGCGGCGGCCGTGCTCGCCAGCACCTTGTCATCCGTTTCGGCTCGGCCGGTCGGGGAAGCCGTTGCGGAGCGCGCAAAAATGGCGCGGCGTTCCTCTTCCGGCAAGTGGCCGACCAGCATGCGGCCCGAGGCGGTCCAGTTAAGGGGGCTGCGAGTGCCTACGCGCGAGGTCACCTGGAAGTGGTCCTTGCCCTCCTTCATGGCGAGCACCACCATGTGATCGCCATCGCGCCCGCAAATCTGGATGGTCTCGCCCGAGCTCTGGGCGAGCTCGTGCATCTCCTGGTTCGCGACGTTGAGCAGATCAAGGGTGCGCGCATAGGTCAAACCATAGTGGTAGAGGCGAGGCCCGAGCCACAGGAGGCCGTCCTGCCGGTCGAGCAACTCCTTCTCCACAAGGTCCTCAACGATCACATAGATGGTCGACAGCGGCGCGCCTATGTCGCGGGCGATCTCGTAGGCGGTCGCCGGTCGCTCCACCTTCTGCAGACAATCGAGGATCTGCAGCGCCCGGTCGATGCCGCTGGTGCGCGAGCGGCGCGGCTCAGGCGCCGCAATTGGCGCCGCTTCGATTTGGGCCACTATTCTGGTCATTGGTTCGGACATCTTTCTCAAGGCGAGTGTAGAACGGGATGGCCGTTTGCGATACCTGATATATCAATCCGGCCATTTCAGGATTGCCGCTTCCCGTGCGCGCAGGCGCTCCTCAAAGGACGTGGCGGCCATCACGTTCGACTTGCGCGCCTGATCCAGTCCCACGGCCAGCCGCTTTGCCACGACAAGCTCCTCACCCGGATGCAGATTGCAGGGGTCGAGGAAGAAATAGCCGTGCTCGACCTCATGGTCGCGCACGATGACCGGAGGGTCCCCGGCAGCCAGGCGGTCGGCCAGATCCCAGGCGGCAATGCGGGCTTCAGCAGGGTTGACCGAAACTTTCAGGCGATCGAGCGGATTTTTGGTCGGATCCGGGGCGATCTCGGCGATTATACCCGGTCGGCCATCGAGTGCCTCGACCCAGCAGTCGAGCGCCTTGCGTTCGCGGGCGCGGATGCCGTCATGGTCACGTGTTTTCCATGCCTGAAGTGCCGCCACAGCGCCGACGATGCCTTCCTTGCCCACCTTCATGCCGCGGCCAATGCCGCGATTTTGCAGATAGACGTCGCGCACCCTTGCCTTGGATCCGGCAACGATGCCCGAGGTCGGGCCGCCGAGAAACTTGTGACCGGAATAAAGAACCAGGTCGGCTCCATCGGCCAGGAAGCCCTCCAGGT
Source organism: Mesorhizobium sp. B2-5-13 (assembly GCF_006440535.1). Taxonomy (NCBI): domain Bacteria; kingdom Pseudomonadati; phylum Pseudomonadota; class Alphaproteobacteria; order Hyphomicrobiales; family Phyllobacteriaceae; genus Mesorhizobium; species Mesorhizobium sp. B2-5-13. The sequence continues at coordinate 129,896 of NZ_VFUI01000012.1, read as the reverse complement.
CGTATTCCGACGCCGCATCGACGATCACCGGTACGTTGCGCGCATGGGCCACTTCGGCGAAAATCTTCAAGGGGATTTGCGCGTAGCCCACCACGTGGTGTGACACGACGTAGACGGCTGCCGCAGTGTTTTCGGTAAGAGCGCCGGCGAGTTGATAGGCCGCGGCACTTGTCGCCTGCCCGACCGGCACGACCTTGGCTCCGGCAATGCGGATCGCCTGCTCGATGGGCGCGCCGTAGCTCACCATATGGCCGGACTGGATGACCACCTCGTCCTTCAGCCCGGCCGTGTCGGGCAGTCGTTCGATCGCGACCAGATCAGGTCCGGTCATGCAGGCTGCCACCGCCAGGCTGATCGCCGCCGAGCAGGACGCCGTGACAAAGCCGGCTTCGGCGCCGGTCAGATCGGCGATAACGGTGCTGGCGCAACGTTGTAAGTCACCCATTTCGACGAATTCGGTCAGGATCGCCGCCACTGCTTCGACGGCATGCGGCACCACGATGGAAGCGCCGAGCCCAGTCATCGTGCCGGAAACATTGATGACCGGTCTCAAGCCAAGGCGGCGACGAATTTCCTCAATCGGCATGGCGGTGGTGCTCCTTAGTGGGAAGTCAATCGATGGCGATGATGGCCTCGATCTCGACGGTGATTTGGCCAGGCAGCGAACCGTGCCCGACGGCCGAACGTGCGTGAATTCCGGCCGGACCGAAGACGTCGATGAAAAGATCCGAGCAGCCATTGATCACGGCAGGATGGTCGGCGAAATCGGGCACGGCATTGACCATGCCGAGCAGTTTCACCACACGCCGCACACGGCTCAAGTCGTGGAGCGCGGATCGCATCACGGCAAGCAGGTTGATGCCGGTCAGCCGTGCATGTGCATAGGCCTGCTCCACCGTCACGTTGCCGCCGACCTTGCCGGTGTGCTGCATGCCGTCAGCCTCGATCGGCCCCTGACCGGACAGGAACAGAAGCTTGCCTTCCTGAACGTGGGTGACAAAATTGGCGATTGGAGGTGGTGCCTGGGGCAGGGTGATGCCCAGCGCCTTCAGCCGGTCATTGGGCGAGTTTTCCGATCGCTTCATCGGCTCGGAAAAAGTCATGTAAGCGAGCTCCAGTCAGTCATTTCTTTGGTCGTGGCGAATGCAGGCCACATGATGTCCGCCGCCGATAGGCGAAACCGGCGGGATGACCGCGGCGCAGGCTTCGATCGCTTCCGGACAGCGAGTGCGAAAGACACAGCCCGATGGCGGATCAATCGGGCTGGGAATATCGCCCAAGAGCGGGACCCGAACGCGCATGCGCGTTGGATCCGGCACCGGTGCGGTTGCCAGTAACGCCCTGGTGTAGGGATGCCGTGGCGCCGCATAGACCAGCCTGCTTGGACCGCGCTCCATCACCCGGCCGAGATACATGACGACGACTTCGTCGCACAAATATTCAACCACCGACAGGTCATGCGCGATGAACAGCAGCGTCAGGCCAAGCCGCTTTTGCAGATCGCCAATCAGGTTGAGCACTTGCGCCTGCACTGAGACGTCAAGCGCCGAAACCGGCTCGTCGGCAACAATGAATTCTGGTTCCACCGCAAGTGCCCGGGCAATGCCGATCCGTTGACGCTGGCCACCTGAAAATTCGTGCGGGTAGCGAGAGGCATGATCGGGTGAGAGGCCGACAAGGGCAAGAAGCTCGGCAATGCGGTCCTGCCGCGCCTTGCCACGCAAATAGCCGCGCGCGTCGAGAGCTTCGCCGAGTATCGCGCTGACACGCAGGCGCGGATTGAGGCTGGAGAACGGGTCCTGAAAGACGATCTGCAGCTTTTGCCGATAGGCGCGCATCTCGCGTGCCGACAGCGAGAAGAGATCGACGCCATTGAACAGGGCCTTGCCGCCGGTCGGCTCGACCAGTCGCAGGATGGCGCGACCGGCGGTGGTCTTGCCGGATCCGGATTCACCGACCAGACCGACCGTCGAGCCGCGCTTGACCTCGAAACTGACGTCCTCCACGGCGTGCACGACACGGCCGTCGCGCGCGGGAAACCGCTTCGTCAGTGCCTGGACGCTGAGCAGGGGGGCTGCTTGTGTCGTGTCGTTGGTTTCAGCGTCGGCAATCATAGTTCGGCGCTCCGGATGCAGCGGGAGAACCCTGCCGAGCCCGCCGGCATCAGCGGTGGCGGGGCGGCCCGGCACGGGGCGATTGCGTAATCGCAGCGCGGCTCGAAGGCGCAGCCGGGCGGCAGGGCGGTGATCGCCGGCACGCTGCCGGGGATGGAGTAGAGTATTTTGCGCTCGCCGGCCGCATCGACGTCGCGCGCTGCATTGGGAGTGCAGGCAAGCAGGCCGCGCGTATAGGGATGGCGCTGATGCGCGAACAGATCGTTGACGGGCGCCTGCTCGACGACGCGGCCGGCATACATGACCACGACATTGTGCGCGATCTCGGCGACCACACCGAGATTGTGAGTGATGAACAGGATCGACATCCCGATCTGCTGCTGCAGCCGTCGCAAGAGATCAAGAATTTGAGCCTGGATCGTCACGTCGAGCGCCGTCGTCGGCTCATCGGCGATCAGCAGCGAAGGATTGCAGGCAAGCGCCATCGCGATCATCACGCGCTGGCGCATGCCTCCTGACATCTGGTGCGGATAATCATCGAGACGCGATGCGGCGTCGGGAATTTCCACATGCCGCAGCATCTCCAGCGCCCGCTTGCGCGCTTCCTGCCGGCCGACCGGTTCATGCAGCGCGATCATCTCGCCGATCTGGTCGCCGACGCTATAGAGCGGGTTGAGGCTGGTCATCGGCTCCTGGAAGATCATCGCGACCTCCTTGCCGCGGATGCGGCGGAAATCCTTCGCGGTGAAGCCTGCGAGATCGTCGACTTTGCCGGCTCGGTTGCGAAACAGGATTTTGCCGCCGGCAATACGGCCCGGCTTCGACAGCAGCCCCATGATCGACAGGCTGGTGACCGATTTTCCCGAACCGGATTCGCCGACCACGGCCAGCGTCTCGCCGCGCTTCAGGTCGAAGGTGACGCCGTCGACCGCCTTGGCGGTGACGCGCCGGGTCACGAACCAGGCCTTGAGGTCCTGGACCGACAGGATCGTGTTCTGGGCCAGCGCCTCGCTCAAGCTTTCCATCCGCAATGAGGACAAGCGCCGTCGCCGGCATGCGCCGATGGCACGTGCCGGTGGGCTTCTATCGCATTCGCTCCCAGGATCGCGTAGCGCGGTTCGAACAACTGGTTGAGCACGCTCGTCGCACCCTGGGAGTCTTTCACCGTCAGTTCGGCATCGACCAGTTCGAACAATGTGAATTCCGCCGGCTTGCCCTTTTCCAGCAAGCTGTCGGCTGGCAGTCGGATGGCCCGGCGTGGTGCCACAGTCGATGCCGTCACTACGTCCTCGAACGCCATGCCCAGCGACAGCAGTTTCGACATGGTCGTCGCCATGTCCCAGACGGAACCGTCGAGCGAGCGGTTGTGCAGATCGGTGGAAATTGTCTTCGGCGGCAGGCCGCGTTCCAGCGCCGCCTTGGCGACATCGAAGGAGAAGGATGCGCCGCCATGGCCGACGTCGAGCACGACGCCGCGAGCGGCCGCGTCCTCGGCCAGGCGGTAGAGATCGTCATCTTCGAGGATCGAACCGCCGGCCTTGCCGTTGAAGCAATGGGTGACGATGTCGCCCTCGGTCAGCAGGCCGAGAATGTCGTCATAGAGCGGCGGCGGCTCGCCGACATGCACCATGACAGGCAGCTTGACGATGCGGCCCAGCTTCTTGGCCAGCCTGACCGGCGTCAGGTCCCAACCGCCGGTGATGACGTGGCTTGCCCGCACCTTCAAGCCCACGATGACGTCGCGATTGGCCTCGATGGTGGCGATGGTGCGATCGATGTCGATCGAACGCATGTCGATCAGCTCGCTCACCCGGTTGCAGGCGACGAGGCCGATCGAGCCGATGTTGAGGAAGGCGTAGATGTTCTCTTGCGCCGGCTCGACGATGAATTCGCGAAAGCCATGGAAATTGGCCTCCCCGGCGGAACCGGCATCGACCATGGAGGTGACGCCGCGCGCCGCCCCGCATTGTTGCGGCCGGATCGAAATGTCGGTGCCGCCATACCAGACATGGACATGCAGGTCCGTCCAGCCCGGCGACAGGAAGGCGCCGTTCGCCTCCACCACCTTGACGTCGTCGCCGACGGCGATCCTCGAGCCGATCTCCGCGATGCGACCATCCTTGTCGACAAGCACGTCGATGGCGGGACCGAAACGATCGCCGAAGGCGACCGGCCTGGCGCCCTTAATCAGCAATGGCTGTTTGGCTGCGGGAAAATTGTTGCCGAACATCAGATGTCCTTTGCCAGACGGGGATCGAGAAGGTCGCGCAGGCCGTCGCCGACCAGTTGCAGCGCCAGCACCGTGATGACGATGGCAGCGCCCGGGAACATCATGATCCAGCCGGCCTGGTCCATGTACTGGCGGCCGACCGCAATCATGGTGCCCCAGGTCGGGATATCGGGAGAGATGCCGACGCCGAGGAACGACAGGCCGGCTTCGGCCAGGATGGTGTTGGCGAAGATGAAGGTGCCCTGCACCAGGATGGGCGAGGTGACGTTGCGCAGCACGTGACGCACTAGGATGACCGGCGTCGGCACGCCGAGCGCGCGTGCCGCCTCGACATAGGGCAGTTCGCGGATCACCAGCGTCGAGGCCCGCACGACGCGGGCCAGCCTCGGTGCATAGACGATGCCAAGCGCCACGACGACGTTGATTGGCGTGGCGCCGAGTGCCGCCACCAGGGCAATGGCGAGCAGGACGTCGGGAAAAGCCATCATGGCGTCGATCAGCCGCGAGACCGGCGTGTCGAGTTTGCGGAAGAAGCCGGCCGTCAAGCCGAGCACAATGCCGACCACACCGGAGAAGACGACCACTGCGAAGCCGACCGAGAGCGAGGTGCGGGCGGCATAGAGCATGCGCGTGAACACGTCGCGGCCGAGATCGTCGGTGCCGAACAGATGCTGGAGATCAGGCGCATGCAGCCGCGCGGCGATCGAAAGTTTTGTCGGCGAATAGGGTGCGATCACGGGCGCCAGGATCGCCATCACGGCGATGATGACCAGAACGGCCAGCCCGGCCGCCGCCGTCGGGCGGCCGAGCAGCTGCGACAAAAGGTTCGGCTCCTGCTGCAGCGGGGTGGCGATCGCGGCCATCAGTAGCGCACCCGCGGATCGATGAGGATATAGAGCATGTCGATGACGAAATTGACCAGCACATAGAGCCCGGCGATGACCAGCAGCGCGCCCTGGATGACCGGATAGTCGCGCCGCAGCACCGCCGAGACGACCAGGCTGCCGACCCCCGGCAGGCCGAACACGGTCTCGGTGACGACGGCGCCGGAAATCAGCAGCGCCGCCGTCAAGCCGATCACCGTGAGGATGGGGATCAGCGCGTTCTTCAGCGCGTGTTTCAGCACCACGCGCCATTCGCTCATGCCCTTGGAGCGGGCGGTGCGCACATAGTCGTCACTGAGGACGTCCAGCATCGAGGCGCGGGTGAAACGCGTGATCAAGGCCGAGCTGACCAGCCCCAGCGCCAGCGCCGGCAGCACCAGATGAGCGATGCGGTCACCAAAGGAGGCGCCGGGACCGCCATAGCCCGACGTGTCGAACCAGCCGAGCCTGACGGCGAAGAACTGGATGAACAGCAGGCCGAGCCAGAAGCTCGGCACGCTGGCTGCGAACATGGCGATGATCGTTGCCGCCTGGTCGAACAGCGAGCCGCGCCTATAGGCAGAAAGGATGCCGACGGGCAGCGCGATCACGGTGGCGATCAGCAGCGAGAAGACGGTGAGAAAGAAGGTCGGTTCGGCGCGCTGCGCAAGTGCCGCGGTGACCGGTTCGTTGAGGAAGATCGACTGGCCGAAATCGCCCTGCACGACACCGACGATGTAGCGCCAGAACTGCTCGGGGATCGAGCCGTTGAGCCCGAGTCTGGAACGAAGTGCCGCGATGTCGGCGGCGGTGGCGTCGGGGCCGAGCATGACAGCGGCCGGGTCGCCCGGCGTCACCCGCACGATGACGAAGACGATGGTGGCGACCAGGGCCATCACCACGATCATGCCGAGAAGCCTGTTGAGAACCGAGCGCAGCATATGTGTTGATATCTCCTGTCCTGGCGGGCGGCCGGATCGCGGCCCCGCCCGGATCATGCCTGGTTGCCTTTCCCGCAAGCATAGCGGGAAAGGCAGGGGTTGGGCCTATTTGTCGTCGAGGTAGGCGTTCCAGAAATAGGGCCAGGGTGCCGGCGTGACGCCCTTGAGGTTCGGCGCTTCGGCGGCGAGCGCGTTGAAGTCGCCGACCTTGTAGATCGGCGCTTCGTCGTAGATCACCTTCTGCACATCCTCATAGAGCTTGGCGCGCTTGGCCGGGTCGCTCTCGGAGTTGAAGGCGTCGAGCACCTTGTGCTTGGCGTCGCTCGACCACCAGCCCGGCGTGTTATCCGACATGAAGCCGTTGAGCGACGGCTCGGCCAGGAACGGGCTATGGGTGATGTAGATGTCCCATAGCGCCGGATCCGTGCGGTTCTTCGTCAGCGTCGCCCATTCGACGACGTCGAGTTCGACCTTGAAGCCGGCCTGTTCCAGATAGGCCTGCGCCACCTGCGCCATCTTGTAGTGGAATTCATACTGGCGGCTGGTCAGGATGCGCAGTGGCTTGCCGTCGTAACCGGCGTCCTTGAGCAGTGCGGCGGCTTTCTCGGTGTCGCCGTCGGGCTTGTAGGCCTCGGTGCCGACGTCCGAGTGCCAGATGAAGCTCTCCGGGTACATGGCGCCGTCGACGGCAAAGAAGTCTTTGGAACCGAAGGCAGCAAGCAGCATATCGCTTGGGGCCAGCGCGGCCTGGATCGCCCTGCGGATACGGATGTCGGAATTCAGCCCCTGTTTGGTGTTCATCACGAACACCGGCCAGCCGAACGGCTTCAGGATAAGCGGCTTGGTCTTGCCGGCGGAAACCTTGTCGTAGGATTCAACCGGAAGTGAATCGACATAGGCGAACTGGCCGGCGACGGCGCCCTCGACGCGCGTGTTGGCATCGGGCACCGGCACGAAGCGCATCTCGTCCAGATATTGCTTCCTTGCCCCGCCATAGCCGTTCGGTTCCCCGCCGCGCGACTTGTAGCCGTCGAAGCGGGTGAGCTGGATGAACTGGTCGGGCTTGCGCTCCTTGAGCATGTAAGGCCCGGTTCCGATGAATTTGGTCAGCGGATCCTCGCCGGCGTTTTCGGAGGGGATGATGATCGCGGCGGCGTTGTTCAGCGAGAGCAGCGACAGCAGCGGCGCATAGGGTTTCTTCAGCGTGATCTTGACCGTGTCGTCGTCGACCGCGTCGATGGCGCTGATCACTTCCGCCGCCTGCTTGCCGCGTGTCGCCACCTTCATCCATCGGTTCAACGAGGCCAGGACGTCGGCCGAATTCATGTCGGAACCGTCGTGAAACTTCACGCCGGTTCTGAGCGCGATCGTGTAGGTCAGGCCATCAGGCGAAATCTTTGGCATGTCGGCGGCCAGAAGGGGCGTGATGCCCCATTTGCTGTCGAAAGTGTAGAGCGTCTCGTAGATGTGCTGGGTGATGATGCCGACCAGATCGGCGGTCGATGCCATAGGATCGAGCGTCGGCGGTTCGCCGATCGTGGCAACGTCGATCACGCCTCCCTTCTGCGGTTCAGCCCAGGCCAGCGCCGGCAATAATGCGGCGAGCGAGGCGACGACTTGCAATAAGCGCTTCATCCGTTCTCCTCTTGGTTCCATTTTTATGGAATATATAGCTTAGTTACGAACTAAGCTTACGCTGATGACTCGACGCGTCAAGCGGCGAAGCCCGACCTGAGCTAGATTGCGGATCCCGTCCGTGCGCGAACGGTCATGAGACAACTTCTTTCAATCTCGCCGCACTGGCCGAACCCGGCTCCGGAGCGTTCTGCAGCGCCTGAAAACTGGATCGTCCCTCGGTGTCGATGACGACAGCCTCTCCGTCGATGAGGGCGGAGCGAACGTTAAGTGTGCGTGCCTCGGACAGGATGGAGGGAAAGCGGTCCGACCAGTCCAGACCGGAGCGCGTATAGGCGCGCGCCTCGCCGCCGCCCACAGCGACAAGGATACGGTAGCCATCGTATTTCATTTCGTGGATCCAGCGGTCGCCGGGAGGAACCGTGCCCACCAGTTTTGCGAGCTGGACCGGCCGGAATGCAGGTGGCGCCAGAATGGCCAAGCCGCGCGAGGCTGGCTTCGTGGGGCGAGTGGAAACGTCTTTGATGATTGGCCGACGCAAAGCTGACTTGCTCACTTGAGTTGGCTCAAACCAAACCCAACTGTGTCTGCCATTATCGTCTCCCTGTTCCGTAGCTGCGCCGTCACGACGCTCGACCTGTAACGCTTTGGTACGACTTGCGATCCTGAGCCGGGCAGAAATTCGGCGTTTCACCTGAAATCCCGCGTCTTGATCTTGATGCTGTCGATGTGGAGGTCGGGTATGTGGATGTCGCGGCTGCGCAGCCCCCTGGGCGGCAGCTCGCGCGGATCAGGTCCGGAGCCGCCATTGCGCACTTGGTCCGAGCGCTCCAACGAGGGCCGCGACTATCTCGGACTCAAGCTCGATGATCCGAGCTTCACTGCTCCGATCTACGCCAACCTCTTCGCCGACGAGCAAGGCGAGGGCACAGCCTCATCTGGGTCACGCCCCAACCGCCGCAATGGCGAGTAACTGGTCAAGCGGGCCCGTTCGAGTGGCATTTGACGGTGAAACCACCATCAACTGCTCTTTCGCAACAGAATCCCATTGTTACGAAGTACTTCAATGCCAGCTCTTTCAAGCGCATTCACGATCGCTAATATATTGTTTGCAATCGGAGTCCGCGCACCGCGTTCGAAATCAGCGATTGTCTGCCGTGCGACGCTGGCCGCGCGGGCCAGATCATCTTGGCTCCATCCCAACATTGCACGTGCGCCGCGGCACTGCTCAGCGCTGAAATTCGCCGCCTTGTCTGCAATATTATGATTGACGTCAATCAATTTGTATATTACCCCTGTCTCGAAATTGCGGTCGAAGAGGGTGCGCGAACACCCTTTTCGACCTGACCAAAGCCAAGCTGTGTGGAGCTCGGATCATGGCTGATTCCGACAATACCACGACTTTGCCTTCCGTCACGCTTGGGCGGGAGCCCGGCTCTCCGTGGACCGCAGAGCGTCCTGAGCCTTCTGCCGACCATGCAGCTGAAGATCAGCCGCCCGCTGATCCAGCGCTTGCCGTGTCCCTCGCCTGGCTCCGGGCGCACGTTGCGAAGCTGGCCTCTTGTATCCGGCAGCAGGAGGCTGGGCGCGGGCTCCTAGAGCGCGGCGCACTTTTGCCTATTGGCGAAGTCATCGGGCGCGGGGAATCTTGATTTGTGCAAGGAAGAGCAGGACAACACTGAAAGGGCGGACGCCTTGTTGGCGGAGATTGCGGCGACGCCTGCCCAGTCTCTAGCGGGTGTGGTTGCGAAGCTTGCGGCTGTCATTCGGGAGGCGACTGACAACACCGATCTGTGCGAATCTCCGCTGCCGCACGTCCGCTCGGCCTTGGCCGATCTGCGGCGTCTCACGCAGCACGCGACAAGCGATCAGCCATCTGGCTGGCCCGCCGGCGACCAGTTGATCGGCTCGCTGTTCGAGCAGTCCGCCTCGTCCTTCGCCGCTTGGCGCGCGTTCAGCGCGTGGTGCCAGGGTGATGACGAAGGCTATCGCACATGGACGAGCACATTCAAAATACTGCAGGGCGCAAGCCAATAGGCATCGCAAAGTCTTGGTCTAACTGCTCGGTGCCGAGATATCTCGTCGTCCATTCGTCAATGACGGAATACAAGGATTTCGCTCTACGCCGCGTACCCCTATCAATCCTTGAGAAGGGAAGGACGCGGATGAAGCCCGACACATCGAAGTGGCGTGACCCACAGGCATATGCATTCGTCAAAGGCGCAGCCGCTGACGAGATCGCCTGGGAGTTCCTGCGACGCAACCCGCACTATCAGCAGGACTTCGCAACCTCCCGCTCGGCTAAGGCGAGGCGCGCATTACGCAAGCGCTGGGGTTTGCAGTTTCGCCGCTCGGCCTGACCAGTCCGCGGTCGAGCAGCCCGTCTATTGGGCGCCTCAGATCGATCCAGGGGTCATCATCCTTGTCGAGGTTCCGCCCGAACTGCACACGGGCCAGGGCAGCGCCTCCGACGTCCCGCTGGTCGCGGGCCGGCGTGACGAGGTCGGCCTTCATATGCGGTCTGGCGGCACACAACTGGCGCTTCTCGGCGACGCGGAGCCAGGTGAACCGCTCGCCGCCATCATCCCGCTGGACGACATGGCGCACGACCGGCTCCAAGCCATCGAGCGGTTCATCCGCTTGATCCGCAGGCAACACCTTCCTGACGCCCAGTTGACCGCGGCCCAGCGCCGGCGCCTTGGCCACATGCTGCGATGCCTCGATGGCCGGGAAGAGCAGGCATCCCATTTTGAAGTCGCTACCGCCTTGTTCGGTCGGCGACTGGTCAGTGCTGCCGACTGGCACGACTCGGCTTTTCGATATCAGACGCATCGCTTAGTGCGGGACGGTTTCAAAATGGTCGAGCGCGGCTACCGCCAATTGCTTCGCGCGCGACGGCGCCTTTCCTGAAGGGGTTTCGACGCCGCCTGGTTCACTTGATGCGTGGTCTCCAAGCCAAGCCTACGATCCTGAAGTGAACGGCGTTTTTGCGCCTAAAGCCAGACATTCAGGTTCCAGTCGACGCTCCCCAGAAGCGGACAGCGGCGGCCTGTAGGGCGCTGCCTCCTATCTTGGGGTCGACTATGGCGGCGCTGCCCTGGCCGAGCGAAGCGTGGGCCTACGTTGAGCGGCGAAACAACGTAACGCGGGTGGCGCGTTTGTCACCGAAGAACCTTGCCGTCCGTCAGGAATGGGGTGGGAAGCGGACTGGCAGGTTTCGGTTCTCGCAGGCGTGCTTCGCTGCGGTCAGCCCGGAATATGGACGCCATTTCAACGATCAGCGCGACATTCTTACAATGCCGCGCGACGAAAAAGGTGCATCCAGAGGCTTCCTCCCCATTCCCAAGTGTACAGCAAACGTCATGATAGATCTGCGGGAAGGGCGATCCAAATGGCCTTGCGCCCGTAGCACGACCCGTCGACTCTGCAGTGCGGGCGAAGGCATCTCGATCCGAGCAGTGAGCCGCTCAAAGGTAGCGTGCGCTTGGCACTGGAGGGAAAGAGGCTTCGATGCAGTACTTGCCGAGTCCGTGTCAGGAAATCCGCTGGCGAAACAATCCGCTTAATCTTTGCTGATCCCGCATGCCGCCATTGCCTCCCTCGGCATTTCGCGGAGCGCACCAACGACCTCTCGAACGGGCTGATCTGGCCGAAGGACGGCTGAAGCCTCGATCGCCTATGCCGCAATGGCGCGGCGCGAGTTTCTTCCCCTGGGCAAAGCCCATTCCTCGCGGAACCAAGAAACGCGCGCCTGCGCCATCCTCCGCTTTGCTGCGGTCGCAAGCGATGCGGCGGCGGTCGCCTCCGGCCTCACGATCGCCATCGAGGTCGCATGGTGCGGGCTCGGAAACGAAAACGGAGACTGAAAATGGCTACCATCGGCATCTTCAAGAAGACCAGTGCGAACGAGTTCGCCGGCGAGATCGTCACCCTCAGCGTCCAGGCCAAAGGCGTGCGCATCGTCCCCGACACCCGGGCCAGCGGCGAGAACGCACCAAGCCACCGCGTCGTGGTCGGCAAGGCCGAGATCGGCGCCGCCTGGTCCAAGCGCTCCAACGAAGGTCGCGACTATCTCGGCCTCAAGCTGGACGATCCGAGCTTCACCGCTCCAATTTACGCCAACCTCTTCGCCGACGAGGAAGGCGAGGGCCACAGCCTCATCTGGTCCCGCCCCAGCCGCCGCAACGGCGAGTGAACTGGCAGACGCCTCGCCCGGTACCGGGCGGGGCGTCTCCTGATGATGGCGCGCGGGCATTCCGCGCCGCAGGCCGCCATGACCGGGCCTTCTGTCATCAGATACGTTGCTGATGCGCGACGGCGTGAAGATGGTCGCGCGCGGCGCCCGCCAATTGCAGCACGCGCCGGCGGCGCTGCCGAAGGCCTCTTAGCGGTGCGAAATAGCGCCCCTCAATTGCGCACCTGATCATGGTGCCCTTGCTCCTCCATCCTGGCCATCGATCGCCGTTCAACCGCAACGGCCGGAAGGAGACACCTCATGAACACCGACGCCGCGCCATTGCCGCCGCGCTACCTGCGCACTTCTGAAGCCGCGCATTTCCTCAGTCTCTCGGCGCGCACACTTGAGAAACATCGCACCTACGGCACAGGGCCCGCCTATCGCAAACTCGGCGGCCGCGTCGTCTACGCCATCGACGACCTCCAGGCCTGGGTTCAGCGCGGCGCGATGACATCGACATCCGATCCGTATGGCTCGCTGCTGCCCGCCAAGCCTCAGGCCGCCCGCCTGATCCCCTATGCCGGACGCGAAAGGCGCTGAGCCCGCCGATCTCCCCAATGTCGGCACGACCACGCCCACCATTGGAGCGCGAACAGCTCGACCTATTCCAGGCGCTGCCGGGCGTCGTGGCGCCACGCGATGCGCAGGACCTCATGGCCTATCCCTTCTTCTCCCTCGCCAAATCCAGGCGCGTTGCGCCGATCGACTTTCACGCCGGCGATGTTGCGATCCGTGTCGACGCAATGCCCGATCACGGCATGGCGACGATCTGGGACGCCGATATCTTGATCTGGGCCGCGAGCCAGATCGTCAACGCTCGGGACGCCGGATTGCGCACATCCCGCCTGATGGCCGCGACGCCATATGAGATGCTTACCTTCATCGGCCGCGGCGTCTCCAAGCGAGACTACCAGCGTCTCAAGGCCGCGCTCGACCGCCTGCAGTCGACAAGCGTCGTCACCTCCATTCGCCAGCCGGCCGAGGGCCGCCGTCATCGCTTCTCGTGGATCAATGAGTGGCAGGAGCGCTGCGGTCAAAACGGTCGCCCGCTTGGCGTCGAACTGATCCTGCCCGATTGGTTCTATCGCGCCGTCATGGACGATGCGCTGATCTTGACAATCGACCGGGCCTATTTTGGGCTGACGGGCGGCCTGGAGCGTTGGCTCTATCGACTGGTGCGCAAGCATGGCGGACGCCAGCGCGCCGGCTGGCGTTTCGATATCAGCCACCTGCATCGGAAGTCCGGCAGCCTGTCGCCGCTCAAGCGCTTCGCCTTCGAGCTACGTGACATCGTGCGCCGCCAGCCTTTGCCGGGGTATCTTCTCTTCACGGAGGTCGAAGCCAGCGGCCGCGTGATGCTGGCTTTCGAACCGGCGCCGAGGCCTGTTGACAGGATCGTGCCATCGGGAACCCGAACTATCGTGCCATCGGGAACCGCATCATCGTGCTTTCGGGAACCGTTATCGGCTCTATGCGACGGCTACGAAACGGAAAATCGGCCTCTTAACTTAGAGTCTAACTCTCAATCTAACAGTCTTGCGGGCAAGCCAAGGACTGGCGGCGTAGAGCAGAAGCGGCGGTGCGTCGGCCGGCGCGAGGGAGACGGCATATGACGCCGTCTTCTCAAGCGACGGCGCGCGGCGGCCTCACCACGGTCGAGCTGATCTGGATCGAGAAGCGTATCGAGCATCGCATCCGCTTCGGACGCCCTGCGCATGAAACGATCATCGACAAGCGGCGTCGCGTCATCGGATTTGCGCCGGGCAGTGTCTTTGCGTTCGTCCGCTGGGCGGCGAATGACTTTGGCACCATCATTTCGCGCATCGATATCGTGCGCGCCGTCTTGCCCGCCGAACCTTATCAGACGCTGCCCTATGTCCGGCCAGGCGGCGAGATCCTGCTCAAGATCGCAGGCTGGGACAAGGTTGAGCGGGTTCTCCAACTGATCGATGCGATCGAGGCGATCAGCCTCGATCCGGTCGGCGCCGCCCCTGACTATTGGCGTCAGACCCACAACCGACTGGTTGCTGGCGGAACGCTCTGTGCCTATTCGCTCGAGCAGCATCGGGCCTTTCTGTTGCGCAAGCGAGCGACATCATGAGCCGCGTCGCTTGCATGGCCGCGGCGCTCGCGGCCCTCGCCGCGACGATCGCCCCCGCTGCCGTGGACATGCCGCCGCTGCTCGTATGGAACGCATCGGCCAGCGCGCCCCTCGGCCTCTATGCGATCCGGAGAATGGCCGTTCCAACGGCAGGCGCGCTCGCCGTCATCGAACCGCCCGAGAGCGTCGCTCGGTTTGCCGCCGAGCGCGGTTACCTTCCGCTCGGTGTGCCAATGCTGAAGCACATCGAAGGGCTTCCTGGACACGAGGTTTGTCGCGTTGCTGGCGTCGTCATGGTCGACGGGATCACGATCGGCACCGCACTGAAGCGCGATCGCGAGGGACGTGCCCTGCCTGACTGGCAGGGCTGCCGCATCATCGCCGCCGCCGAAATCTTCGTCGTGAACCGGAAGGTCCAGGACAGTCTCGACGGCCGCTACTTCGGCCCGTTCCCGGTGGGTTCGATCGTCGGACGTGCGATGCCGCTTTGGACCGACGAAACGGGCGATGGCCACTACACCTGGCTCGCTCCAGCGAACTGAAATTCAGCCCAGCCAACAAGACGAAGGAGATAGTCCATGGCCGAGATCGGCGTCTTTCACAAAACTGAACCTGGTTACTCCGGGCGCATGCGAACGCTGCTCGTGGATGCCGAACTGGTGCTCGTCCCCGCCAAAAAATGCGACGGCAAAGCGCCGGATTTTCGCATCCACATCGGCGACGGCAGCGGCCCCGAGGTCGGCGCGGCCTGGAAGGAAACCGGACAGACGGCTGGCGACTATCTGTCGTGCCGATTGGAGGATCCGCTGTTTGGTCGGCGCTTTCGCGCCAGTCTGTTGCGATCCGACAATGGCTCCTGGTCGCTGCGCTGGATCCGGCCGAAATCGCGGCCGGAGCGTGCTCGATGAGTCGGCGATCGGCACCGAAATGTGCGGACGAAAGGCGCCGCGTCGGTTGGTTGCCTGGTCGCAGGGAAGCACGTTGGCTTATCGGTGGCATGCTGATTTTCTGCCACGCGATGACGGGGCCCGTCGCACAATCAGCGCCGGTCTCGCGCAAATCGGCGGACGATCCTTATGCCGCGCATATCGCCGAAGCGTCGCATCGCTTTCGCCTTCCTCAGCTCTGGATACGGGCAGTCATGCACCTGGAAAGCGCCCGCGACCCACGCGCCGTGTCGCGAAAGGGTGCAGTGGGTCTGATGCAGATCATGCCCGGAACCTGGGCCGAGCTGCGCCTTCGTCATCAACTCGGCCACGATCCCTATGATCCACACGACAACATCCTTGCCGGCACCGCCTATCTTCGCGAGCTGTATGATCGATACGGTTCACCGGGCTTCCTGGCCGCCTACAATGCGGGGCCGGGGCGTTACGAAGCCTCCTTGAGGGGCCGCCCGCTGCCGGCTGAAACCCGGGCCTATGTTGCGATGCTCCGCCCTTTCTGGGGCGGCGGTGATGCACCCGGCGCGCTCACCGCCGCTCATGCGAAGGCCGTCACCTGGAAGGTCGCGCCGCTGTTCATAGTGCGGTCCGGGCCGTTGGCCGCTTCCGGTCTTTCGTCCAGCGAAGACGCTTCCGTCGAGGTCTCCTCGTCACCGTCGGTGCGCAAACTTTTCGCGGCCAGTTCGCAGCGTCGCGAACTGTTCCCTGGGTCCGACCTCCGGAAATCGCAGCGATGACGAGGTCTCCGTCAAACCGCGCCCCGGCGCCTCTTTGGACGTCGCAGCCTTTGAGGCGCACGGGGCAAGAGGCAGCAACCGAGGGATGGCAAGATAAAAGGGCGCACATTGTGCTGCGGTCGGTTGGTTGCATTTGCTGGGTTTTTTGCCGCTTACCGCACATTGCAGCGCCTTCGCGCAATGTGCTGAGAGCATGCAAATTATTGTATTCTCTGCGCAAATGGCAGGGTGAGGACGGGTGCCGTGTCCGATGAGCACGAGTTCCGCGTCCGTCCGGGCCGCATTCGCTCGACGCGAGCCCAATCGTCGCGGCCCTTCATCGCCCAGGCGCTTGCGGCGGCGCAAAAGGCCGGCGGCAGCGTGTCGCGCTCAGGCCGGATCGGGAGAGGCAACAGTTCGCGGTTCGGGCGGGGCAGGGCAGCGAGCCTTCAGGCCAATCGCTTCCTCACCGGCCGCTCCCGCCTCGCCACGATCAAGACCCGCGTGGTTCGCCATTCGAAACGTGGCGCGCCGCTGGCGAGCCACCTCAACTATCTGCGCCGGGAGGGGGTCACGCGAGACGACGCGAAAGCCCGCATGTTCGGACCGGAGGTCGACGATGCGTCGCTCCCGGATTTCGTCAGGCGCTGCAAGGACGACCGGCATCATTTCCGCTTCATCGTCTCGCCGGAGGACGCCGTCGAGATGTCCGACCTGAAATCCTTCACCCGTGATCTCATGGGCCGCATGCAGAAGGATCTGGGCACGGTGCTCGAATGGATCGCGGTCGATCATTGGAACACCGACAACCCGCATGTCCACGTCATCCTGCGCGGCCGGGCCGATGACGGCCAGGACCTGGTGATCTCGCGCGACTACATCAGCCGCGGCATGCGCGATCGCGCCAGCGAGCTCGTCACGCAGGAGCTTGGCCCCCGATCGGATCTTGAGATCCGCCGGCAGGTCGAGCGTCAGGTCGAGGCCGAGCGGTGGACCGGGCTCGACCGCCAGTTGCTTCGAGACGCACGCGATGGCGGCGTCATCGATCTCGCGCCATGTGCCGATCGCCAGCCTGACGAATTCATCGCGCCAAAGATCGGGCGGCTGCGCAGGCTGGAAACGCTCGGCCTTGCCGAGCAACTCGGTCCTGGTCAGTGGATCCTCAGCGACAGAGCCGAGGCGACGCTGCGCCAGATGGGTGAGCGCGGCGATATCATCAAACGCATGCATCGCGCATTCTCGGTCCGCGACATCGAACGCGCGAGCGCCAGCTATGTGCTGGCCGCGGAGACCATCGGCGAGACGATTATCGGCCGACTGGTCGAGCGCGGACTGGATGACGAACTCAAGGGCACGGCCTATGCGGTCATCGATGGCGTCGACGGACGTTGTCATCACGTCCGGCTTGCCGATCTCGAGGCGACGGGTGACGGGGCGCCGGGCGCGATCGTCGAACTGCGCAAATTCGAGGACGCCCAGGGACGCCGACGGCTGGCGCTTGCCGTGCGCTCCGATTTCGACATCGACAGACAGGTGGTTGCGGAGGGGGCGACCTGGCTCGACCGGCAGGCGCTTGCCCGTCCTGCGGCGGCGCTTTCCGATGGCGGCTTCGGCGCCGAGGTGCGCCAGGCGCTTGATCGGCGCGCCGAGCACCTGGTCGGACTGGGGCTGGCGGAGCGGCGGCCGGGCGGGACCGTCTTTGCCGGAAACTTGATCGACACGCTCCGCCAGAGGGAACTCGACGTGCTCGCGAGCAGGCTCGCGACTCAGACGGGCCAGTCATTCAACCGTGCCGGGAAAGGCGAATTCGTGTCGGGCACCTACAGGCAGCGCTTTGCGCTTGCATCCGGCCGTTTCGCGATGATCGATGATGGCCTCGGCTTTCAGCTCGTGCCCTGGACGCCTTCGCTGGAGCGACATCTCGGCAATCACGTCTCCGGTGTCGTTCGCGGCGACGGCGGCGCCGATTGGAGTTTCGGCCGCAAGCCCGGCTTCGGCTTATGAAGGCGCTTTCAAGGGGGATCGGAGCCTGAGTGCCGATCGCCTGTCTTCCTTGCCGGGAACGCGACGCGACACGATCGGCATGGGCCGGCTGTTGAATCTCGCATCAACCTTGCTGACCTCTCGGCACGAGGAGAAACGAATGTCGGGAACGAAAGTCCTTTGGGGACAGATTGTCGTGGTCTTCCTGATCGTGCTCCTCGCGATCTGGGGATCGACGCAATGGTCGGCTTGGCAGCTGGGCTATCAGGAGCGGCTGGGAACGCCTTGGTTCGTCATCGGCAGCATGCCAGTCTATTATCCGCCTGCCATCTTCTGGTGGTGGTATTTCTATGATGCCTATGCGCCGGGCATCTTTGTGCGCGGCGGCATCATTGCCGCCTCGGGCGGCTTCATGTCGATCGCCGTGGCGATCGGCATGTCGCTTTGGCGTGCCCGCGAGGCGACGAAGGTCGCGACCTATGGCTCCGCGCGCTGGGCCGACAAGAGCGAGGTGCAGGCGGCAGGCCTGCTTGCCCCCGACGGCGTGGTGCTGGGGCGCTATGGAACGCACTATCTGCGCCACGACGGGCCCGAGCATGTGCTTTGCTTTGCGCCGACGCGTTCGGGAAAGGGGGTCGGCCTTGTAGTGCCGTCGTTGCTGACCTGGCCTGGCTCGGCGATCGTCCATGACATCAAGGGCGAGAACTGGGGTCTGACCGCCGGCTTCCGCGCCCGCCACGGCCGGGTGCTGTTGTTTGATCCGACCAATGCCAGGTCGGACGCTTACAACCCTTTGCTCGAGGTCCGCCGCGGTGAATGGGAGGTCCGCGATGTGCAAAACATCGCCGACATCCTGGTCGACCCCGAAGGCTCGCTTGAACGACGCAACCACTGGGAAAAGACGAGCCACGCGCTCCTGGTCGGCGCGATCCTGCATGTGCTCTATGCCGGACCGGATAAGACGCTTGCCGGCGTAGCGGCATTCCTGTCCGATCCGAAGCGGCCGATCGAATCGACCTTGGCCGCGATGATGACGACGCCGCATCTGGGGGAGGGCGGTCCGCATCCCGTCATCGCCAGCGCCGCCCGTGAGTTGTTGAACAAGTCCGACAACGAGCGCTCCGGCGTGCTCTCGACCGCGATGTCCTTCCTTGGGCTCTATCGCGACCCGGTGGTGGCGGAGGTGACGCGCGCATGCGGCTGGCGCATCGCCGACCTGGTCGCCGATCCTCGTCCGGCGACGCTCTATCTCGTTGTTCCACCCTCCGACATCAGTCGCACCAAGCCGCTGATCCGTCTCATCCTCAACCAGATCGGCCGCCGTCTGACCGAGGATCTGCAGGCGAGGGCGGATCGCCATCGATTGCTTCTGATGCTTGACGAGTTTCCGGCGCTCGGACGGCTCGACTTCTTCGAATCCGCGCTCGCTTTCATGGCCGGCTACGGGTTGAAAAGCTTCCTGATCGCGCAGTCCCTCAACCAGATCGAGAAGGCCTACGGGCCGAACAATTCTATTCTGGACAACTGCCATGTACGCGTCAGCTTCGCGACCAATGACGAGCGTACCGCCAAGCGTGTCTCCGATGCCCTGGGCACGGCAACCGAGCTGAAGGCGATGAAGAACTATGCCGGTCACCGGCTCTCGCCCTGGCTCGGTCATCTCATGGTTTCGCGCTCGGAGACGGCGCGGCCGTTGCTGACGCCCGGCGAGATCATGCAGTTGCCGGCAGGCGACGAGATCGTCATGCTGGCGGGCACGCCGCCGATCCGGGCGAAGAAGGCGCGCTATTTCGAAGACCCGCGGTTGCGGGAGCGCATTCTGCCGCCACCGGCTGTCACGGCTCGAGCCGAGCCGGAGCCTGACGATTGGACGGCGCTTGCGTTGCCGCTCCCGCCACCGGGTACGGCAGCCGCAACTGCCGTGACGAAACTCCAGGAGGAATCGACCGAGTCCGCATTGCGACGTCAGCCAGAGCTCGATCCTCTTCTCCCGGCCGCGGCGGAGCTGCCGCCCGTCAACGAGTTCGAGATCGAAGCGCCTGACGAGGCGGATGATCTCGCGAGCAGCAGCCGGATGGCTCGCCTTGTGCGGGGCATGGCGCGTCAGATCGCGCTCGACCCGGACGACGGCATGGAGCTGTGACGGTCGTGACGAGAAGCAAGAAAAAGGTGCAGATTTCCGTGTATCTCGACCCTGCCGTGATGGCATTGCTGGTCGAATACGCCGCCCGGCGCGATCGCTCGCAGTCGCTCATCGCTGAAGCGGCGATCGCCTCCTTCCTCTCTCCGGATGCCGACGCGCAACGCGAGGCGGCGATCTCCAGGCGTCTCGACCGGATCGATCGCCGGATCGCGCGGTTGGAGCGCGATGTCGGCATCTCGGTTGAAACGCAGGCGGTATTCATTCGCTTCTGGCTGGCCACCACTCCGGCCTTGCCGGAGCCGATGGCCCAGGCAGCGCGAGCCAAGGCAAGCGAGCGCTATGAAGCTTTCATTTCCGCGCTTGGCAGGCGCCTGGCCAAGGGGCCGAGCCTGCGGCAAGAAATCCCCGAAGACATCGCGCCGTCCAGCGATCCTGAACGACAGTGATGTGAGAGCCTGTCGGCGCACAGAGGCCGCCGCGCGAGCTCGCGCGGCGCGCCACCCTGTCGTGTTGATGCTGGACGGCTTCTGTTGTCGACCCGGTCAGTTGGCGGCTCCGCACAACTGCGAGGTCGTCAATCCTGGCGGCACGTTTTCGGTGGGGCCAAATCCGTACTTCGCCATGATGGTGGCAATTGTGCCGTTCGATATGACCTTGGCGAGCCCCTGATTGTAAAGGTCGCGCAGGTCGCCATCATCCTTCCTGAACGCGACCGCGACGTAGCTGATCGACTTCTCGTCGGTCGTGAATGGGTTGGCGCGTTCCAGATCGGGGCTCTTTTTGCCGGACAGCAGCCCGATCACCGTCGGGGAAGAAAATACCGCGGCGTCGATGCGGCCGGCGCGCAGTGCCGCGATGTTGGTCTCGATGTCGGGAAACTGCAGGATGCGATCCTCAGGGACGCCCTCGGCGATGGCGTTCTGGATGACGTTGCTGCCGCGGCCGCCGCCCATGATGGCGTCGGATTTCTTGGCAAGATCCGCATAGCCATGGATCGCCTTGGGGTTGCCGGCGAGTACGATCGCCGCGTCGTCCTGCCTAAGGTCGGGAGCGCCGAAGGCAACCTGCTGGCATCGCGGCGGCGTTATCGACAAGCCGGACGCCACGGCATCGAAACGCCCAGCCATCAACCCAGGGATCAACGCGCCGAACTCGGTGACCTCGAAGTCGACCTGCTTGACGCCGAGATCGGCGAACGCAGCTCTGAGCAGGTCCGGATGCCAGCCGAGCAACTCGCCGGTTCCTTCCTGCTTGTAGCCCCATGGCGAGCGGTTGTGGATGCCGATCACGATCCTCCCCTCTCTCAATACGCGTTCCTTTGTCGTTTCCGCCGTGGCCGGCAGCACGGATCCAACAATCGTGGCATAGGCGATGCAGGCCAGGCCAATGGCGACAGATCGGGCTCGAAATTTCATCGTGCAGTCCTCCCGTGAGATTGAGTTGCGCGCAGGCGTTCCCGCCGCAGCCGTTCAACGCTACGTTGAGGGCGGCCAACGCGTCAATGTAGATAAACAAAATATGTACAAAATATTGCCGACTCGGCAATGAGAGGCTCTCGCGGGTGGCGCAAGTGGAATGCATTCTGCGGGTGAAAACGCCATCGGGGTGGGTCACACGGGTGCCCGCCCCCGCTTCAGTTGCCGCCGCGATGGCCGCCGCAGAATACTCGCTCCATCAGATGGGCAGGACTTCCGAGCGCTTGACCTGACCCAGGGCGAAGCTGCTTTCGATCGAAGCGATGTTGTCCAGCCGCGTCAGCTTGTCCTTGATGAACCGTTCATAGGCCTCGAGGTCGCGCACCACGATGCGCATCAGGTAGTCGCGCTGGCCGGTCATCAGATAACAGTCGACCACCTCCGGCCAGCGCAGCACGGCTTGCGAGAAGCGGTCGAGATCGTCCTCGCGTTGCCGTTCAAGCTTGATCGACGCGAAAGCGCTGATCGGCAGGCCGAGCTTCTTCTGGTCGACGACCACGGTGTAGCCCTTGATGACGCCGGCGCTCTCCAGGAGCCTGACCCGCCGCGCGCAAGGCGAGGGCGACAGACCGACGGCTTCGGCGAGGTCGCTCGAAGTCGCCTTGGCGTTCTTCTGCAGCGCGGCGATGATCTTCAGGTCGATTGCGTCAAGCGCTGGATTTGGCATGCTTCCCTCGTCTAGTCGCCACTATTGGCTCGATCAGCCAATATCACCGATCAATTTGCGCAAGAATAGTCACATTCGGAAGATCGACGCAGGTATCGTTGAGCCGCGATTTCACAGGAGCCGACGATGACGATCCTTTCCGAGCTTGAGCGCAAGATCCTCTGGCTGGCCGTCTGGATGATCCATCATGCCAATCATCTTCGAGCGTCGACGGACGGCCTCAAGGTAGGCGGCCACCAGGCCTCGTCGGCGTCCGCCTCGACCTTGATGACGGCGCTCTATTTCAAGATCCTGAGGCCGCAGGACCGCGTCGCCGTCAAGCCGCATGCCAGCCCGGTTTTCCATGCCATCCAGTATTTGTTCGGCAAGCAGACGCTCGAACAGCTGCAGAATTTTCGTGGCTATCGCGGCGCGCAGTCCTATCCGTCCCGAACCAAGGATATCGACGATGTCGATTTCTCGACCGGGTCGGTTGGACTGGGCGTGGCGCAGACCCTGTTCTCCTCGCTGGTCCAGGATTATGTCAGGGCAAAAGGCTGGAAGACCGATCGGCCGGAAGGGCGGATGGTCGCCCTGCTCGGCGACGCCGAAATGGACGAAGGCAATATCTTCGAGGCTCTCCTCGAGGGCTGGAAGCACGGCTTGCGCAACACCTGGTGGGTCGTCGACTACAACAGGCAGAGCCTCGACGCGGTGGTGCGCGAAAGCCTGTGGCAGCGTTTCGAATCCATCTTTCGCAACTTCGGCTGGGATGTCGTCATCCTCAAGCACGGGAAATTGCAACAGGCAGCCTTCGAGGAAGATGGCGGTGAAAAGCTGCGAACCTGGATCGATGCATGCCCCAACCAGCTCTATTCCGCGCTGACCTTCCAGGGCGGCGCTGCCTGGCGCAGGCGCCTGCTCGATGATCTCGGCGATCAGGGTCCGGTCAGCCGTCTGATCGAGAAACGCAGCGACGAAGACCTTGCGGCCCTGATGGCAAACCTCGGCGGCCACGATCTGGAGAGCATCATCGATGCCTTCGAGCAAGCACGCGGGCATGATCGTCCGACCTGCTTCATCGCTTATACGATCAAGGGCTTCGGCCTGCCCCTGGCCGGCCACAAAGACAACCACGCCGGATTGATGACACCGGCGCAAGTCGACGCGCTGCGGCAAGGCATGGGAGTCCGCGAGGGCCGCGAATGGGACATGTTCGAGGGCCTCGCCCATGACGAGGCTGCGATACGGTCCTTCCTCGCGTCGTCGCCTTTCGCGGAGGCAGCCCCGCGGCGCCACACAGCCCCAGCTATTCCGGTTCCGGCGTGCATCAGCTTCGGCGCTCAGCCGTCCATGTCGACACAACAAGGTTTCGGGCTTCTGATGCACGAGATCGCAAAATCGGACAGCGACTTTGCAGGCCGTGTCGTCACGACATCGCCCGACGTCACCGTCTCGACCAATCTCGGCGCCTGGGTAAACAAGCGGGGTCTGTTCGCGCGCGGCGACCAGGCGGACATTTTCCGCGAGGAGCGCATCCCCTCCACCTTCAACTGGACGTTTGCGCCGTCGGGACAGCATTTCGAACTGGGCATTTCGGAGATGAACCTTTTCACGATGCTTTCGGCGCTCGGCCTGTCGCACGCGCTCCACGGCGAGCGCCTGCTTCCGGTCGGCACGCTCTACGATCCTTTCATCGAGCGCGGCCTCGATGCGCTCAACTATGCCTGTTACCAGGACGCCCGCTTTATACTGGCCGCGACGCCCTCCGGCGTGACACTGGCTCCCGAAGGCGGAGCGCATCAGTCGATAGCCACGCCGCTGATCGGCATGGCGCAGGACGGTCTGGCGATGTTCGAGCCGGCCTATGTCGATGAACTGGCAATCATCCTGCGATGGGCATTCGACTATATACAGCGTAGCGGCGAAGCCGAGCCTGACGACCATACCTGGCTGCGCGATCAGACCGGAGGCTCGGTCTACTTCAGGCTCTCGACGCGCTCGATCGAGCAGCCGACACGCCCGATCGAAGGTAAGCTGGCGCGCGACATCGTCGATGGCGCCTACTGGCTGCGCAAGCCCGGGCCGAACGCCGAGCTGGTGATAGCTTATTGCGGCGCAGTCGCGCCGGAAGCTGTACAGGCGCTGGGGTTGATGGCCGGCGATCGGCGCGATATCGGGCTTCTGGCGGTGACCTCGGCCGATCGGCTGAACGCCGGCTGGTCAGCCGCGGCCCGGGCGCGCCAGTACGGCCATCCACGCGCCTCAAGTCATGTCGAGCGCCTTTTGGCCGGTCTTCCGGCTTCCTGCGCCATCGTGACGGTGTTGGACGGGCACCCCGCGACGCTCGCCTGGCTGGGGTCGGTCCATGGCCACCGTACACGCGCTTTGGGCGTCGAGCATTTCGGCCAGACTGGTACGATCGCCGATCTCTATCGGCATTACGGGATCGATGCGCAAGGTATCATGGCTGCTGCGCAAGCGGTTTCGGTTGGCCGGCCGCTGAGGCACCTCGGCTCCGCCGCCTGACATCGATCTCCCGCCGGCTCGTTCGATAGGAAGCGTCAATACCGGAATTCCTTGAGGGCGGATGTCAGCCGTCGGCGCCATCCTTCTGCGCTGCGAGAAAGCGTGGGGGAGATGAAAATGGCTGGCGCCGGCGATCTTATGAGCGGTGAAACGCTGCGGTCTTCGATCGGGACGGGAGCGGCGATAGCGCATCACGGCGAACTCATCCAGGGCGTCTTCAAGGATGATGGCGGGCGCCTTCATCGCGGGCTCGTCACGCTGCCGATCGCCGGTTTGAGGTCCGAGGCCACCTTTGCCAAGAGCGACGGCGATACGGTCGTTGTCCACCCTGATCATAAGGTCAAGGCGTCGGCAGCCGCGCGGCTCACGCTCAATTTCTTGAGCGTAACCGGCGGTGGCGTGCTGACGCTTCAAAGCTCGATTCCCGTGGGGCACGGCTACGGCTCATCGACCGCGGACGTCGTCGCTTCCATTCGCGCCGTAGCCGCGGCCCTCAAGGTCCAGTTGCGGCCCTCGAGCATAGGGCGTCTCGCCGTTGCCGCCGAGCGCGCCAGCGATGCGATCGCATTCGATGAGCATGCGGTCCTGTTCGCGCAACGCGAGGGCACGGTGATCGAGAATTTCGGCGGCTCGCTGCCGCCGCTGCTTCTGGTCGGGTTCAAGGCGAATGGCGGCGTCCCCGTCGACACATTGCAGCTGCCGCCGGCGCGCTACGACAGTGCCGAAATCCAGGAATTCGGCGTCCTTCGGGCGCTGGTGGCGCGGGCGGTTTACCTTCAGGATCCAAATCTTCTCGGACGCGCCGCCTCTGCCAGTGCGGTGATCAGTCAACGGCACTTGCCGAAACAGGGTTTCGAGGAGGTCGCCGAAATTGCCAGGCGAGCCGGAGCGTGCGGGGTGCAAGTCGCCCATAGCGGCTCGTTGTTTGGTCTGATTTTCGATCTTCTCGCATCGAATCTGAAGCGACGGGCAGCTTTGGTCGCGCAACAGATAAGACGCGCCGGCTTCAAGGAAGTCGAGGTCCATCTGGTCAATGCGGAGGGCTGGACATGGTGACCCTCGGAGTTGACTATTTCAGGGACCTTGAGACCCCGCGCCTTGCTCGCCTGGCGCCAAATCTAGTGGCGGCGGCTTTTCCGTTGATGAAGCTGATGCCGGCCCGCTACATTCTGGATCGGGCAGCGTCGAATGGCGAACTGAAGGCAGGCTCCCACATTGTCGAGACGACGTCCGGCACGTTCGGCATGGCGGTGGCGCTGCTCGCGGCGGCGCGTGACTATCGCCTTACCCTCGTCACCGCTTCAACGCTTATCGATGCCAAATACAAAGCCCGGCTGGAGCGCATCGGCGCGACGGTCATCGCACTTGATGATCCGCGCGGTGACGGCAATCAGCCTGGCCGGCTTGAGCGCCTGCAGCAAATCCTGGCCAAGGAGCCGGAGGGCTTCTGGACCCGCCAATACGACAGTCCGGGAAACTGGCTCGCCTATGCGCGGCTGGCTGAACTTTTCATCCGGGCAGTGGGAAAGATTGACTGCCTGGTCGGCTGCGTCGGCACAGGCGGTTCGCTATGCGGCACCGCGTCTTTTCTGCGAACGGTCTTTCCCCATCTGACGGTGTTTGCCGTCGATACCCATCGCAGCATTCTGTTTGGGCAGCCCGTCGGCAAACGCATGCTGCGGGGCTTGGGCAACAGCGTTCTGCCGAAAAATGTCAGGCATGAGCTTGTCGACGAGATCCATTGGGTCGGCGCCTATCCGGCGTATCTGAGTGCGCACCGTTTGCTGCGCGAGCACGGCATCTTCATGGGGCCGACCAGCGGCGCCGCCGCGTTGGTCGCACAATGGGTTGCAACGACCCTTCCGGACGCACAGGTCGTGGTCATCATGCCTGACGAAGGCCATCGCCATGCCGAAACTGTCTACAATGACGACTGGCTTGCGACCTTGCCTGGCTGGCCCTGCAAAGAGCCGTCTGAGCCGAGGACGCTGACGACAATCGCACCGGCCGCAGAGACGCAATGGACTCGCTTTCTTTGGCTGCGCCGCCGTCTCGACGATGTGCTGGAGACGCAGGCAACAAGTGAGGTGCCGTCGGCTATTGGTGCGGTCGACAACCTATAAGGCGAGATCCAGCCCGCTTTTGTCGAGCCAGCGCCAGGCGTCTTCCGTCGTCTGGAAGATCTGATCGTGTTCGTTCGTTCCAGTGGACCGATCGAGGTCCTTGAGACCGCTGGCGGTCACAACGGCCACGACGCGGTCTGCGGCTGCGATGATCCCTTGATCCCTCAACGTGGATATTGCGATCAGCGGTGTGACCGACGCCAGTTCGGCAAAGATCCCTTCGTCCCGCGCAAGGCGTTCCTGCATTGCGATCAGGCCGCGATTGTCGACGGGCACTGCGTGCCCGCCGGATTCGCGCAGAGCCTTCAAAGCCTGGAAGGTGCTGCGTGGCGTGCCGATCGATACGGCGAGGCTGTCGAAGAGCATCTTGCGTTCGCTCAAGGCATCGGCGCCGCTGGCGAGAGCGTCCGCTAATGACCCGTGCACCTCCGCGGCGACGAGCCGGGGCAGCTGCGTGATCGTCCCTTGCGCGTACAACTCGCAAAAGCCCGCCCACACGCCCGACAATGCATCGCCATAGCAGACCGGCAGGACGCACCAGTCCGGCGCCGTGCCATTCGATTGCTCGACGATCTCGTAGGCGATCGTCTTGTAGCCCTCTATGCCGAGTGGATGGCTGCCGACGACCGGACCGTGATAGGGCGAGGCAATGAACCAGTCATAGCGGGCAGCCGCCTGGTCCAGCAGGGACCATCGGTCCATTTTGTTGACCAGGGGCAGCACGGTCGCGCCATATTTTCGGATCTGCGCCAGCATCGCGCCGGCCGACCCGGCGAAGGTGGTGACAACGCACTTCAGCCCGGCTCTAGCTGCGTAAGCCGCCAGCGAAGCGCCGGCGTTGCCAGAGGAGGCGGTCGCGATGATCTTTGCGCCACGCGCCCGCGCCACGCTGACCGCGATGGTCGAGAAGCGGTCCTTATGCGACCAGGTCGGGTTTCGGCCTTCGTCCTTGATTGCGAGGTTGGGAACACCGAGAAATGCGCCGATGCGCGGCGCCGCAAGCAACGGCGTCAAACCCTCCCCAAGGCTCACTGCATCCGCGGCTGTGCAAGGCAGCATATGCGCAAAACGCCATAGCGAGCGCAAGGAGGTGGCACCGTCCAAGGGATGAGGAGGAGGATCGGCATAAACCGGCCGAAGATTTGCGGGTGCGGTTTGCTGACACCGCGCGCATCCCTTGGAGTCGATGATGACATCGGCGGGGTAGGAAGCATCGCATCGGATGCAGACGAATTCCAGGACCCGGCTTTCTTCCGTTCTGGGTCGGCTAATCTCGCCAGAGGAATGCACTTGTACGTTGTGCGCGAGGTCGCGAAACGGCCGGCTCGACATGGCTATTCCTGTGTCAGGAAACGATGAATTCGCTGGTTGTTTCAAACAGCCAACCGCACCGCTGTCAATGCGGAATGTGCACTATAGTGTGTCGCACCATAGTGCGCGTCGTAGCATCCGTTGTTCAATGAAACTGCGCGGCGTTTTTGGTTTGAACGTGCAGCGGCTACGGAGAGAAAGAAGACTGTCTCAGGAGCAGTTGTCTTTCGTTTCGGGCCGCACGCGAGCCTATATCAGCAGCGTCGAGGCCGGTCGGCGCAACGCCACGCTGGATACAGTCGAGATCCTGGCGAAGGCCTTGGATGTCGAGCCGCAAGAGTTGATCGCGGCCGTTCCATCGAAGGCTGTGCGTGTGACGAAACAAGGGGTTGCGAAGTCGACTGAATGAAGGCTCACATGTTCTTTCGAGATATTGAACGCCCGCTTTTTGTCGACTTTAGCCGTCTAATTGACTCCTGCAGTGTACATTCGCTCTAGGTCCCATTGAAGAACGTGGAGACGCGCATAAGTTGTGGCGCGGCGTGCGGCTTGGCTTTTGTCGAGGTCTGCCAATGCAGAGCGAAGGTGTTGCTGATCTTTTCGTAGCAATCTCAAGGATCGACACTGCGCGGTCAACTGATGCAATCCTGCAAGAGTTTCGCTCCATCATGGGGCGGTATGGATTGCGCAATTTTCTGATCACCGGCCTGCCGGTGCCGCACGACGCGGACTGGCAACGCGAGATCCTGGGCGACGGATGGCCTCCCGAATGGTATTTTCGATATGTCTCGGAGCAGCATTTTCTGCATGATCCTTGCGTAGCGCAGTGCCGGCACTCGCCACAGCCCTTCCTGTGGGGCGACCTTCCAGCCGCAAGACTGTTTAAACGCGCAAGATTGGTGATGGACGAGGCGGCGGAGTTCGGGATGAAACAAGGTATCTGCGTCCCGGTACACGTCCCGCTGTCAGGTCCCGGCGTGGTCACCGCCGCGAGTGACCGGATTGAATTCCCGCCGAGCGCCATGCCCTTCATCGAGACGCTCTGCGTACATACGTTCCGGAGCCTTTCAGCGTTAGGAACACCTGGCGGGGGAGATCAGCCCACGCCATTGACGGCGCGCGAGCGCGAACTTCTGGAGTGGAGCGCACAAGGCAAATCCACCGAAGACATCGCCTGCATCCTCGGCGTCACCAGAAACACGGTCGAGAGCCATCAACGCAACATACGAGGAAAGCTCGACGCGATCAACGTGTCCCATGCCATCGTCAAGGCGCTGCGACGGCAGGAAATCCAGATTTAACAATACCTGAATACCGTCATACGTACGGAAAGTCCGTTTTCCTACGACCTCCGCCTGGAGGCGTCATGGTTCGTGTGCACTTGGTCACCTGGGAAAACAGGAAGCAGTATAGAAAAGTGCTGGAGCGCTATTTTCGCATCCGGTACGACATTTACGTCAAGCACAGACGATGGCGCGCCGTCGCCCGGCCCATCAACATCGAGATCGACGCCTTCGACAACGAGCATGCGGTTTATGTTCTGGCGCTCGATACCAACGGCAAGATCGTCGGCGGCTCCCGTCTTGTTCCGACGCTGGAGCCGCATCTGATGAGCGAGGTCTTCCCAGTTCTCGCCGGCGGCACGCCTCCGAGAGCGGCAGACATTTTCGAATGGACGCGTTTTTTTGTCGTTCCATCGCTTCGCACGCACGGAGCGTCGTCGCCGATCGCCGGCTTTGTTCTGTGCGGTCTTCTTGAGACGGCCCAAAGTCTGGGGATTCGACAGATCAGCGTGGTGTGCGAAACATTCTGGCCGAAACGCCTGCGTGCGCTTGGCTGGACACTTTTCGAGCTCGGCAACTCTCTCGAGCATCCGGATGGCGACATCATCGCGCTGCTTATCGATGTAACCCCTGAGGCTATCGAGCAGACGCGCCGCGCTTATGGCATCAGCGGCGTCATACTTGCAGACAAAATCTAGGATGATACCCACCGGGAGCTAAAAGTTCGCCCGCCAGGGGATATTGTCTCGCGCCCACTTGCGCGGTAGTCAGCCCTATGATGCACCGAATTCGGTTGATCGACTCATGACGCCGCTGGTCCTGATCTCTTCGAAGGACCCGGATTTCTTTCTGGTTTACGGGCACATCCTTTCGGTGGCAGGCTTCGAAGCCCGGCTGATCACGGCAGACACGAAGATTGCCCCCGCCATCAAGGCGGCGGCGCCGCTTGCCGTCATCCTGGACTGTCATGCGGGCGACCGCGCAATCGCTAAGCAATGCCTGGCGCTGAAGTCGGACGAAGCGACAAAAGCAACGCCCCTTGTCGGCTTGGTTGCGCCTCGTTCCGGCAAACTGCACCTGGACCTTATCAAAGCGGGCGTCGACGAGATATTTTCGCGGCCGTTTGCGCCCGAGCAGCTTCTGACCTGGCTGCATGGCAAGGCAGGGGTCGCGAAGCACGCGCGGGAAACCAAGACAGGGGATCTGGTGCAGGGTGATTTCCGGTTGGAGCGACAGACCCACCGGACATTCTTCAAACAAAAAGAAATCGTCATGCCACCGATAGAGTTCAAACTGTTGCGCAGCCTTCTGGCGCAACCTGGAAAGGTCTTCAGCCGCGAGGAACTGGTCGCGACCGCATGGCCTGAACACGCCGCCGCAACCGATATACGGGGTGTTGATGTTCATATTGCCAGGTTGCGCAAAAGGCTTCGGGCATCTGTGGGAAGCGACGTGATCCGGACGGTCCGCTCTGCTGGTTACGCATTCGCGCCGGACTGGTAGTCCGCGCGGCGATTCCGGCGTCGATCCAATTGTCATGTCGGCGATCGCGCCGGTTTGCGTGCGCGGTTCACAGGATCAGCTCTCAGTGGCTCAGGATGGTATCCAGGAACCGCCTGGCGCGCGGATGAGCGGCTCTAGAGAAAAAATCACTGGAAGACGCGTGCTCGACGATGCGGCCTTCATCCATGAAAACGACCTCATCGGCGACTTCGCGCGCAAAGCCCATCTCATGCGTCACGCAGACCATGGTCACGCCGCTTCGCGCCAGCGCAACCATGACGTCGAGCACTTCCTTGATCATTTCCGGATCGAGAGCCGAGGTGGGTTCATCGAACAGCATGATGCGGGGATCGAGACAGAGAGCGCGCGCGATCGCCGCTCGCTGTTGTTGACCGCCCGACAGCTCAGCCGGATAGGCCCGTGCCTTTTCGGGGATGTGCACCGCGGTCAGATGCCGCATGGCGATCTCTTCGGCCTCGTGCGCCGATTTCAAGAGGACCCGGCGCAGCGCCAGCGTGCAGTTGGCAAGCACGGTGAGGTGAGGGAAGAGGTTGAAGCTTTGGAACACCATGCCTGTCAGCCGGCGCGCCGTCGCGGCATCGCGATCGGTTTTTCCCAGACTTCTCCCTTCGAATTCTATCGTGCCCTTTTGGAAACGCTCAAGACCGTTGATGCAGCGAACCAATGTCGACTTGCCGGACCCGGACGGCCCGCAAATGACGACGCGTGCACCCGCTCCCAAGGTCAGATCTATGCTTTTCAAAACGTGCACGGCACCGAACCACTTGTTGAGGCCGTTGATCCGCACGAGGGGGACGGATTGAAGCGTCGAAGTCGGAAGCGCGCGCCGGTCGAGCATCAGCGGCGCCCGCTCGCAAGAAGGAGCTTCTCGATGCGCTTCACTCCATATGAAATGATCAGCGCCAGGGCGAGAAACAGAACGCCGGCGACGGTCAGCGGCTCCGCATAGCGATAGGTCTCGGAAGCGATATCGAAGGCGCGCCCGAGCATTTCCGGCACGGCCAGTATCGCGAGATAAGGCGTCGCCTTAAGGATCGAAACCAGGTAGTTGCCCAGCGGCGCGGCGATGTTGCGCAGCATTTGGGGTGCGATGACGAACATGACCGTGTCGCGGCGTGTGAGCGACAAGGCTCTGGCTGCTTCCTGCTGGCCCCTCGGGATAGCGTCGATGCCCGCCTTGAACACCTCCGCCAGATAACCGCTGTAATACAGGCTTAGCCCCAGTATGCCCACCGTCATGGCGCCAAGCCGGATCCCATAGAAGGGCATGACGAAGTAAAGGAAATAGAGCCAGGCCAAGACCGGCGTCGAGCGGATGAAGTCGATAAGGAAGCGCACGGCGAGGCCAGGCGCACCGCCCCCGCGGCGGATCATTTCGAAAGCGAAGCCAAGCGCCGACGCACCGAGGCAACTCAAGACCGTGGCGAGCAGGGTAGTCCCGATCGCACCGATAATGGTCGGGATTGTCGAGAGCGCGAAGTCGAGGTCAAATCCCACGGGGCGTTCCTCTTTCGGGGTTGACCCGCGCCTCGAGCCAGCGGCCGGCGAGCGCGATCGGATAACAGACGACGAAGAACGCCAGCAGCAGCGCCGAATAGATCGCCACCGGGTCGTATTCGGTCTGCGAGATTTCCTTGGCGCGGAAGGTCATGTCCGTCAGCGTGACCAACGAGACGAGGGAAGTCGCCTTGACGAGCTGAATAAGGTTGTTGACGAATGTGGGACTCATGGCGACCAACGCCTGGGGCAGCTCGATCAGAAGCAGGATCGCCGGGCGCGAGAGGCCGAGCGCCATGCCAGCCTCGCGTTGGCCGGCAGGAAGAGATTGGAGCCCGGCCCGCACCGCTTGGCTGGCATAGCCGCCGCTATTGAGGCCGAGCACCAATGCACTGACGGTCATTGCCGATAGAGTGACCCCCATGACCGGCAGAACGTAGTAAAAGACGAAGAGCAGGACGACGACCGCTGAACTGCGCCAGAATTCGATTATTGCGGTGACCAGAAAGCGCGTAAAGCCGGTGGTCAGAAACTGGGCCACGCCGAAAACAAGCGCGAAGGGCACTGCGAAAACCAAGCCATAGGCGGTGACCGCTGCCGTTATCCGCAGTCCTTGCAGGATCCCAAGCCAGATGTCTAGCATGCTCATGACGCTTCACC
Source organism: Mesorhizobium sp. B2-5-13 (assembly GCF_006440535.1). Classification (NCBI taxonomy): domain Bacteria; kingdom Pseudomonadati; phylum Pseudomonadota; class Alphaproteobacteria; order Hyphomicrobiales; family Phyllobacteriaceae; genus Mesorhizobium; species Mesorhizobium sp. B2-5-13. Next base: position 96,941 of record NZ_VFUI01000012.1, on the reverse strand, counting down.
GCCCTTTGTCGTCAAGGGCGCGGCGTTGCGACTGTCGGGGCCCTTCGAGCATATTTGGAAACGACCACTTGGCGCCGAGTCCTCGGGACCGAACCGCATGACAATCCTCCGCGCCGTGGAAAGGGCGATCGCCGCCACTGCCAGGCGATCTCATAAACCCGGTGGGAGTCCGGTGTCAATAAACATGTACATATGATTGCTGAAGTTTATATTCCGCCGATCTTGGAACGCCCCGATATGCCGCCATAAAGCTAACTGACCTCGGCGCCGCCGTTCGGCGGTTTTTGCTCGCTGCGCTACGACGGCAGTCGAAAGCTGTTGAATCCGGCCGCTCCAGGCTTTTCTTGCTCATCCCGACCGGGAGCTGCTCGACGAGTTCCCGATCCAACGGGGACAGGATGGCTATCTCGCACAACGATACCGAAGGACGCGCGCGCAGCTCCCGTATGCTGCGCACCGCGCTCGGACCCGCCATCGCCCGGTTCCTGGACGATCCCGCGATCGTCGAGGTCATGCTGAACCCTGACGGCCGGATCTGGGTGGATCGGCTTTCTGAAGGTTTGGCCGATACGGGGGAAATGCTCGCGCCTGCCGCTGGCGAGCGGATTGTGCGTCTGGTCGCCCATCACGTCGGCGCCGAGGTCCATTCCCGGTCACCGCGGGTCTCAGCCGAGTTGCCGCAAAGCGGCGAGCGTTTCGAAGGCCTGCTGCCGCCGGTGGTCGCCGCGCCGGCCTTCGCGATCCGCAAGCCCGCGGTCGCCGTCTTCACGCTCGATGACTATGTCGCGGCGGGCATCATGACTTCTGGCGACGCCGCTGTCTTGCGCGCCGCGGTTGCGGGCCGCGCAAACATTCTCGTTGCCGGCGGCACGTCGACGGGCAAGACGACCCTGACCAACGCGCTGCTCGCCGAAGTGGCGAAAGGGACGGACCGGGTCGTCATCATCGAGGACACCCGCGAACTGCAATGCGCGGCCCCCAACCTCGTCGCGATGCGCACCAAGGATGGCGTCGCCACGCTTTCCGACCTGGTTCGTTCCTCGCTGCGCCTGCGGCCCGATCGCATCCCCATCGGCGAGGTGCGCGGCGCCGAAGCGCTGGACCTGCTCAAGGCCTGGGGCACCGGGCATCCCGGTGGCATCGGCACCCTTCATGCCGGCTCCGGTATTGGCGCTCTGCGCCGACTTGAACAGCTGATCCAGGAGGCCGTCGTCACTGTCCCGCGTGCGCTGATCGCCGACACGATCGGCCTTGTCGCCGTGCTCGCCGGACGCGGCGCGGAGCGACGGCTTGTCGAACTGGTCCGGGTCGAGGGTTTGGGGCCCGATGGCGATTATCGCATTGCTGAAGCTACCCCGATCAACACAGGAGAGATTTCATGACCCGCCTGCTTTCGCGCTGCCGCGCCGGCCTGGCCGCGGCCAGCGCCGCCATTGCCTTCAACCTCATGGTCGCGCCGGTCGCCGTTGCGTCCGGCTCCTCGATGCCGTGGGAACAGCCGCTCGAGAAGATACTGCAGTCGGTTGAGGGACCGGTCTCCAAGATCATCGCCGTCATCATCATCATCGTCACCGGCCTGACGCTGGCCTTCGGCGACAGCTCAGGCGGCTTCAGGCGGCTGATCCAGATCGTCTTTGGCCTTTCGATCGCCTTCGCGGCATCAAGCTTTTTCCTTTCGTTCTTCTCGTTCGGCGGTGGAGCGTTGATCTGATGACAACCGGATTCGAACAGCTCGACACAGTGCCGGGGTGGACGGTGCCCGTGCACCGGGCGCTGACCGAGCAGATCCTGCTCGGGGGCGCGCCGCGTGCAATCGCGATCCTGAATGGCACGTTGGCGGGCGCCGTCGGTCTTGGGCTGCGGCTCTGGCTGGTCGGTCTTCTCATATGGGCTATCGGTCATTTAACGGCGGTGTGGGCCGCCAGGCGGGATCCGCTTTTTTTCGAAGTCGCACGCCGGCACCTGCGGCTGCCCGGGCATCTGTCGGTTTGAGGGCGCCGCTATGATGAGCCTCGCCGAATACCGCCGGACTGCTGCTCGCCTTGCCGACTTTCTGCCTTGGGCGGCACTCGTCGCCCCCGGGGTCGTGCTCAACAAGGACGGCAGCTTTCAGCGCACCGCGAGGTTTCGCGGACCCGATCTCGATTCCGCCGTAGCGGCGGAACTTGTCGCGGTGACATCGCGCATCAACAATGCCTTTCGTCGTCTCGGCTCGGGCTGGAGCATCTTCGTCGAAGCGCAGCGGCACGAAGCGGCTTCTTACCCCGAAAGCCAGTTTCCCAACGCGGCCTCCGGCCTGCTCGATGCCGAGCGCAAAGCCGACTTCGACGAGGAAGGGGTTCACTTCGTATCGAGCTACTTTCTGACATTCCTCTTCCTGGCGCCGCCCGCGGACGCCACGCGCGCCGAAGGCTGGCTTTATGAGGGTCGCGACCAGTCGGGCGCGGATCCGGGCGAGATCGTCCGCGCTTTTGTCGACCGGACTGAGCGCGTGCTGTCCCTGCTCGACGGGTTCATGCCTGAGTGTCACTGGCTCGATGATGGCCAAACGCTGACCTACCTGCATTCGACCATCTCGACCAAGCGCCATCCGGTGCGCGTCCCCGAGACCCCGATCTATCTCGATGCGCTGCTGGCCGACGAGCCGCTCGCCGGCGGGCTCGAACCGCGGCTTGGCGACAAGCATCTTCGCGTGCTCACCATCGTCGGCTTTCCGACCGCCACGACACCCGGCCTGCTTGATGACCTCAATAGGCTGGCCTTCCCGTACCGCTGGTCGACCCGCGCGATCCTGCTCGACAAGGTCGACGCTGTCCGCCTTTTGACCAGGATACGGCGGCAATGGTTCGCCAAGCGCAAGAGCATCGCCTCGATCCTGAAGGAGGTGATGACCAATGAGGCATCAGCACTCCTCGACACGGACGCCGCCAACAAGGCGGCCGACGCCGACACCGCGTTGCAGGAGCTCGGCGCCGACATGGCTGGCATGGCCTATGTCACCGCCACCATCGCCATATGGGATTGCGACCCGCGCGTGGCCGACGAGAAACTGCGGCTTGTCGAGAAAATCATCCAGGGCCGCGACTTCACGGCCATTGTCGAGACCGTCAACGCCGTCGACGCCTGGCTCGGCTCATTGCCCGGGCACGCCTATGCCAATGTCCGTCAGCCGCCTATCTCGACGCTCAATCTCGCCCACATGATCCCCCTTTCTGCCGTGTGGGCGGGGCCGGAACGGGACGAGCATCTGGTCGGTCCTCCCTTGCTTTACGGCAAGACCGAAGGTTCGACCCCGTTCCGGTTGGTTCTTCATGTCGGCGACGTCGGTCACACGCTGGTCGTCGGCCCGACCGGCGCCGGCAAGTCGGTGCTGCTGGCGTTGATGGCGCTGCAATTCTGCCGCTACCGCAACACTCAGATCGTCGCTTTCGATTTCGGCGGCTCGATCCGCGCGGCGACGCTCGCCATGGGCGGCGACTGGCACGATCTCGGGGGTCATCTCACCGAAGGCATGGATGCTTCCGTTTCGCTGCAGCCGCTCGCCCGCGTTCATGACACATACGAGCGCGCCTGGGCGGCTGACTGGATCGTCGCGATCCTGACGCGCGAGGGCATCCAGATCACCCCGGACGCAAAAGAGCATATCTGGGCGGCGCTGACCTCGCTCGCCTCGGCTCCGGTCGAGGAGCGCACCATCACCGGGCTCAGCGTGCTTCTGCAGGCCAATGACCTGAAGCAGGCGCTTCGGCCCTACTGTGTCGGTGGCCCGAACGGCCGGCTGCTCGATGCAGAGGCCGAACATCTCGGGCAGGCATCCGTGCAGGCGTTCGAAATCGAAGGTCTGGTGGGCACGCAGGCCGCGCCGGCCGTCCTGTCCTATCTGTTTCATCGCATCGGCGACCGGCTCGACGGTCGTCCGACCCTGCTCATCATCGACGAAGGCTGGCTTGCCCTCGACGATGACGCGTTCGCAGGGCAGTTGCGCGAATGGCTGAAGACGCTCCGCAAGAAGAATGCCAGCGTCGTCTTCGCCACGCAGTCGCTCTCCGACATCGACAATTCGGCTATCGCGCCGGCGATCATCGAAAGCTGTCCAACCCGGCTGCTGTTGCCCAACGAACGCGCGATCGAGCCGCAAATTACCGCCATCTATCGCCGCTTCGGCCTGAACGACCGCCAGATCGAGATCCTGGCGCGAGCCACACCCAAGCGCGATTATTACTGCCAGTCCCGTCGCGGCAACCGTCTCTTCGAGCTCGGCCTGTCCGAGGTCGGGCTGGCACTTTGCGCCGCGTCCTCGAAGAGCGATCAGGCGCTGATCGGCAGCATCATCGCCGAGCATGGCCGCGACGGCTTCCTGTCGGCCTGGCTGCGTGCCCGCGACGTCGGCTGGGCCGCCGACCTCATTCCCGACCTCACCGTTCCCGAACCTGAAAAGGACTCCAAACCATGACTATTCGTCAAAGCCGCCGGCGCGTCCTTCTTCTGGTCGCGTCGACGCTCGCCACGCCGATCGCGCCGATGATGACTGCGCCAGCACATGCCTTGATCGTGTTTGATCCGTCGAACTATTCCCAGAATGTCCTGACGGCTGCGCGCTCATTGCAGCAGATCACGAACCAGATCACCTCGCTTCAGAACCAGGCCCAGATGCTGATCAACCAGGCGCGCAACCTCGCCAGCCTGCCTTTGTCATCGCTGCAGCAACTGCAACAGTCGGTACAGCGCACGCAACAGCTTCTCGGCGAAGCACACAACATCGCCTTCGACGTCCAGCAGGTCGACAAGGCATTTCAGCAGCAATACAGCAGTGTTTCGCTCTCTGTTTCCGACCAGCAACTCGTCACGGACGCGCGCTCGCGCTGGCAAAACACAGTGGGCGGTCTCCAGGACGCAATGCGCGTCCAGGCGGGCGTCGTCGGAAACATCGACACCGGCCGCGCGCAGATGTCGGCGTTGGTCGGCGCCAGCCAATCGGCGATCGGTGCGCTGCAGGCGACGCAAGCTGGCAACCAGTTGCTTGCGCTCCAGGGCCAGCAGCTTGCGGACCTGACCGCCCTGGTAGCCGCCAATGGTCGCGCCCAGGCGCTGAGCGAGGCCGAACGTGCCGCCGCGGTCGATCAGGGCCGTGAGCAACGCCGCCGCTTCCTGGCGCCTGGCTCTAGCTACCAGGCCGGCTCGGTCCAGATGTTCAACCGCTGAGGTCGATGGCCATGGACGGCAAAACCCTTGCTCGCCTCGTGGCCATCGTGTTCGTCGCCGTCGCCATGACGGCGACGGCGCTCGAGATGAGCCGGAAGGAAGACAAGCCGGTGGGGGAGGGCCCGCACACACCGGCGGCCTCGGTGCCGAATCCGCTTCCCGATGGCCTGCGCCGCTGCCAGGCCCTCGGCGAGGCTGCCCTGCGTGAGGATGGATGTGCGCGGCTGTGGGCCGAACAGCGTAATCGCTTCCTCGGTCTCGAAAGGCCGTCGGGGAGTTCGCTAAGCGAGCCCGCCGCTTCGCGGTCGCCGGATGCTCGCCCCCACGAGGCTCGATAGACATGGGCAATACCGGCGTCATCGACCAATTCCTGGCCACCTTCGCCCGCTATATCGACAGCGGTTTCGGCCTGCTCGGCGGCGAGGTCGCCTTCGTCGCCACCACGCTGATCGTCATTGACGTGACACTTGCCGCGCTCTTCTGGAGCTGGGGCGCCGATGACGACATCCTCGCGCGGCTGGTCAAGAAGACGCTCTTCGTCGGTGTCTTCGCCTATCTGATTTCGAATTGGAACAGCCTCGCCCAAATCGTCTTCGAGAGTTTCTCCGGCCTTGGGCTCAAGGCGAGTGGAACCGGCTTCTCGGCACAGGACCTGCTGCACCCGGGCAAGGTGGCGCAAACCGGCCTCGACGCCGGACGACCATTGCTTGAGGCGATCTCCGGTTTGATGGGCTACATCTCCTTCTTTGAAAACTTCATCCAGATTGCTTGCCTGCTCTTTGCCTGGGCGCTCGTCCTGCTCGCCTTCTTCATCCTGGCGGTGCAGCTCTTTGTGACGCTGATCGAGTTCAAGCTGGCGACGCTGGCCGGCTTCGTGCTGATCCCCTTCGGCTTCTTCGGCAAGACGGCCTTCATGGCCGAACGCGTGCTCGGCAACGTCATCTCGTCCGGCATCAAGGTTCTGGTGCTTGCCGTGGTCATCGGCATCGGATCGACGCTCTTCGGCGAATTCACCCAAGGCTTCGGCGGCGAGAGCCCCACCATCGACCAGGCCATGGCGATCGTGCTGGCGGCGCTGTCGCTGCTTGGCCTCGGCATCTTCGGTCCTGGCATCGCCAGCGGCCTCGTCGCGGGTGGACCGCAGCTCGGCGCCGGTGCGGCCGTCGGGACTGGCCTTGCGGCGGGCGGCATCGCAGTTGCAGGCTACGGAGCAGCCAGCCTCGCGACGCGAGGCGGGACAGCCGCATTCGCGGGGGTGGCGTCGGCCGCGCGTGGCGGGACGTCACTCGCTGGCGGCGGCTCGGCTGCCTATACGCTCGGCGCCGCCGGCCAGTCTGGCGTGGTGGGCATCGCCTCCGGCCTGGGCGGCATTGCGCGCGCTGGCGCTTCGGCGGCAGCCTCTCCACTCAAGCGCGCCGCCGCAAACGCCGGTCAATCGCTTAGCTCGAGCTTCGCCACTGGCGCCCGTTCGGCCGCTGAAATCACCGGCGGCTCGTCGACCATGGGAACGATTGGCGGCGCCGCTGCGTCAACCGCGTCCGGCGTGGGCAAGCCATCCAGCACTCAAGGACAGCCCGAATGGGCCAGACGCTTGCATCGCTCTCAACGCCTCGCCCACGGCGTCCAGACCGCCGCCCGCGCGGTGCGCGCCGGTGACAGCCATGGCGGCGGAGCCTCGATTTCTCTTTCTGAAGGCGAATGACGAAATGAACATCTTTAGGCGCCCCGCCGTCCATTACGGCAAGAGCCCTCGACCAGAAACCCCCTATCAAAAGGCGGAGCAGATCTGGGATGAACGCATCGGCTCCGCACGCGTGCAGGCACGCAACTGGCGCGCCATGGCGTTCGGGTCGCTCATCCTGTCGGCGGGGCTCGCCACCTCGCTGGTCTGGCAGTCGGGCCGCGGCACGGTCGTGCCGTGGGTCGTGCAGGTCGATAAGCTCGGCCAGGCTCAAGCGATCGAGCCCGCAACCGCCGACTATAAGCCGACCGATCCGCAGATCGCGTGGCATCTCGCCCGCTTTATCGAGCAGGTACGCTCCATCCCCGCTGACCCGATCATCCTGCGCCAGGACTGGCTGCGCGCCTATGATTGGACCACCGACCTGGGCGCGGCGGCGCTCAACGACTATGCGCGCGCTGCGGATCCTTTCTCCAAGGTCGGCAAGCAGCAGGTCGCAGTGGACATTTCGTCGGTCATCAGAGCCTCGCCGGGCTCCTTTCGTGTCGCTTGGATCGAGCACCACTACGAAAACGGTCAGCTTTCAGGCACCGAGCGCTGGACCGCGATCCTGACGATCGTGACGCAGATGCCAAGCGACGCCGAACGGCTTCGCGCCAATCCGCTCGGTATTTACGTCAACGCCATCAACTGGTCGCGGGAGATGAGCCAATGAGCCCGACATCGCGTCTTGTTGCCCGCACGACTTTCCCAAGATATCTGCTGTCGGCGCTGGTCTCGGGGACGACGCTGCTTGCGGGTTGCGCCACGCCTGCGAAGAAGCCGCCGAAGATCAGCTACGATACCTATGTTCCGCCCTTGCCGCCGGCTCCAGCCGCCGCGACCGACCAACGGCCGAAACCTCTTCGCGTGCCACCAGGTTGGGCGCCCGCGAGAGGCGGCGCCATCGGGGAAACGCCGGCCGCCCGTGTCGAGAATGCAAACGCCGCGGCGCGCGTGGAACCGCGCCGTGAGGGCTACTACAACGCGATTCAGATCTACCCATGGAGCGAAGGAGCGCTCTACCAGGTCTACGCCTCACCTGGCCAGATAACGGACATCGCGCTTGAGCCGGGCGAGAGCCTGACCGGAGAAGGTCCGATCGCGGCAGGTGATACCGCGCGCTGGATCATCGGCGACACCGAAAGCGGGTCCGGCATTGCTCGACGGGTCCACGTCCTGGTGAAACCCTCGCGCGCGGACATCACAACGAACCTTATCATCGCCACGGACCGGCGCAGCTATATGCTTGAGCTACGCTCAGGCGCGAAGCCCTACATGCCCGCCGTTGCGTGGTCCTATCCGGCTCTGAAAGCGGGCCTCCTGCAGACGATCGCCGCGACGCCGGTCATACCGGACGTTACGGTGCGCAACTATCGCTACGGCCTCACCGGCGACAGCCCGCCCTGGAAGCCGGTGAGCGCCTATGACGATGGCCGCAGGGTCTATGTCGAGTTTCCGCGCGGCATCGTGCAAGGCGAGATGCCGCCGATTTTCGTCATCGGTCCGGACGGCGAGGCTGAAATCACCAACAGCCGCGTCTATCAAAACATCCTCATCATCGACCGCCTTTTTGGTGCGGCCGAACTGCGTCTTGGCGCAGGCAAGCGGCAGCAGACGGTCAGGATAGTGCGCGTCGACAGAAGAAGCGATGGGTTGTGGCGGGGCCCAAGCGACAGCGCCGCGGCGGAGCTGCCGAACGCAATGCACAGGGGAGCGCTGCAGCCATGAACGAGAAGAATATGGCCGAACCCATGCGGCTTCGCGCCGACCCGCCGCGTGTAACGCGTCTATCGCGCAAGATGCTCGCAGGCATCGGCTTCGTCGCCTCGCTCGGTGTCGGCGGCGCGCTGATTTACGCTCTGCAGGAGGCCAGCACATTCAAGCGGGGCGAGGAGCTCTACCCTACCTCCAATCGGCCGCCCGCCGACGGGTTGGCAACACTTCCGCGCGACTATGCCGGCCCGATCCTTGGGCCGCCGCTGCCTGGCGATCTCGGCAGGCCGATTCTCGATGCGCAGAACAAAGGGCAAGCCATGGCGCCCCCATCAATCGCAAGTCCCGCGATCGACGAAGCCGAGCAGCGCCGGCAAGCCGAAGAGGAAGCGGCCAGAACCTCGCGCGTGTTCTTCCAGACAGCGCAAGGAGATTCCAGGACCGCCGAAGCGTTCGCTCCTGCTGTTAGCGATCTTGCCGGTCAATACGCTCAGCCAAATGCGCAGGATCGCCAGCTTTCCTTCCTGTCCGCCGCCGCTGACCGGCGTACCGTGGCCCCGGATCACATCACCCCTCCCGCGTCGTCCTATGTGCTTCAAGCCGGTGCCGTGATCCCGGCCGCGCTCATCACAGGTATCCGGTCGGACCTTCCCGGGCAGATCAGCGCCCAGGTGACCGAAAATGTTTATGACAGCCCCACCGGCCGCTCGCTGCTCATCCCGCAAGGCACTCGAATTGTTGGGCAGTACGATAGCGGGATTGGTTCTGGGCAGCGCCGCGTGCTGCTTGTCTGGAACAGGCTGATCTTTCCCGACGGACGCTCCATGGTGCTGGAGCGGCAGCCTGGCGCGGACGCTCAGGGCTATGCCGGCCTAGAGGATGCCGTCGACTATCACTGGGGCGAGTTGTTCAAGGCCGCGGCGTTGTCGACCATTCTGAGCGTTGGCGCGCAGGCCGGTTCTTCTGATCAAGACAGCGATATCGTGCGGGCTTTGCGTAGCGGCGCTTCCGAAAGCGTCAGCCAGGTAGGCCAACAGGTCGTTCAGCGGCAACTCGCTATCGCCCCGACGCTCACGATCCGGCCGGGGTTTCCCGTTCGCGTCCTCGTCACCCGCGACCTTGCCCTTGAACCATACGGAGGTTGACATGGCCAAGTTGAAACTTGCAACGATCGCCGACGACAAGCCGGTGAAGATTACGGTGGAACTGCCGGCGCCTCTGCATCGCGACTTGGTGAAATACGCAGAGATCCTTGGGCGCGAGACCGGGCGGCCATCTGCCGATCCATCACGCTTGATTGCGCCGATGCTTCAACGGTTCATCGCAACGGACCGCGGCTTTGCGAGAGCGAAGAAGGAAGAGGCTTAGACCGAGCTTTCCTATGCCCGACGACCGGCGAGCGTGTTGGAGCCGGGACGCCGATAGGATGCGCTCCTGTCGATGGCTTACGGCCACTTTAGGCTTGAACGGCCAAATCGTTCGCTATCATGGACCGGTCATGGCGTTGCCCAGCTTTGATCAAGGTCAAAGCGACGCCGCTCGATCCGCCGTTACCTGCTGGCAATGGGAATGAAACGATCGGACGGCGCTGCAGCGCTCGGCTGATCCGGCTTCGGAGAAATAAATGATCCTGCATAACGGCACACCGGACTTTGAGGGACATGGATCAAGAAGAATGACAGCTCTGCCATCCAAAGGTGTATGTTGCCAATCTATTTTAGATAGAGCTAAATGAAGGTTCGAACCGGGTGGACTGGTCCCCTCCAAGTCCCCCGCGAAGATGGAGGTCGATTGGGCTCCCGGCCTAGTCGGCCTTCTTCGCTGGTCAGTCGCGTAAGGGTCCTTGCCACAATTTTGATTATTTCGGAACGATTCGCCGGCTCAGGTGTTGGGCCGCGGATATTGCGGGACAAATCCGACATGACCGATCGTGATAATGCCAACGGGCCGACGACTCTAGCTGCGTCTGTCAGGCGTCAGATTAGCTCAAAGGCATTGAAGCACTACACGGCGACCTTGCCCATCTTCCGCGTTGACGAAACGATCCCGGATAGGCTCAAAGAACTCCTTGAACGGCTGGACCATGCAGAAGAAGCCAGCCTCTACGAGGAACCTCCCCGATGGCGCTCAGATGGTTTAGCCCTGCAGTCCCTGTGACAACGGGTGAGATGGGCTCCACGTATCACTGCTCCAACGTTGAGGGCGCCGCTGCCGAATTACTGAAATGGAACAAACGCGGCCCCCACCGAGAGAAAGCAGTCCGCGCCTGCATGGCCTGTTTTTGAAAGGTCGTCCTCAGAATATCCGCATCAGTGCCGACAGTCCGTGTTTCGCCATGTTTTCCCTCGTGCTCCACGAGGGCGAAAGACATTGCCGCCCGATAGCAATTTGAGGTGGTTGGCGAAGCTGCCTGTCCACTGTCGCCCCTTCAGACCCAGTCAAACCCAGCTTCCCAGACTTGCAGGTTGTGCCATCCGTCGAAATCCCCGGCATTCACCCCCGCCAGCTCGGCCGCTGCGCCTCGCGCCAGCTCGCGCTCGATGCGCGTCCGGCGCGACAGGAAACTGCGCATGTGGACGATGCCGCCGCCGGAGCGGCCGCGCACCCGGTAGACTGGCCCTGCGAGCTGTTGTGTCTCGACCGCGGAACCGCGCAGGGCAGGGGCGAGATCGACGTCGGCCGACTGCGGCTCTAAGGCCGCGAGCACGGTTTCGACGGAGGCGGGGGCAGGCAGGCGGACGGGTTTTTGCTCGGTCACTCTCGGGCTCCGGTCGGTGGGAAATCCGCGCTTTTTTTCGTCAAGGGAACGCCGTGCGTCGTCGTCGGAGATCTTGGAGGCGATTTTGGCTGATTTCGCTCACGAGAACAACGCTGACGTCGCAGACCGCCGGTGGGTGCGGAAGAGGGTGGCAACTTGCGACAAGCCTGAAACGACTATATCTTGCACGCATCATGAGCAAGCATCTAGGTTCAGTCCTGACGACGGTGAACGCGCCCTACAGTGATCAACTGGACGACGTGGCGCTGGCGCATTGCCTTGCTGATATCGATCTGGCCAAGCAGCATCCCGGCCATATTAGCGCCTTTCTCGGCGAGGTCCCTCTTGCCCAGCAAGTCGAGTTCGCAACCGCGCACCACATCGCGGTCGACGACCTGAAGGCGTTTGCCGCCAAGTTCTCTGCCTGGTCCGGCGAGAGCTATCCGCTCGCCGCGTAATGGCTGGACGCGACAGCCGGCGCCCTTCCGAATGGCGGCGGCTTTTTAGCATCGCCGTAGATCTGATTGACCAGCTTCGGGAGAATGCCCACGGTTACGACTTCGAATGGTCGTTTGGCGGTGGGACGGCTATGATGATCCAGATCAGCCATCGCGAAAGCCACGACATCGATATCTTCCTCGACGATCCTCAATTGCTCGGATTCGTTGACCCTTCCAGGAGCCGTCTGCGCTTTGACCTGATGCCATCGGACTATCAGGGTGACGGGCTGCGATTTCAAAAGTTCGCCTTCGAAGGAATCGGCGAAATCGACTTCGGCGACATCATCCACGCCGCATTTGGCACGGCGGGGAAGGGGACAAAAGAACTGTCGCAGTCGGAGGCGCTCGTGCTGATGTGCATTGCCTATTTCCAGCCGATCACGCGTGGCGAGCTGTCTTCCTTCTTCGGCAAGGAGGTGTCGCGGGATCTGATCGGCGTGCTGCGGGGGCAGGAGCTGATCGCCTCGGGGCCGCGCAGCCCGCAGCCGGGCGCGCCCTATACCTATGTGACGACCAAAAACTTTCTGTCGCAGTTCGGGCTCGACACGCTGCGCCAGCTGCCGGATTTCGAGGCGCTCGAGGACGCAGGACTGCTGTCGAAGGAGAAGCTGCTCGCCGGCGGTATTCCAGCCGGGTTGGCGAATCGGGAGGGCGAGGACGATATCGTTGAGGACCAGGTGCCATGAGCGGGGCGTTGTCGCGATGCGACCACAGAGACAGTCGATGACTCAGGACCAGGACGACTGGTCATGCGGCAGCCGGTGATCGGGATCGTGAACCGCGACATGATCGCCGTCGACAAGATTGGCCGGAAAGATCACCAGATTGGTGCCGCCGGCGTGACGCAGCGATGGGAACAGGATGCCGCGAAGCCCGGCCGTGATGATCAGGTCCGCGAGCTTCCACGATGGCGGGATTTTCTTGTCGAGGCGCGCGATCTGGCGCCATGCACAATCCCATTCCTTCCAGGCACTATCCCAGATGTCCGGATCAAATCCTTGCGAAAGGTTGGCGACGTCGGCGAGCGTTATCTTGTAGGCGGCAAGGGTGGCCGGCGGAGTGATGCTGGCGCCCTGCTTGTATTCCTCCAACGCCGTCTGAGGTGCGCGGGAGAGGTAAAGGGCTTCGACGCCTGGCCGGTTGAAACGACCGCCGTCATTCGCCGCGCCTGCACCGCTGGTGGGCAGGAAAGCCCATTTGGGTGTCAGATAGCGATGGAAGATCTCGTCCGGCCCGACGCGGGTGACCTTCACCCGCGCGCCCCGTTCTCGAGATCCCGGATGAAGGCTAGGACTACTTCAACTTGGCCGTCAGCGACGAGCTCGGCCGCCGTGCGATGGCCATAATCGGCAATCGGTTCGTTGCGATACCAGTAAATCGCCTTGTCGACGTCGCCGGTGAGTTCCGTCGCGGCCGAGATCACTTTCACCATCTCGCGCATCCGACCCTGCAGGCGCTCCGATGAGGGATTGCGCAGCGTGTTGCGGTGAACACCGGTCAACTGGGCGAGGTTGGCCACCTTCACGCCGAGCGCCTGCGACAGGCGCTTCGGCGAGATATAAGGTGTGCGCGGCTCCTGCAGGCTATCAACAAAGCCTGAGACCACTTTCGATGATGCGAGCTGTGCGTGAGTCATGACAAATCTCCGACCATATGCACAATATATGCACATTTGAGCGCATAGCAAGTGAACAGAGGTCTGAGCCTTCCAGTGCACTGCTTGTCCTTCCTCATCCGTAGCGGTTGTTAGCTGGCGGCGGCAATGCACCTTCGAGTCAGTCGTTCGACCTACATTACGAATGGCCGATGCGGACATTGGAAATTCACTTCACCGCAACGGCACCGACCAGAACTGGCCGATCAGATCGGGTTGCAGGGATAGGCGTTTCTGATTTCTGCATTGAAGACGTTTCTGATTTCTGCATTGAAGAATTGTCCGATAGAGGAGGCTTCCAACAGCCGATCGTACATGAATTGGGGGACATTGTAATATTCGTACACCTTGCCGGTAGCGAGGAACTCCACCTGAAGTGTCTCCGAACCAGGGTTACAGCCTACCGAAGCCAAACTCGACGAGCTTACTGACTGTCGTTCCATTCATTCCTCCGTCCATCGTGGGTTCTGAGATCGCCACGCAGCCGTGACGTTCACATAGTTCTCGTTGCCGCGTCCCTTACTCCAGTTGTGGGCAACACGCGGATCCTCGCTCGCGGGCCGCTTGCCTTCCTCGGGGAGCGTTATCCTGCATCGCACAGGCAACTTGGCAGCCTCGCCGGTGATCACAGCCTCGCCCGTACGAAGCACAGGCAAGCTGTCCACGATGCCGGTTAGACTGTCGGGCAGGGCAGCCTGAACCTTGCTGCGATCCGACGAGTTGGATAGGCGCAGCGAGAAGAAAGTGCCGCACTGGGAGAGAATGGTCTCGTCGATCTCGGAAGGGCGTTGGCTCACTATCATCGCGCCGAGGCCAAACTTGCGGCCCTCCTTGACAATGCGCTGGACGGCGTCCCGCGCAAGGTTGTCATCGTCCCGGCCCAGGTAGCGATGTGCCTCCTCCATAACCACGAGCAGGGGGCGCCCGCCCGCCCTCGGGCATCTCGCGGCTCCAGAAGAGAGCCTCGTAAATGATGTTCAGGATGCCTCCAATTAGGCGCATAAGGATCGAGCTTGGCACGCCCGACAGATCCAGCACCGTGATCGGCCGATCGTGCCCGAGCCAACTCTCGAGCAGTTGGGGCAGGTCGTTCTGCGGAGCTCCGTTGAGGCTCGGCTCCCAAGGCCCAGGGTGGAGCATGAAATCATACTGTCGATCCAGCAATCGTGACCGGAGCTGTTCGAGCTGTCGTCGGATGGAAAGAACATTCGACTTGTTTGCGAACGGCGGTGTGTTGCCTTGGCCAGGCAGCGGATAGGTAGGCGCCGTAAGTGTTTCGGCGTCGCCGGGAGCGGTCTGAGCCGAATTCTGCTGAGTGTTCTCCATCCATGTTTTGATTTCTGGGCCGATCAGATCGAACCAGAGCGATTTCAGGCTGAACGGCAGAGGGCTGTCAGCAGTCAGCGAGTTGGGATCAACACCCGGATAGTTCATCTGAGCTGACACTGCGGTTTTCGCTCTCAAAATGCGGTCCTGAATCCCCGTCAGCGCCTTCTCCTCGGTCTTCCCGAGCAGGAAGGTCAGCAGGTCGTCCAAATTGAGTGCCCAATAGGGAACGTAGAGGCGCTCCTCATTCTCTAGCAGGTTCACACGAAAGACTTTGGCGACTTCGCCAAGCGCACGGCCGTATTCGCCGTGGATGTCCATCAGCAGCACCCGCGCGTTCGAAAAACCGGAGTGGTCACCCTGGCCGACCGAAAGGGAGCGCAGCAGACTTGTGACTGTCGTCGACTTGCCAGCGCCCGTTGACCCAATACCGCGGAGTGGCGCGTCACGAGCTTGTCCAAATCGACACGGACGGGGATGCTCTCGGCCCCCGACAATCTTCCGATGGTCACCTGACCCGTTTCGGCGGTCCCATAGATGCGGGCGAGATCCTCCTCGACGACGAGGTGCACCTGATCGTTGATCGCCGGATACTGGCTGATCCCGCGTTCGAAGGTCGCCTCCAAAACCTCGCCAACGAGCTGCACTTTGATCCAGCGGTCCCCTCTGGCCGCGCTGTTAACTAGTGTCTCAGGCGTGGCCGTAGCACCGACGTCCGAGATGATACCGTACAGGTCGTGATAGCCCTGAGGGATGCGGACGAAGCTGCCGACTTGGCCGATGCGGTAACTGCGACCACCGTCATTCGCGGCGGTGGCGACAAGCTCACCTCGGAAACCTTCAACCTCGTGAACGGTGTTGCCGTGCGTGCGGAACAAGGCAAACAGGCGATCGACGGTCTGAAATCCAGCGTCGACGGCACCAGTGACTCGGTCGACGGTGTGTCGAATGAGATCACCAACAGCATCGCCCAAATCGCACCAGCCGCGCAGCAGGCCGCGGACGGTTTTACAAGCGCATTGGGGAATCTTGACGCCGGTGCAGCCCAGGCAGCGGCGGAGGCCATCGTGGCTCCGTTTGAAACGTTGCCGGGCAAGTTCTCGACCATCCTCAACGGCATCAGGGCTTTGCTGCAAGGCGGCTTCTCAGGGCTCCAGGGCGTCGTGACAAGCCTTGCCAGTCAGATCGAATCGGCAATCGCCAGCATCCTGGCATCTCTTCGCGCGGCAGCGGCGGCAGCGCAGAGCCTTCGCTCACAGGCGGCCTCCGGATCGTCATCGGACGGCGGTGGATCTCACGGCGGTTTCGCCGGCGGCGGCTTCGTCAGCGGACCCGGTGGGCCGAAGACGGACTCGATTTTGGCTTGGCTGAGCAACGGCGAATACGTCATCACGGCCGAGGCGGTGAAGCGGATCGGCCGCCAAGCGCTCGACGCCTGGAACTATGGCAAGGGTTCCTTCGACGGCCTTCGAGGTTTCAGCCTTGGCGGTGCTGTCGACAACTTCAACCGATCGATGTCGATCCCGCGTTTTGCCAGCGGCGGACTTGCGACCTCCAATCTGGCGCCCGCTTCCGGTCTCTCGGGCAAGACTGTGAACCTTAAGCTTCAATACGGCACGAGCCCGCAGGATGTCATCGACCTGATCGGGCAGTTTGATCCCGTGCAGCGTCTTCAGCAGTTCGTCCTCAGTGAAGCGATGGCCAGCAATGGCCGCAGGCCAGGTAGGAGATGAAAATGGCAGATCTACCCGACTTCGATCCTTCCAAGATTCCGCAGGCCGGCGATCAACACGACCCCAAGGTGCGCGCAAATCAGAAGGCGTTCCAGGAGCGGTTCGGCGACTTCAAGGCGCGTCATGTCACCGGCATACACCTGGGCCCAGCGCCGAAAGGCGAATGGGTGGGCTGCATCTTCGACATGGAAGACGGATCAACCGTGCAGGTGGCGATCCCGTTCAACTACTGGCAGGCGTTCGGCAATGAATACGTGCTGGCGATGATGTCGGCCAGCTTCAGGTCCAGGGAATCTGAAGCACCTGTTCATTATCGTGACGGCACCCTGCAAGGACGGTCAGCACCTGCTGATATCGGTGTGTAGTATCAAGCCCGGGATCAAACACGACACAACGTGCCAGTTTGCCGGCGGCGAACACCCGTTCATCAATGGCCCCAGTTACGTCTATTATCGAAAGCCGGACATGCGGCTATCAACGGGAATATCCAGAATGGTCGACAAGGGCTACTTCCTTCCAAAGCAGGATTTCGGAGATATTCCCTTCGTCCGGTTATGTGCCGGAGTTGCGGCCTCGCCCTTCACAACGCCGTCTACGCTCAAATATTTTCAGGCGAATCGCGTGGCGTGAAGCAATTGCCATAATTTCGTAATGGGGCCGCCAGAGGCCGCTTGCGCTTCGGCGGCACATACTTTGCCTCCAGCCGCACAACGTCCGGCGAGAGCGTCACGGTGCCGGAATCGAATGCGCGTGGTTGTAGCTCGGGATCGCAATGCTTGCCCGGCCGTCAATGATCCTGACGATGGTTGCCGAGATCGACACCTCGTCGCCGATGCTAAATTCCCCCGCCATATGATGATTCTGGTGCGGCCGACGGCTTAGTCAAGCATCAGCTAATATTGGAGAGATCCCGGCGACAGCCTGCGAAGGCGTGGACGATCGCGAAGCCTATGCCGATCGCAAGGCCGGTGGTGAGGCTTTCGGCCATGCGCTGGACAAAGGCGCCGTAGCGGTCCCGCAAACGCGCTGGCGGGGCTCTCAGGGCAGCAGCAATGTCATCAAACGCGTGTTCCATGCCGAGAATCTGGATCGGAACCGGGCAAATGTGAATCCCCGGTTTGTTCTCACGCGCCAGCCTGAGCCGTTAGCTTTTTAACAACTGCAGTAACGGTTGATTCAACCATTGCTGGTATTATTCCAGAGTGTGGTGGCGGCCCCGACAAAAGCGGGCGGGGCTATGCCGAAGCCGCCTGCGCAGTCCGGATGGGATCTCTTGACCGCGCTGTCTCAGAATAGGACAGCGCGGTCAACGATCCGTTAAGATTTCGCAGCCGGGCGGGCATTAGCCGTGGAGCATCAACGCATCGTGGTGATTTGCTGGCGCCTGTGTTGGGGTGTTCGAAATGTCGGACAAAGGGAATGGCGGCGGCCCTCTCTCAAAACGGAGATCGCCAAAGAGTGTCGCCTTGACCTTGGTTGATTCCAACTTGCCGCTGGCAGGCCTGACGGCCTTTTTGGGTGGCTGGAACATGTGCCGATCATAGAGGTTCGGGAGCAGGCCGTCCACTGCGCGCGGCCTAGCCTGAGCCTGGGTCCCCGCCCGGGCGAGTCCCCTTGCTCCATAGGGGCGCCCGCCGCTGCCGTGAATGGAGCGGCGGGAAAAGGTGGCAGCCCCCGTGGTGCTGGCAGCGCGTCCCAAAAAGCGCGAGCATCCCGAACCGATCCTGGACAGCATTCTCCTGCCGCTGCAAGGTTGCAGGCGGCTTCTCAAAGACGACCATCGAGCGGCGATGACAGGAAAGCTGTCCCAAGGACAGGCCCGCTGGTCTCATCTGAGAATGTCCCTTAGCGACATGTATCCGCCCGCTGCGCTAAGGCCCGAAACACGAAGAGCAGTATCACGACGCCGCGTTTTTGGCCGACTGAGGTCGCCCGATGCCAGCCTTGGAAGCAAATCCGTGTGCCCCATGTCGCGAGCAATATGCTCAGGATGAACAGCCCTACCAAAACCCTTTTCGAGTATACAAGACGCAGTAGTAGCGAGCCGATCGCAATTGCGTAGCTTAGCAGAGCCACTGGCGATAAATGTGCTTTCAGATAGGAGTCCATTAAGAACCGCTAGCACGTAGCTATTGCAGGGCAGTTAAGGTAGGACGAGCGCCGCGCCGTCAATGTGGTACGCCGAGACATTCACAGTCCGCTCTCATAACCCCGTCTCGGTTCACGCCGGGCGGGCTGTTTAATGCTTGGGCGCAAGAAGCCGAGAAGCCCGCTCGCGGTTCGCATCGGCAGCAGGCGACGGCCGCTTAGTTTCGGCTATCCCACCTTGGATGCATGTCAGCGTTCACTCACGGGCTGTCCCGGAAACAGTCTGAGGAACTCTGGACGTAAGCCGTCACCTCGTGTGGCCGCAATCTTATGGAACTCCCAGAGTCCAAACATTGGCGTATCCTCGCATAAACATGTGCGGAAACCTGACCGTTCGGCGTAGTACCGCCACCTGTTCCTTGCGGCTGGCCCCGCGCAGGTAGGGATTTGTCATTCCCGCTTTGGAAATTCGATCACCTTCGCCTCAGGCTCGGGCTCCAGCGGTTCATGACCAGGCCGCTCATGCCAGAAGACTTGGCGCAAATCGCGTTGGTCAACGCGCTGACCGCAGTGCGGGCAGTTGTAGAAGTGAAGATGCTCGTCGATGCGCTGCCCTCCGTGCAGTTTGCCGGGAATCGGAGGGCCAAGGTCGGATAGCTTTGTCATGCGGGCTGCAACATCCGGCCATGCTAAATGTTCCGGAACTATTTTAGCTAAAGCTTATTGAATGGACAGTTTCGCGAGTGAGTTGATGCGTCTGAAGTTCATTAAGCCGATGGAGCCCGAGCTGGTCGACACCCCGCCCCAAGGCGATGAGTGGATCCACGAGATCAAGTTCGATGGGTACAGGACCCAGATCATCAAGGATGACGACGGGATTCGGTTGATCACCAAAAACGGCTATGACTGGACCGGGCGCTACATCCAGCTCGCCGGCGAAGCAGAGGCGATCGAAGCGAAAGACTTCATCATCGACGGCGAGGCGATCAGCATCAGCGAAGCCGGCCTGTCGGACTTCCACGCACTGCAATCAGCCGTTACCAGCCGCAACCCGTCTCGCGATCTGTATCTGGTGGCGTTCGACCTCCTGCACCTCAACGGCCACGATTTGCGCGAGATGCCGGTGGAAGAGCGGCGCGATATTCTACAGGGATTGATCCCCACTGGCGGCCGCATCCAGTTCAGCGAAGCAATGCCGGGAACCGGCGATGCCGTCTATCACCTTGTCGACCAAGCCGGCCTGGAGGGTATGGTTTCAAAGCGAAAGGACAGCACTTATCGCAGCGGGCCGACGATGAACTGGCGCAAGATCAAGTGCTATGCCGAAAAGGAAATGGACATCATTGGCGTCCAGCGTGAGGCGGGGAAACCCGCGATGGTCCTGATGGCGGACAAGGGCCGCTATGCCGGTGGCGCCTTCGTCACGTTCAAGGCTCACAAACGGCAAGCGCTATGGGACCGCGTGCAGGGGAAGGTCGGCGGACCCGTTCCGATAGGCTTGGCCAAGGCAAGGCAGAATGGCTAAAGCCTGGTCTGGTCGGCCGTGTGCGGTTCCTGAAGGGCGAGGAGAAGCTACGTCACGCCTCGCTCAAGGACTTTCGGGAAAGATAGGGACATCGTACTTTGATAGGTACCACCTGGACGCTTCAGTCTGATCGGCGTCATCTACACGCCCGACACCACGCCGACAGGGTATGGGGTCCTAAGTGCTGCCAAGCGCGGAGGACGCGTGCGCAAGGATTTCGCGAGACCTCTTTGTCAGCCGGCGGTTCTGCTCGATGAGTTCCTGAGTTTCTTTGATGCGGATGAGGCTTTGCCGTTCCCTCTCGTCGAACTGCTTAACCAGCTTTTTGGTGTCGTTGATCTGTTGCATGAGACTCAAACCCGCAAGGCTGGAAACCGTTCCATTGAGGTGACGATCATGCTGGATATTCCTGAACCTCTGGCTGCGACAGAATGACCGGCGCCCTCCGTTGGGCGATTGAGTAGCCGCCCCGAAGTAGACTCTTGCTTTTCGGGTGCCTATCTCTGATGCATGTGCGGACGCGTTTTCGTGAAGACCACAATCCCCGACATGGTTCGTCGGTTTGAATTCGCCCAGCCTGGCGAGGTTGAACGCCTTGGCAACAGCTTCCCGCTGTGGAACGGCGCGCCAAGCCTGACCTACCCGATCATCATCCGTGAAGAGCTGTCGACCAGCATGGCCGGCTTTGGCTCGGCGCGCTAGGGGCTGGCCCCCGGTTGGGCTCGGGACGGTGGCGGCCGCCCGCCACCGGTCAACGCCCGCTGCGAGACGATCGCCAGTAATGGCTTGTTCCGGAAGGCCTACAATTCGCGCCGCTGCCTGGTGCCCGTCGACGGCTATTTCGAATGGCAGAAGCTCGACGCGTCGGGAAAGAAAAAACAGCCCTACGCCATCGCGATGAAATCTGACGAGCCTTTCGCCATGGCCGGGATCTGGGAAGAGTATACCGACAAGGTGACCGGCGAACTCGTGCGGACCTTTGCCATCGCCACCTGCGAGCCCAACGATCTGATGGCGACCATTCACGACCGCATGCCGGTGATCTTGGCGCCGACCGACTACATGCGCTGGCTTGGGCCGGAGCAGGACCCTCGCGACCTGATGAAGCCCTTTCCGTCCGATCTGATGAAGATGTGGCCGATCGACAGCAAGGTCGGTTCGCCGCGCAACAACACGCCCGACATCATTGACGAGATCGGGCGGGGGCCGAGCGACTTGTTCGAAGTCTGATCGGCCTGAGGTTGGGAACTCGCCGTAGCCAGCGAGACAGAGCACCACACAACAGCCCGCCTTGACTGGCCTAGTAAATCACCGTTTTGCGGCGTCACTGTCAGCGGCGGCACGCGACAGGAAGGTCTGCGTCGTCTGGCCAAGATGGCTCTTCAGCCACTCCGCCATTGCTTCTTCTTCGCGCAGATTCTGCTCGCACGCTTGCACGATTTGAGTTTCGCCCTCGACGTTGGCGGCCGCGATAAGGATTGTATAGGATGCGATTTCCATGTGCTCGAATGTGTAGCTGGCCAGAGAGCCCTTCATCACCTCATCGCCGGCAAATACCCCACTTATGGATTGTGCGAGCGCCGTGAGCTTACCGCTTGCGACCTTCATGGTGGACGATCCTTCGCTGACCCCGTCAAGACAGGTCTTTAGCCGGGTAGCCTGTTGCCTTGTTTCTTCGAGATGTAGGCGGATGCGCTCACTGAGCTCCGGGTAATTCTCGATACGGCTCAATTGTCCTGAGAGCATCGTCTCGGCCTGTTCCTCCATGGCGTGGGCGTCCCTCAGCCACTGGATCATCCATTCGCGCGATTCTGACGACATAGGTGCCTCCTGAGTTCGCTAAAATAAACGAACCTCGAGAAGCGAGGATTGTTCCGGCCGGACGTGCGTTGCCATTAGTTCGAATGCGCTCTTGACGAAAGAGGAATTTGTTCCTTTTTTGTTCTCATGGGGCATGATCCGATTGACACGCTGGGGAAGGCGACCCGGCACAATATGCTTGTGAAGGTGGAATGCAGTTGCGGCAACGTCCGCTACTGCAGATCGGCCGATCTCATGATGGTCTATGGCGGCGGCGTTGATCCTTTGAAGCTGAAATTCGACTGCAACCGGTGCAAGCCATCGATCAAGATCACGCTCCTTGAAGTCCATCCGGAGCATCTTCCGAAGCGTCTGATGATCCACAAGCCGGTGAAGGTGGATGGCAAAATCACCTGGTACACGGAGAGGTTCAGGGGATGACGATCGAGCCATCGAGGGCACTCAGCCGAGACAGTCAGACTAGGCGCTAGCGAAGCGCTTGTAGGGTCAGGAATCGGCGGTAGCTCACCCTCGGAACCGCGTCAGCTCAGGGCGTGGAGGGGCAAGGACTCGCGCGAGGGCCTTTGCGGGTCGTGAGCGAAGGCCGGGGTGCGAGAAGCCTCTGTAGGGGCTCCATGTCAATTCGCATCCAATGTGGCACCGCATTTATTACAACTCTGGTGTAGCTCTCGGCCAAACGGTGCCGTCTGGCGGGGTGTTCCGTGCTTGCTTGGTGCCTCAATGGTTACAAGTGCACGCCTTACAGGAATGCGCAGATTGGGGGCGCAACGCCTTGCAATTCAAGGCGTCTCGGCTCTCAGACGCCCGTTGCTGCGGTAGCTCAGTGGTAGAGCACTCCCTTGGTAAGGGAGAGGTCGAGGCTACAACTCCCTCGCGCTTCAGTGGCAGCCTTTCGATCTCCGATCGCCGATAAGCGGACTGTCTGCAAACGGCCCCGCTTCAGGCAAAGTTTGCCTGGTCAGCTCTCCGCCTATCGGTCTTAGAAGCCAGTCTTCCAACTTCCTTGAAGCAGCCATTCGCAGCGACACGCGATTTCGGTCATCAGTCCTTGAGCGTGGTCGTTTAGACTAGCTGCCCTGTCCTGCGGCTTCCAGGATCAGTTGGGTGATCTCGTGTGGATGAGAGATCAACGACAGATGACTTGACTTCACTTCGATGGTCTTGGCCCCCATGCGCTTGGCCATAAAGCGCTCTAGGTCGGGATTGATCGTCCGGTCTTCGGTTGAAACGGCATAGAAACTCGGTTTCGACCGCCAGGCCGCATGCGTGGTCTTGCCCGTGAGCAGAATCTTTTGGAACGGCTCCTGGACCGCATAAAGAAGCTTGGCCTTCGCTTCCGGCAGATCACCGGCGAAATCGCGCAGAAACGCAGCCTCGCTGAGGCGTCCTTCATCACCATCGAAGACGATCCCTGCGGATGCGGGCGGCGTCGGAAATGTCTTGGCCAACGCCGTGTAGTCCTCGTTCGCATCCGGCGCCCGCGCCGCCACATAGACCAGCGCCGACACGTTCGGATGCATACCTGCCTCGGTGACGATCATCCCGGAGAAGGAATGACCAACCAGAACCGTCGGGCCATCTTGCCGTGCCAGCACACGCTCGGCCGAGGCAACCGCCTCGGGCAGCGTAGTCAAGGGGTTTTGCACCGACGTGGCGTTCAGTCCTGCCGCCTGCAATCGTGCAATCACCTGGGACCAGCATGACCCATCGGCAAACAGGCCGTGCACAAGGACGACATTGCGAGCCTTCGGCGGAGCGGGGTTTGCGGCCATCCCGCGAGTGGAGATCAGTGAGGCCACAGCGCCAACAGCAAGGCCGGCCGAGAAAGTGCGTCTGTTCATCTTCACGATAATCTTCCTTCTGCCGTAGGTTTTTGTAAAAATCATAACTGCCCGACCTATGGGCGGGGGAGAGTTCCGCTCTTGTGGGTCGGTCGTGTTCGATGCTTGGGTTCATTGCATCAGCTCTCGATCTCAAAGTCGGTCGAGACCGTCAGATGCCGCCATTTCCGATCCGCTTCGCGTTTGGCGAGATCATTCTGTTCGACGGCAGCAGCCGCATCGCTGCCGAGCAGCAGCCGCAGCGGCGGCTCATCCATTCCCGCCACTTGAAGAACCACGCTTGCGGCCTTCGCGGGATCGCCGGGCTGCCTGCCGTCAAAGCCGCGCTGGAACCGCGCAGCGGCTCCGACCGTGGAATCATATTCCGGCCGGCCGGCGTCGAGCTTGGTTGACGCACCGGCAAAGTCCGTGCGAAATCCGCCCGGCTCGATTATTGTGACCTTGATGCCAAGCGGCGCTGTTTCTTTGGCGAGTACCTCGGAGAAGCCTTCAACGCCCCATTTGGCGGCAGAATAGGCGGCTCGGCCCATGGCGCCGACGCGGCCACCAACCGATGAAAATTGAATAATGCGGCCTGACCGCTGCTCGCGCATGAACGGGATTGCGGCCTTTGTCATGTTGATGACGCCGAAAAGGTTCGTCTCTATCTGCGCCCGGATCTCGTCGAGGCTGGTATCCTCGATGGCTCCGATATTTCCGTAACCGGCATTGTTCACCAGGACGTCCAACCTGCCGAAGGTGTCGACAGCCGCCGCGACACTTTCGCAGGCCGCGCGGGGATCGGTCACGTCAAGGGAGAAGGTGCGCACCTGGTCGCCATATTTCGCGCTAAGATCGGTGAGTTGCGCCGGGTTGCGGGCCGTAGCAAGCAACTTGTGACCTGCCGCCAATACGGCTTCGGCTAGCGCGCGGCCGAGACCCCTGGAACTGCCGGTAGTGAGCCAGACTTTTGTCATCGTCGCTCCTCTTCTTGTTGAAACGGACTTGGTTCGGCTGGAATGCCGAGGGGCGCGTCGAGGCCCTGCGGCAAGACCGCGCCGACACCCGATCATCCGATCGGATTTTCCTCGAACAGCCGGGCAACCATCGCCGAGTCCAAGTAGGCGCGCACGCGCGCAATCACGTCATTCTGGAAATAGACAATCCAGCAATAACGATTGTCGAATCGAAGGCCGTTCTTTGCGGTCGCCAGTGACCGAAGTTCCACCACTGCGGCGTCGCCGTTGACCAAGAGGTTTTCGACATGAAGTTGCGCCCCTTTCGGCAGGACTTTGCTCAGCTTCGTGAAGGTTCCTTCGATGAAAGCCGCCTTGGAATGATAGTGGCCGGCCAATGGATGTGTACCTTGGACGATCCAATCGACGTTGTCGTCGACATGACTGAAAAAGGAAGCGCCATCTCCCTCTTCCAGACCCTTGAATATGTTGCTGACGTATTCCGCGGTAACGGACATGAGCTTCACTCCTTGTTCAACTCAGGGCGACGTTTCTCGCCTGAGAACACCGTGCCCTGATAGATTCGGCATGCTCGGTATTGCGAGCGAAACGCCTGCCGGTGCGTCGCTTCGAGATTCCGTACCCCCCTCGCTTCCGCCAGCAGACATCACCGCAGTTTGGATTGCCATGGCTGCCTCCTGATCAGTCTTCTGCTGTTGTAGCCCAGTGGCTCGTTGGGAGCCGAACGACGCACTCGGCTCCGTCCGCCGCAATGGAACCCATCCGCCGTATCGCGCTGCATCGGAGCAAGCGTTGGAAAACAACGTGCACGCCGAGGACAAAAACGATGCCGACGACACCCCCAAGGATGACGTTGGCCGCCCGCTCTCCCGCTGCGAAGATGGATTGATTGATGACGATGAATGCCATCGCAGCGCAGGCGCTGCGGGCGCCGAAGCCAACATTGTATCGGCGAAAGCCGACCAAGGTCAGCACCGCCAGAAGCGCGGTGAGTTCAAGAACGATGCGGTTATGCGGCAGCAGCAACCCAAGTGCGTTCCCCGCCGGCACCCCAACGACCGCGCCGAGCACCCGGTCACGCAACTTCGCCCGAGCGCTTGCTGCGTCGCCGGTGACGACGCTGGCAGCCGACCAGATCACCCATTGGCCATGCCCGATGTGGTACCGTTCCACGAGAGCTGCCGCGAGAGCCACGGCAAACGCCACAGCGATAAAGGCCTCACGATAAGGAACCAAGGTCCTCGGCGCCGTCTGACCCACCACCTGCGAAAAATGGCGGAGCAGCGTGATGTGATCACGGCGGCATTCAAGATGGTCAAGAATCGACACCAGCAGCACCGGAACGATCGCCAAGCCAATAAAGGGCAGGAAATGCAATCCGCGAAAGACGAGTGCCTCCGGGGATGCCTGCTCAGCGATTTCGCAAGCCAGATAGAGCGCAGGAATGAACGTGAAATTTCCCAGCGAGCGCAACTCGGCGCCCCGCGCAGTCAGGAGTATCGAGGCAGCCGCCATTGCCACAGCAAGGAAGACGAACAGCGCTGGTTGATGAACCGATGTGAGCAGCACCATGAAGCCGGTCGCAATGGCGAGTCCATGAAGGACAACGCCGAGTGGCGCCAGACCCGACCGCTCGGCGGCGATAAAGGCGGAGATCGTCACGAGCGCGGCCTGCGGCCAGACCGTCTCACCCGATAAGGCTGTGGCGAGCACCAGCGGTGCCAGGACCAGGCCGGCCCGGCCCAGCGCCTTGCGATCGATCACGGCTTCAATTCGTCGATCGATGAGGGCCATGGCGGCTTGGCGATCACGGATCGCCACCAGCCCCTCGTCCTTCTGCCGTTTTGCGGAAACCATGGCTCTCGCTCAGATGAGTGGAGCCGCCGGGCAGATTCGCTTCTCGCGCGGCTAGGTGCCTAGCGTGCCAACGACGGTTCCTTTCGTCGCTCAAAGATGGGCCCAACTTTGCCATTGTTCCAATATATCAAACCGGCAAGTGCGATAGCTTTTGGAGATGACAATGGAATTGCGTCATATCCGCTATTTTCTGGCGGTCGCCGAGGAGCGTCACTTCACGCGTGCCGCCGCAAGGGTCGGCATCGGGCAGCCACCTCTCAGCCAGCAGATCAAGGATCTTGAGGTCGAGATCGGAACTCAGCTGTTCCACCGCGTCGCCCATGGCGCGGAGCTCACGCCGGCGGGTCAGGCTTTCCTGGAGGGCGTGAAGGAGATGCCGACGCTCGCTGAGCGAGCAGCAAAGGCGGCGCGACGGGCATCTCGGGGCGAGACCGGCTCGATTCGCGTCGGCTTCATCCCATCCGCGGCGTTCAACGCGGTCGTGCCGACAGCGATCCGGGCATTCCGCCGCGCGCATCCCGACGTCGAAGTCACGTTGCAGGAGGCCAACACAAACGGGCTGGTGGCAGGACTACAGGACGGGTCGCTCGACGCCGCGTTCCTGCGGCCCAACGTCGCCGGAATCGAGGCATTCCATCTCCACGTTCTTTCCGAGGAGCCAATGCTCGTTGCGCTACCCGCCAGCCACCATGCCGCCGCGCAGCAAGAGGTCGACCTTGCAACGTTGAGCAAGGAAACGTTTCTGCTGGTGCCGCGCTGGTTCGGTCCGGCATTCTATGACAGCATCATTGGCGCTTGCCGCAAGGCTGGGTTCGAGCCGGTGATCGGCGAGGTGGCGCCGGTGATTGGCTCGGTCGTCGTGCTCGTGGCTGCGGAACTCGGCGTGTCGATCGTGCCGGCATCGATGAGTCGGCTACAGGTTGCGGGGATCGCGTATCGACCGATCGCGGCTGACGCCCCGATCGACGCGGTAGCTCTGGTGCATCGGCGCCAGGAGACATCGCCGGTCGTGCGCAATTTCGTCGCGCGAACACTCGCATGAGCAGAATTCCCCGAGTTGAATATCTATCTACTCGCCGGCGATGCCACCGGCCGGGCACTGCCGGATATCCTTGAACTCGGAGCTGCTGGCGATTTGAAGCCTTGATTCAGTATCGCTAGAGAGGATGAGGCGAGCGTTCATGATATGGGGTTGAGGGGGGCGAGTGGTGCGGCCCGAGGGCCGCCGGCACGTCGCCGCGAGTAGGCCGTCACGATCTTGCCGTCCCACTCGCCACCCGAGGGAAACGAGGCGTGCTCATGGAACAGCTTCCAGCTGCCGCCGCGCCGCTTGAAGCAGTCCGTCTGGCGGACGAGCGCGTGCTTGGCGTCACCGTTCTTGAGGACGATGTTGACTTCCTGGATGGTGCAGACCACGCCCATATCTCCGCTGACGGTGACGTCTTCTTGCAGGATATTGATGCCGCACGACTTAAACCCTTTGAAGACGCGATCGAACATCTTCATTGCCGGCTGGATGCCGCGCGAGGCAAACGGCGGGATGTCGAACCACAGCGCGTCGTCCGCCCAGTGCCGCGTGCTTTGTTCGCCCGTCATGGAAGCCGCCATCTCCTTCACGATTGCAGTCAGCGCTTCCGTGTCGCCCTGCTGATTTTCAGCAATCTTGGTCATTTCCATTCTCCTTCATCAAGTTGCTCGGGCTGCCTTCAACCCGATGGGAGAGGCTAGCCCATCCCTTGAAGGAGGGGTAGAATGGCGAATGGAATAGGAACAATTCCCAAATTGGAATGGTGGAGGTGCATTTGGATCGGATGGAGGCGATCAGGCTCTTCGTTCGGGTAGTCGAGAGTGGCAGCTTTTCGGCCGTAGCCCGCTCGCTCGGCGTCGGCCAGCCGGCCGTCAGCAAGCAAGTTGCAGCGCTCGAGGCGCACCTAGGTGCGCAGCTGCTGCAGCGCCCCTCACGCAGCCTTTGATTGCCAAGAGGATCGCGCAGACGCCGGTCGTAACCGTGGCGACCCCCGCTTATCTCGAGGCTCACGGCGAGCCGGCAATACCGGCCGAACTGGAACAGCATTCCTGTATCATATACGCGCCGCAGGGTTCGCCCCGCGTATGGGGGTTCCGGGATCGCTTTGGTCCCGTCATGCATAATCCCAAGTGCGCCTTCCGCACCAACGATGCGGAACAAATACGAGCCGCCGTCCTGTCCGGCATCGGAATCGCTCATGCTCCCGGTTGGTTGTTCGGAGCAGAGATAGCATCAGGCGCAGTGCGCGAAATCCTGACGGACTATGCGCCGAGGCCATTAGCAATCACAGCCGTGCGGCCAGCGGGCCGCTTCCTCGCTAGCAAAGTCCGGGTCTTCGCCGATTTCCTCGCCGAACTCTTCGCCCAGGAGCCTAGCCTTGCGCTCAATCGTGCCGGCACGGAGGGTGTGTCCGACCAAACGGCTTGACGTCTGGTCCCGCGCGTCGATTCCGAATGTCGGCTGAGGGCCAATCCGAGACCTTAGTCGCTTCGAGTTGTACGTCCGTTCTTTTGGATTTCGAGGCTCAAAGCTGCCGATCCGCTGTCGGCCCCGTTCCGTCAGAAGCAGCCCAGAGGGATTGCGCCTCATAACGGCCACAACCCCGCTGATCGCAACTTTCTGATAACTGCCGTTTGTTCGTCGCTTCGTTGTTCGCGTTCTCGATGTTGTAAGGTCGGGAATTTGGGCATCGTCGCGGACTGCAGATATCAACCCGCAATGCCGCCGTCGAATCGATCTCTAGGCGTTCCACACACCCGATGATCTAATCGGGAAGAATTTCGCGTTTCGGGCCATCTGAACCCGTGCGCTCGGCTTCTCCTTTGCACAAAGGATGACGGCTGCGGGCAACCAGTTCGCGTAAACGCTGAATATTGCGCTGCCTGCCTTCGACGTGAGCACCACGAGCGAGCGTGGCAAGACGCTCCTCTTCGGACGCGTTGGTCGCGCAGGTCCGACAGGTCTCAAGCAGAACTCTGATCATTGTCTCGTCTGCCTTGGTGCCGGAAAAGGTTTTCGCGAGGTTGCGAGCTTGCTTGTCCCATTCGCATTCGGGGATGTCGCCCTGTGCGATTATGGCTTTCAGAGCGTTTTTTATGACGTCGAAATCAAAGGCTGAGATCACGGGGCGCTTGCGTCTCATATGCTTCTCTCCGCGTGTCCGACGAGGCTGCCGAAGAGCGGATCGGAAGCACCAGCTACAAACTCTAATCCGTCACCAACTTGGCGCATTAACCTGCGTTAATGGCCACTCCGTAACTTCTGCTCGTGACCAGGAGCAGCGAGTTCGAAATTTAGCCAAAAAGTTGGAGCTGCCCGGAGAGTAGGCGACCGACGCCGGGTTGGGGGGCGGGGTACACGCCGGTCGCCATCAAGAATAGGGACCATGGATTCAGCAAACTGTGTTGCGATTGATCCTTGAATAAATAGAGGCGATTCGTACAGGAATAGCAATTGGCCCGAAGTGCCTCTGTTGGGTCTCAGATCTCTCACGGGCTGTGCAGCCGTTGCCGTCTAGTGGATAGCTTTGCTGGCCCTGCTGGGTCGCCACGGCAGTCTGTACAACCGCAGGAACATTCCCCGCGCTTTGGAGTTGGACATCTGTCGATTGCCCAATCAAAGCACTGGAACTGAGGGGAGCTCGTCTCGGCTGACACCAGGGCCGGTTTTCCAGCATGGCCAGGACGGTCATCCCCATCCAGCTGTCATAGCGATCACTTGGGCTCTCTGTGCAGCGCATCGGACACTGTTTGACGCAATTGCCACCCGTCTATGGACTTCTGCACGTCGAGCGAAATAGCTTGCGCGGTGGTCGGCGCGGCCCACGAAACGAGGGCAACGCTGATCGAGAACGAGATCAGCAAAGCGAAGGCGGTCGCGAACAAAACGTGGTCCCTCTTTGGATGCACGAGCTTAACCGCCGCCTTCCAAGCTTGTTCATTCACGATCCGTGAGCCTGTGTGTCGTGGTTAATCCATGCTCAACGAGCCGTTGGCAATTTTATGGGCGGCCGTTTGCTAAGCGCGCCAATGGGGCGTAGCCTCAGACATCGGTCGCCGATTTGCCCGGATGCTGCCGACAGTGAGAGGGTACGTGCTCTTGCCCGATAGGGAGAAGAGCCATGCCTCAATCCAGCTTTCGCAACCATGTCTTGAATACCCTCACGCCCGAGGATTTCGCGCTTTTGCGGCCATCGATGCATCACGTCGAACTGGCCATCAAGGCCGGGCTGGAGATCGCCTATCAGCCGATCGAGCATGTCTATTTTCCCGAGACGGGCATCGCGTCGGTTGTCGCCGCCATGACCGGAGGGCGGCAAAGCGAAGTCGGCATCATCGGCCGCGACGGCATGACGGGGATAGCGGTCGTTCTCGGCCAGGACCGATCTCCCAATGAAACCTATATCCGTCGCCAGCAACGGCTGGTGCCTGCCGGTTGAACATCTGCGCATCGCGATTGCCGAGAGCCAGACCCTTCGCCCGTCGCTGCTACGCTACGCCCACGCATTCCTGATCCAGTCGTCGCGAACGGCGTTGGTCAATGGCCATTCCAAAATCGAGGAACGGCTCGCCCGCTGGTTGCTGATGGTCAACGATCGCGCTGAAGGAGATATCATTTACCTGACGCACGAATTTCTGGCGACCATCCTCGGCGCTCGGCGCCCGGGCGTTACCACCGCCCTCCAAATGCTCGAATATCGGGGGATGGTTCATGCTAAGCGCGGCGAGATCACCATTATCGACCGCGTTGGAATGATAAAACTCACAAATGGCGCATATGGCGACGAGGAGCAACGTCACTTCGGCGTGGCGTCCCGCTGAATGGTCGGAAACAGACAGAGCCTTGAAGATCGCGAACTATTGGCAGTAGATGGCCTCGGTTTGGGTCCAGAGAGGAATTCTCGATGACCAAGGCTTTCCACACCATTACGATTGACAGAGCCGCCGAGGCCTATGTCCTTTCCAGAGGCAGAGCCCGGTTTCTTTCCATCGCACAGGCCATCCGCGCCATCCGAACACTGATGCCAGCCTGCAAGGCCACCGACCACGACTTGGAGGAAATATTGGCAGCGGCATGCATCATTCATAATGTGCCCGTCGCGTTTGACACCATAACGGTCGATGGTTCCGAACAGCGGCTGCATCCATAGGCTTCAAATGTCTCCGCTTGGCGTCACGCCTACATCGGCCGCTCGCCAAGCAATCGTCCGCTACCTTATTGATAATGTCGACCATCCGAGCGTTTCCATATCGGAGGTCCTCCATGCCGTGAGAGAGGTGCTCCCGCTTTGCGAGTTAACGGATTGGGAACTGGCCGATCACATAGCCAGAAGCGCTAGCGACGCCGGAATTATCGTTGAGTTCGACGCGAACATGCCCTAAGCGGGATTTGGGGATGGATAGCACGGCAATCCGACGTGGGAAGAGAGCACCATGCCCTTGATCCTAACGGGAAGAAACAACGTCCTTCATTAGGCGACCACTCATCAACCCATTCGACACTACGAAGCCGCTTCGGTCCAAGACCGAGTGATCGAGCGCACCCGCAGCTGCGGACTTCCCGTCGAACAGGATGAGGCGGGTTCGGAATGATTGCGTCAAGAATTAGCCGCAGCTCACCGTGCACTTATGAGCGATGAGGACTCGCCGCTGCTTGTCCCATAGCGACGCAATCGTAGGGATTTCGCGATCAGATGGCCTGCGGCCCAATCCCCGCTGGCTTATGTCCATTGAGGATTCGGTAGACCTGCATTCGTGAGCAGCCAACCACCGCAAAGCGCCTCCAGGTCGGCCGTTGAGATAAGCTTCGCCCCTTGTAAGCAGACATCGCCGGCCACCACGCTGAAGGTCGTGGTTGCGCCACGAGGGCTAACATCCAGCCGACCCTGCGCGACTTGCAGTCCCACCCACCCGGCACCTACGGACCGGGCTACGAGGCTTTTCGCCATTTTTCCCCTGCAATCCAGCCCACCAGTTGATCGGCAGGCATCGGCCGGGCGAAAGCGAACCCCTGCAGAATGTCGCAGCCCAATTCTCGCAGAATCCGGGCTTGCTCGATCGTCTCGACGCCCTCGGCGACGACTTTGATCCCAAGAGACCGTCCTATGTCGATGATGGACGCAACCACACGTCGCTGTTCGGGCCTGTGTACGATGGGTTCGATGAGCTGGCGATCGATCTTGAGGTGGCGCGGCTTGAG
Source organism: Mesorhizobium sp. B2-5-13 (assembly GCF_006440535.1). NCBI lineage: Bacteria > Pseudomonadati > Pseudomonadota > Alphaproteobacteria > Hyphomicrobiales > Phyllobacteriaceae > Mesorhizobium > Mesorhizobium sp. B2-5-13. Next base: position 64,018 of record NZ_VFUI01000012.1, on the reverse strand, counting down.
CTTCAGCAGGCTGACGATGGATGTATGGCCGGTGCCAAAATCGTCTATGTCGATGCCTATACCCATCTCCCTGATTGCATCGATATTCCATGCGACCCCATCGTCTAAGTCGTCGAGGAAAATTGACTCGAGCAGCTCGAAAGAAATCGCGCCCGGCCTGATATTGAGTTCGCGAAGGCTAGGAATTAGGCGGTCATCGCTAAGGCGTCGGAACGAGACATTGACCGAAACCGAGGGCACTGCAATGCCTTGCGACTGCCATTGGTCGAGGTCGAGCAACGCTTGCTGCAGGATGCTGCGATCGATCGCAGCCAAGACATTGAGATCCTCGGCGATCCGCAGGAAGCGGATCGGACTGAGGATGCCCTCTTTGGGGTGCTGCCAGCGCACAAGCGCTTCCACCCCGATGATGTCGAGGGATGTTGCGTTGAGGAGCGGCTGATAATAGGGGTGGAATTCACCCCGCTCGATGCCGCTGAGAATTTCATCGGCCATATGCTTGGTCGTTTCAATTTCACTTTGCAGCGCCTTTGAAAAGAATTCATGGCGGTTGCGGCCGCGGCCCTTGGCCCGATAGAGCGCGATGTCGGCGTTTATCAACTCGCGAGGCGTGTCGATGTCCGCGCCCGTCTCGAGGGCAATCCCTATGCTTGCGCCCAAGCGGCAAAAGTGCCCCTCGTATGGTACCGGCTGTCGGATCTCGGCGATGATCTGATCGGCAAGATCGGCGAGGCCTTGGGCGTCTGCATCATTGAAACAGGCTATGACGAATTCGTCGCCACCGACGCGCGCGACGAAATGCTGCCCTGCGACCTTAGCATTTAAAAGCCGGGCAACGTGAACCAGCATGGCATCGCCGGCCGCGTGTCCCAGTGTGTCGTTAATCTGCTTGAAGCGGTCCAGATCGATGTGGAGCAATGCCAAGCTATCGCCTGGAAGTCGCGACCGGTTGCGGTACTGGTTCAAGATTTGGTCGAGATAGCGCCGGTTGGGGAGCCCGGTCAGCGCATCATGGAGGGCCTGGGTTTCGATCCGCGCCTTAGCGGCTTCCAGTTCTACGTTGCGAGCCTCGGCAAGCGCCTTTGCCGTCGTGAGCCTCTCTTCCAAGGCAACTTCGTCGGTGATGTCCCAATTTGCGCCGATGAATTTTGGCGTTGCGCCGTCGTCCTGAAAGTAAGTTGCGCGGGACCTAAGAGTGCGGATTTCACCGTCGGCCCTTACGATCCGGAATTTCGCGTTGAAGGTACCCTTCTCCTCAATGGCGCGTGACATCGCTTCAAGGGTCTTTGCAGCATCTTCGGGATATAGGGCATTCTCCCAGTCGGCGGCGCGAAGGGATTTCCGCTTTCGCGGAATGCCAAAAATGTCCTGCGTCCTGTCGTCCCAAAACAGCTCGCCAGTTGCCAGGTCGCCCTCGAACACCCCTATTTGCGAGGCGCCCAGCGCCACTTGCAGGCGACGCTCGCTTTCCGACAGCGCTGCCTCAGCGCGTTTTCTGCGGTCGATATCCACTGCCTGCACAGAGAGGTAACGAACCTGGTCCTCGTCGCCATGCATCAGGGTCACGGAAGTCAGCGCCCAAATGGTCTCGCCGTCCTTGCGGATGTACCGTCGCTCTGCCTGATAACCCTGGATCTTTCCGGCAATCAAATCTTCGGTCTGCGTGCGCGCCGTCGCCATGTTGTCGGGATGGACAATTGTCGTGAAATGGATACCGACACACTCGCCGGCCGTGTACCCAAGCACATGGCTTCCGGCCCGATTGGCGTAGACTATCACTCCGTCAGTATTGAAAAGGAACGTCGGGATCGTTGCGTTTTCTACGAAATTGCGCAGCACCGCCGCGCCCCTGCCGAAACGGAAGGGCGTCACATCCGAATCATTCGAGTTAGTTTCTGTTGTTTCGTTCACGGCAAAATCATACCTTATAAATCTTAAGAATGACTCACTTCCAACAGCCAATAGTTGGCGTTATACCGGTCGGCTGCGATGGTTTGGGTAAGACTCGCTTAGAAAGGTACTACGCCTGCCTGCAGCAGCCCTGCCGACCTTTGGCATGCAGCCTGCGCTCGCATTGCTGCCACACCCCGAAACACAAACCCCATAGCTCACCGCTTGCGGCCCGCCGGGTCCTGAACCTTTACCACCTGTTCAACCGTGAGGAGGAGCGGGAGATGCTGCCGCTGTGTCTGCGGAAGGAGTGGGAGCCATTCCCTGGTCGCCGCTCGCGCGTGGGCGCCTAACGCGCCCCTGGGCCGATCAACCTACGGTCGGATTTTCGGTGGGTATGAGCGCGCATCGCAATTCAGCCGCGAGTACAAACGCTTATTCGGGCGCGGACATGGTTCAGCCGATCGTTGACCCCGGACCTTAATGGCTGCTAAGGGCCTATGGGGTGCCAGAAGCCGACATTCTCTTGCCGGCCCCCCAACGTGCCGGATCGCAATGGGCCCTCTTGTCGGACGTTGGGCAACTTTACTTTCGCTCGAAATCGGACGGTCTGCCGAAGGTAACATGAGTGCGTTGCACGACGATGGGCCTGATCCAGCAATGACCCCGCATGTCAGGTTCCTACAGTATGGCAGGTTGTCATGTCGATGATCATCGCCATCGTGTTCTTACTGCTCACATGCACCCACATGCAGCGATGGTTCTCGGACCGACTGGATCCTACAAAAAGCCGGCCTTTCTGAAGCCGGAGAGGAAGAGCTCGAAGGATGACGGGTCTGCGAAGGGAAGGTGGGCAAGGTAGCCAAGCGAGAGGTCCGGTTGCCGGCTCAGTGTGGCCTCGACTGCGACACGCGCGTTTTCCATCTCGCCCAGATGTGCGTAGGCCGCCGCAAGAAAGGCATGGATGAAGAACTGGTCGCCGGCCTTCCGATAAGCGTCGATGGCCTCGGCATATCGGCCGAGCAGGAAGAACGCGCTGCCCTTCACCTCCCAGAACCAGACCGGGGGCAACGGGTCGAGCAGTATGGCCCTTTCGAGGACTGCCAAGGACTGCTGAGGCTGGCCGCCGTAGTTGAGCCAGCTTGCATAGTCTCCGGCAATGTTGACGTCGTGCGGATTGAGCGTGCGGGCCTGCTGGAAATGCAGTCCGGCATCCCCATGCTGGCGCATATGTACAAGCACGAGACCCATGCTCTGGTTGCAGATGCCGTCATTCCGGTCGAGCAGGAGCGCTGTGCGCGCAGACTGCAAGGCACTTTGCAGCGTGCGAGGATCGCGGTCGTACCAGAATCGCGCAACCAGGCACTGCGCCAGATAGGCATGACCTTGAGCAAAAGCCGGATCGAGTTCGGCGCTCCGGGCGAACATGGATTCGCCCTTGTCCATTTCATACTGATGGTAGTGCGCGCGACCCTGCAAGTAGTAGTCGTAGGCGGCCCAATCGGCCGGCGGGGTTCGCCGCGAGCGGCTAGTCGCATCTGCCTCGGCAGCGCCTTGGACGGTTGAAGCCACGAGGGCCGCCACCTCCTCCTGAACCGAAAAGATGTCCTCAAGCGCCCTGTCGTAGCGTTGAGCCCACAAATGGAAGCCGCTGGCGCCGTCGATCAGTTGCGCCGTGATCCGGATGCGGTCCCCGAGCCGTCGCACGCTGCCCTCGACGAGGTAGCGCGCGCCGAGTTGCCGGTGGACTTCCGCGGGGTCCAGCGCTGGCCCACGAAACTGAAAAGATGAATTGCGCGCGATCAACACGAGCGACCGGTATCGCGCCAGTTCGGTGATGATATCTTCGGTGATGCCGTCGCTCAGATATTGTTGGTCCTGATCGCCGCTCAAATTGGCAAAGGGCAGCACGGCGATGGTGGGTTTGCCGGACGGCGCGATCGGTCTCTGCACTGAACCTTCCACGCGCTCGACAGGCGCGGTGAAGCGGTAGCCGACGCGAGGCACGGTGGCGATCCAGTCGCCACCTTGGTCGGTAGGGCCGAGCGCCTTCCTCAGCGTCGCAATCTGGACGGTGAGATTGCTTTCCTCGACCGCCAGGCCCGGCCAAGCAGCTTCCATCAGCTCGGCCTTGGTCAGGATGTCGCCGGGCCGGGCCGCAAGCGTGGCGAGCAGCGTGATGCCGCGATGCCCGATGGAGATCGGTATCTCCTGCCGCAGGAGGGTCCCCCTCTCAGGGTCGAGCACGAAGGGACCAAAGGCGAGGTGAACCCGTTGCATCCCGCCATATTAGACGTTTCGGAATTTTTCGGAACAGTTTCGGCCACGCTTTAGTACGCAGGTCCGCGCATCCGCCAAAGTAGCGTCATCGATTTTAGCAGCACCAACAAAGGACGAGCCAAATGAGCGCGCAGCTTTTTCTTACCTCAAGGTTCTACCAGTCTTTCTGGAGCGAACAGCCGACGTGGACGACTGGACCGACATCGGTCTGGGCGAGACTCATCGCCTTGCGCGGCCTGGTCGCGGTCTGGCGCGAGCGCATGTACTATCGCGAGGAGCTGAAGCGACTGGCGCAAGATGGGCCTCAGCGGATCGACGACGTCGGTCTCACCCTGGCTGCCGTCGAGGCGGAACTTCAAAAGCCATTCTGGCAGGCGTGATTTGCATCCATAGTTTGAACTATTACAGGACTACAGGACGGGTCGCTGGACGCCGCGTTCCTGCGGCCCAACGTCGCCGGAATCGAGGCATTCCATCTCCACGTTCTTTCCGAGGAGCCAATGCTCGTTGCGCTACCCGCCAGCCACCATGCCGCCGCGCAGCAAGAGGTCGACCTTGCAACGTTGAGCAAGGAAACGTTTCTGCTGGTGCCGCGCTGGTTCGGTCCGACATTCTATGACAGCATCATTGGCGCTTGCCGCAAGGCTGGGTTCGAGCCGGTGATCGGCGAGGTGGCGCCGGTGATTGGCTCGGTCGTCGTGCTCGTGGCTGCGGAACTCGGCGTGTCGATCGTGCCGGCATCGATGAGTCGGCTACAGGTTGCGGGGATCGCGTATCGACCGATCGCGGCTGACGCCCCGATCGACGCGGTAGCTCTGGTGCATCGGCGCCAGGAGACATCGCCGGTCGTGCGCAATTTCGTCGCGCGAACACTCGCATGAGCAGAATTCCCCGAGTTGAATATCTATCTACCCGCGGCAATGCCACCGGCCGGGCACTGCCGGATGTCCTTGAACTCGGAGCTGCTGGCGATTTGAAGTCTTGATTCAGTATCGCTAGAGAGGATGAGACGAGTGTCATGAGATTGAGGGGGCGAGTGGTGCGGCCCGAGGGCCGCCGGCCCGTCGCCGCGAGCTTAGGCCGTCACGATCTTGCCGTCCCACTCGCCACCCGAGGGAACCGAGGCGTGCTCATGGAACAGCTTCCAGCTGCCGCCGCGCCGCTTGAAGCAGTCCGTCTGGCGGACGAGCGCGTGCTTGGCGTCACCGTTCTTGAGGACGATGTTGACTTCCTGGATGGTGCAGACCACGCCCATATCTCCGCTGACGGTGACGTCTTCTTGCAGGATATTGATGCCGCACGACTTAAACCCTTTGAAGACGCGATCGAACATCTTCATTGCCGGCTGGATGCCGCGCGAGGCAAACGGCGGGATGTCGAACCACAGCGCGTCGTCCGCCCAGTGCCGCGTGCTTTGTTCGCCCGTCATGGAAGCCGCCATCTCCTTCACGATCGCAATCAGAGCTTCCGTGTCGCCCTGCTGATTTTCAGCAATCTTGGTCATTTTCATTCTCCTTCATCGAGTTGCTCGGGCTGCCTTCAACCTGATATGGAGAAGCTAGCCCATCCCTTGAAGGAGGGGTAGAACGGTGAATGGAATAGGAACAATTCCCAAATTGGAATGGTGGAGGTGCATTTGGATCGGATGGAGGCGATCAGGCTCTTCGTTCGGGTAGTCGAGAGTGGCAGCTTTTCGGCCGTAGCCCGCTCGCTCGGCGTCGGCCAGCCGGCCGTCAGCAAGCAAGTTGCAGCGCTCGAGGCGCACCTAGGTGCGCAGCTGCTGCAGCGCACCTCACGCAGCCTCACGCTCACCGAGGCCGGCCGCGACTTCTACGAATCCGGCGTTCGGCTGCTGGGCGACCTCGAAGCCGCTGAATCGCGGGTGGGCCGGGGTCGGGTGGCACCGTCGGGGCTGGTCCGCGCCACGGTTGTCCCGGTCTTTGGTCGCATCTACGTCGTGCCGCGGCTTGAGCAGTTTTTCGCCCGCTATCCCGACGTGTCGGTGGAATTGGTCGTGGCTGACCGGATGATGAATCTGATCGAAAACGGTATCGACCTCGCCGTGCACAACGGCGACCTCTCCGACTCCAGTTTGATTGCCAAGAGGATCGCGCAGACGCCGGTCGTAACCGTGGCGACCCCCGCTTATCTCGAGGCTCACGGCGAGCCGGCAATACCGGCCGAACTGGAACAGCATTCCTGTATCATATACGCGCCGCAGGGTTCGTCCCGCGTATGGGGGTTCCGGGATCGCTTTGGTCCCGTCATGCATAATCCCAAGTGCGCCTTCCGCACCAACGATGCGGAACAAATACGAGCCGCCGTCCTGTCCGGCATCGGAATCGCTCATGCTCCCGGTTGGTTGTTCGGAGCAGAGATAGCATCAGGCGCAGTGCGCGAAATCCTGACGGACTATGCGCCGAGGCCATTAGCAATCACAGCCGTGCGGCCAGCGGGCCGCTTCCTCGCTAGCAAAGTCCGGGTCTTCGCCGATTTCCTCGCCGAACTCTTCGCCCAGGAGCCTAGCCTTGCGCTCAATCGTGCCGGCACGGAGGGTGTGACCTTAAGTTGGTCTAGTCGTGATTAGTCGCTAGTAGCCAACCCGTTGATATCGCTAGATTTTGTCGTAGCTATTCAATTGATCTGTCGGACTCCTATTGGTTAGCACGGCACTGGCCAACTAACCAAAGGACCACTCCGCAATGGCAACCAAAATCGACACTCTCAACCGCGAACTCCGCAACCGCGTCAAGGCAGGCAAACCCAACCTTTGGTCGCACGGCAACGGCTTGTGCTTCGCGCTCGCCAAGAACGGAGCGGCGTCATGGTTATCCGCTACACCGTCAACGCCAAGTGCCGCGTGATGACTCGAACCGCATTCCGACCCGATCAGCGAACGCAAGCTGAAAGAACTGGAAATGGTCGCAATCGAGTATCGCGACAAAGTGAAAGCCGGGATCGATCCCCTTGCAATGCGCGAGGCAACCGCGAACCGATCGAAAAGCACTTCGGGCGACACCTTTGAAACTTTCGCCCGCGACTACATTGCGCAGCATGAAAGCGATTGGAAAAACGAGAAGCACCGCCAGCAGTGGGAAACACGCTCACCCAAAACGTTTACGCCAAGGGCGTAGTGACGATTTAACTACCTGAGCCAGATAGCGATAGCGGCAAGTTTGACAAAGCCCATGAAGTTGGCGAGCATCGTAGCCGTCGCTGGCCAGGCGCTCGGCAAAAGCTTTGCCGATTCCAGAGGATGCTCCGGTAATGACAGCGACGCCCAAAGAACTCCCGGTGGAATTGGTCACCTCCGTCCTCCCAATGTTTCGTGCCGATGAATTGACCCCTGAATGTCCAACAATATCGATCGGTTTTGTACTAACCAAATCTCGTCCTGAGCTCAGAGCGGTGCTGCTCCTTGAAGGCAAGATGCGGCTTTCTAGCGGGCATGCCGAAAGCGGATCGTTCGCATCAAGGCGGTCGAGGGGCTGTGGGGGGAAGCCTTTGTACGGGCAGGCATTAGAAGCTAGCTCCTAAAATGGGAGGGATGTCCTCTATTAGAAGAGTCAACTCACCACATTTCCCGAGTGCACACGCGCGCCTGACAGCACACCCGATCACGTCAAAATCAATTGCGGAATTCACACCCCTGTCGCACTGTCCGGGTTTCGTAGCTTTCGAGGAGGAAAGGCTATGTTGTACCCCGGTCAGTGCTTGGAGCCGTGCGAGATCGACATGCTCTCTCGCGTGTGCCGCATTGTATGCAACGAGAACGGCACTCCCCTTGAATCGCAGCAGGCCCAGCGCATCGCGTCCCATCTGCTCAAGCTGTTTATGAACGGCCTGATAACCGAGGAGGAACTACTGGACGCCGAGAGGAACCGGGCCGGACGGCTAAAGCAGCCGCTCCAGCATCAGCTTCCGCCCCGGAACGTTATGGCCGACAGCCGTTGCACCTCGGCTAGGAAGTTGCCCAGCTCCCCGGCCGGTGCCGCCTGCCTTTTCACAGACGGCGGCGAAGCAATTGAGGCAGAGTTTGTGAATGCTGGAGCAGGCGTTGAAGCCAGCCAGTTCACTGTCGCTGTCCTGAACGAGGCAATTGAGGTTGGTGATCTCGGAGCTCAAGTTCCGCACCCCGTCAAGTGAGAGCAAGGTAGCGCCCAAACTCAAGGTCTGGATGGACGTCCGCTCAGCCTTCCCACTGTTGGCCACGCGGCGCGGTGGTGCCGCGGTGCCCGCCAAGACGGGCCGTAAGCGCCGAGGCTTTCCCCGTGCTATTTGCCTACGATCCAGTCCAACAATCGGGGATCTACGATCGGAGAGCCGGTATATACCCGGACAAGTTCCTCAGCGTATTTTCGCCACTCGCTCTCCGGGATGTTTTCTTCCAAGAGCGATTTTTGAAAGGTCGTCCTCAGAATATCCGCATCGAGTGCTGACAGTCCGTGTTTCGCCATGTTTTCCCTCGTGCCCCACGAGGGCGAAAGTCATTCCTCGTGCGCGGCCGCACGATAGCAATTGGAGATGGTTTGGCGAGTCAAAATCCCGTGCTGGCCTGTCAGTCGGCCCCGCAACGGACTTCCGCTGCAACCCAGCTTTGCGCCTCCATTTCAGACGTTCGGAAACCAAGAACGGGCGTTCGGATGCGGACATTGAACCCATCTGCATGAATGAGTTCCCCATTCGGCTCGGCCTTTGCGTTGCGAAGCAAGCTTACGCCTTCACCTCCTTGAAGAGCCAATCCCTCGCGGCGTTGATGTAGAAAAACTTCCGCGCGGAACCCATGTGGTCGACGCCTTTGAAAGTCAGAAATGTGATGTTGCCGTCTTCCGATAGGTAGCCGTCGATCTGATTGGTCAGCGCTTTCTGGTTATTTAGTGGGAATATGAGCGTTGGGTCGAACTGCTCGGCAGGCCGGGTTACCTTGGCTCCGGCTTTTTCCCACACTGGCACGCACTTCTCATTCCAGGGTGTCGCCTTATTGTCGTCGGTGCCCGTGATGATCAGGACCTTCTGCTTGGCAAGGGTGACAACATCGCTGGGTCGCTGCTGGCCGGCGATGATGAGTCCCGCTGCAAAAGTTTCTGGATGTTTTGCCATCAGCCACAGGGAAGTCATGGCGCCCATTGACCACCCCGTGCAGTAAACCCTTTTGGGATCGATCTTCAGGACCTTGTCCCTCCGATCGTCTAGATTCGGGTTGCCATAATTCCAGGTGTTGCTGAGCAACGAATCGACCAGCCGATACGTATTTTCAACGTCGTACGTGTGCTCCCAATAATCGTTCATCGTGGTGCGCTCATAGCGCGGGGTGATAATCACGCACTCATGTTTGTCTTGCTCTTCCGGCAAGCTCCAGATGCTGGCGATGCATTGTTCAGCCAATGTCTGAGCGCAAGTACCGTCGTAGCTGGTTCCCGAATGGGTGATCGCGAGGAGGAGAGGGTAGGCTTTGTTTTCGCCGCCTTTCTCGAGGAACGACTTTGGCAGGTAGATACTGTATTCGAGCCAGGCGGAACGCGTATCGTCCCACCACCAGTGGTTCTGTTCCCAGGCGTCCACACCGCGAATGACGACCCTGTTTCCGCGCCGGCCGGCATTGGTCCATACGGTTCCGGTTGCGGCGTAGACCGAGCCGCTTGCCGCTCTGACGCTCTTGTCCTGTGTCAGCGCGACCTTGTCGCTGTCTGCGGTTGGAAGGCTGAGGTCGGGGTCATGCTCGAATTCGGTGATAACGTACCGGCCGGCAACGCTCTTTTGGTCGGGACGCAGCGCAGGCTCGGCGTTGGTATAGATGGTGGCGATCGCCCGTGGCTTGGCGGGGCCGGTCATAGCGTTCTTGTCGGGTTCCTGCGGCATTCCCGGGAAAAATCCTTCGGCAGCCGGGAAGACGGCCGCGCCGTATGTGTCAGTCGCTAAACTGGCGGGATCGATATCGACGTCATACTCAACTGCAATTCCGTAAGCCTTCTCGCCACCACCAGTGACTTCGCAGAGCGCATAAATGTCCTGCAGGCCGGGACCTCTATGACCATCCGAGCTCACCGCATCGTCTGGCGCAGCAGCCGAAAAGCCGTTTCCATTCTCTGCATGGGCCTCCTTGACTCCGAGCGTCGCTACGGAGGCGGCTGCAGCCAAGGTCGCGCCGATTGCCACAAAATCTCGTCTCGATACGTTGGTCATGGAGTGTCCTCACAATGTAAGGCTGTGGCGTCCTGGGAAACGCGGGCCGAGTTGTCGGTTTCGATGGCATAGAAATAGATAAGTATTCCCACGAAAACGGCTCCCGTCAGCAACGTGCTGGGGACTAGACCAATCTTGTGGGCGAGGGCATCGCCAGCGCCGGTGCCGCCGGTGCGGATAAGGGCCAGGGTCGTCCAATAGGGTATCGGCTCGCTCAGCTTGCCGTCCTGCCTCCAAAGGGTCGTTACAAGCGCGACCAGGGCAAAGAACACGATCGCGGTACCAACTGGCGTAAGACCGAGTCTAAAAGATGCCGCGTCTCCGCCGATCGTCCCCAACACGCCCGCCAGAACCATGGTGATCCAGTATATCGGGTTGACGCCTAATGACGCAGACCCCGAACGTAGCCAATAGGTTCGATAAAGCAGCACGCTCACAACGTAGCAAACTAGGACAACGGGAAGCGAAATCGAGAAATCGATCTTGTAATCATGGAATGCGTCTCCGATGTTCGTCGCGCCGGTGCGAATTATGATAATTGCGGCCCAGAAGAAGAGCGCTGTTTTCCAGGGACTGGCACGTTCGGCTATAAATACCAGAACCAGAGCCCCAATAATCCAGGGAAGCCCGGCCACATGCCCAAGGCCAAGGCCGTCTGACATAAGGTCACCGGTGTTGGTTCCGAACGTACTGGCCAGCACCAGCGCGAGCCAGTATCGGCCGTTGAGTCTGGGCAGAGTATGCATGACAGGCGCTGTTCCTTCGTCTGGACAAAAGTGCAATTTATGGTACTGTTAAGTACCATAATTGTGGCGGACGTTCGACGGTTCAATGAGGAGTGGCTTTTTTGAGCGAACGGATCGAGCAGCTTCCAACGCATAAGAGACGAGGGCGCCCACTGACGATCGCGCCACAGGCGCGTCGAGCTCTCGTCATCGACGCGGCCTATAAGGTTTTTCTAGAAAAGGGCTTTGCCGGAACGACCACCGAGATGGTCGCGGCCAGGGCCAGCGTCTCGAAACGATCCCTCTATGAGCATTTCGCGAGCAAGACCGAACTGTTCGGGGCGGTCGTGTTGAAGTACCGGCATCTGCTGCTCGATCTGCCACGCCCACCCGACGATGACCTTCCGATGATTGACAAACTTGTGAAGGTGTTCCGCCTTGATATGGACCGCGGACGCGACCAGGAACGGGAAGCGCTATTGAACCTCATTTTGCACCAGTCCGTTCTGTTTCCTGAACTGTCGGACTATCTTTACCAGCAAAAGATACTCCGGACGCGCGAAGACCTGATCGAATGGCTGGAGGCCGAGCGTGATCGTGGCGCGATCGAGATGGATGATGTCGTGCTGTGTGCGGGCATGCTGATGGATATCGCCTTTGGAGCACTGTTGCCCAGAAGGCGACAGCAGGGCGACGACGCAAGAGACCAGCGCAAGCAAGACATTCGCCAGCGCTTTCAGATATTTCTGAGAGGGATCGCGCACCAAGCTGATCGCTAAAGTCGCTTACTTGGCGATGACCGCTTACCAAATGAACGTCAATAGGCGGGGACGATCGGCTTTCTATGCTCTCATTCGAAAGCCGTCGATCCGCTAGCGGCCCCGTTCCAGCCGTCAAGGGTCCGGCCGGTAAGAGCGCCCGCTAAACTTGGTCGTCAAAGCCGCGTTCGCCGATCTGCTCTCCGCATTGAGCGAGCTCCGATTGCCGCGACGCTCGTAACTCGTCTTACCGTGCCCGCCCTATACCCTCGGCTGGCGGGGGGCTCTTGTGCAGGCGCCGAGCCAGAGCACTATGCGGCGGACAAGGACGCCAGGGGCGCTCACAGCCCAGTGCCGCAGCGACCCGTTCCTGGAAATACTGCACTCCCCGCTCATGCCGCCCCGAGAGCGGGCCGGAGCTATAGGCCCCTGCGGCATAGTTGCGATGCGTATCGGCGCGAGATGGCGTAGTCCTCGCGTACCACGGCCAGAGTGCCTTGCACAGATTTCGCCCTGCTCTCGGATGCTTCAGCAGCGATATCGGCAAAGTAGAAATGGTAATGCTGGTCTGTGTGAAGCGGTGAGGTCGGATTGATCCGGCTAACGTTCATGCCGCCATCGAAAAGCGACAGCGTCCAGTTCGGCCACATCCAAAGCCATTCCCGCGATAGAACAGACCGTCTTTCGGCGGTGCGGTCATCCGGACATAACCGGGATGGGCGGTGGTCTGGAAAGCTTCGAAGTCGATGGCAGCGTAGAACGAGGGATGCGTGCCAGGGATGTGGTAGCCTTCGACGAAATTGTCGGTGTAGATCTTCCAGTTCGCCGCAAAGCTGACAGTGGCCTGATCGGTGGCGGCATAGGTCTCCAACGGCTCGTCCGCCAGTTCGGCGGGCAGAGAGCCAAGTTGATCCAAAAGACTTTCCTTCGGGTCGAGTGCCGCGAAGAGCAGCCCGCGATTCGGACAACTGCACCGGCTCCAGCGGCCAGTCTTCGGCGATGATCGCGGGATCCTTGCCATACCATGGGGCCTGCACCAGCCGGCCGGTGTCGGCAAAGGACCATTTGTGATAGGGACAAACGATCAGCCCACATTTGCCCGCGCCATCGGCCAGAAGTTTCGCCCCCCGGTGGCGGCAGACGTTCTTAAATCCGCGCAAGGTCCCGTCCCGGCCCCGGATGGCGAAGATCGGCGTGCCGGCGATGTCGATGGCAAGGTATTGACCGGACGTCCCGACCGAGGCGACAGGCCCCAATGCGCCAGCCGGAACCACACTTTCCGGTCCTCGTTCATCCGATGATGCAAGAGAAGGACACACAGTGATGGCTACCAAAGAAGAAAAGAAAGAGGCGAGCCGCGTGGTGAAGGGGCAAGAGCTGGAGGTAGAGCACCTGACGGAAATTGCCGACGTCACGCCGAAACAGGCGCGCGCATTGTTGCGAAAGCATGGTGCCGACTGGACTAGGCTCAAGGACGAAGCCGAAGATTTGAAAGAAAACTGAACTGTCGGCAAGGCTTCTCCGTTTCTGAGGGCATTGCGGGCCGGCGGGTTGACGCCGTTACGGCGAAGCGCTTCCCCCCTTATAAAAAAAGCCGATCCAGCCGGAACGCGCGCTGGCTCCTATTGAAGGCGCAAGGAAGGAACACCCGGACGCGTCAAAGAAAGACATCGCCCGTGCGGCGTTCTTTTCGATTATCGCTGACGCCGACCAGGACCACGGAAAGGGTGCTCTTGGACGAACCTACGAATGGACTCGACCCGGAGTTGGTTGGCGAGGCTGTCGAAGTCATGAAGGAGTTAGCGGTTGGTGGAATGACGATGGTGGTTGTGACACAGCAGTGCGATAGAAATCGCGCAAAAGCGATAATTGCAGCAGTGGCAAAATTTCTTATTCTACAGCGCTCTTGCGGACTCAGTGAAATGGCGCTGCAACCGTGTGGTAAGCTGGATTACAAACTGGTGAGATGGCCTTCGAAGACGACAAGAAGCCTTGATACACCTCCCGATCGCACATCCCCGCAGAGCCATGAGAAGTACATTGCCGGTCGCACGCTGATCAGTGGCGATGGTCCAGCGTGGACAGACATGTTCGTGCAGGTCTTCTCTCGTCTCACGATACAAGAGCCGTTCCTGGTTCCGGCGGTTGCTGAACCGCTGATCGTGTGGGTGATGTCAGGGGAAGCGCTGGTCGAGGAGCGCGATCTGGGAGGCGAATGGATTGCCAACCGGGTAGCCGTCGGGGATTTCTTCCTCACGCGCTCCGCGACGCCATATGAACTGCGCTGGGTTGCCAACGGCGACGAACCGTTTCAGGTCATGCATCTCTACCTCTCGGTTCCATTGTTTGAACGAGTGGCGGAGGAGGTTTCAGGCAAAGCTACGCTGGGCCTGCGTGACATCTCCGGCGGCCGGGACGAGCAACTATCTCACCTGCTGGCGCTCATTCACCGCGAGTTGACTGCGGAAGGGGCGGGCAGCGCACTTTTCATCCAGGGATTGGCGCAAAGTCTGGCTGTTCATTTGGTCCGGCACTACACGTCATGGGAAAACAGAGGGCGCCGGCAAAACGCTCTTCCAGGTGCGAAACTGCGCAGGGCAATTGCGTTCATGGAGGCGCACCTGCAGGAGCCGTTTGATCTGGCCCAGGTGGCGCGAGGCGTTGGTATGAGCAAGTTCCACTTCAGCCGCTTGTTCAAGAAGGCGACGGGACTTTCGCCATCTCATCAGTTCATCCGCCTGCGCGTCGCCAGAGCGCAGAGATTGCTACAGGAGACCGATACCAGCATCATCGGGGTTGCAATGGCCGTCGGCTACTCCAGCCCCAGTCACTTCGCCCAGATCTTCCGCCGCGAAACGGGGGTATCGCCCCGGGCCTATCGCCGTGACTGAGACTTTCCCCGACCACAATAGAGCAAAATCCCGACAGTTCGCGCAGGTTGCCGTGAGAAGGCGCCGACCACTCCAACTAAGTTCGTCCTTGTTCCAACGACCCCGCACGGGCCCAACAAGGAGTTGAACAATGACGAACATTTCTGGAAAAGTCGCACTGGTCACCGGTGCATCGAGCGGCATCGGCGCCGCCACTGCCCTGAAGCTTGCCAAGGCCGGCGCCAGGGTCGGTATCGCAGCACGGCGCACCGACAAGCTCGAAGCTCTCAAGAGCGAAATCGCCTCGAAGGGCGGTGAGGCCCTGGTGATCGCGATGGATGTGGTTGATGTTGCCGCAGTCGAGGCTGGCGTGAAGAAGCTGGCCGACGCCTATGGCTCCATCGACATTCTCGTCAACAATGCAGGGTTGATGCCGCTTTCCGACCTCGATCAACTCAAGACCAACGAATGGCACCGCATGGTCGATGTCAATGTGAAGGGCCTGCTGAACGTCACGGCCGCCGTGCTGCCCCGGATGGTCAAGCAGCATTCCGGCCATATCTTCAACATGTCCTCGATCGCTGGTCGCAAGGTCTTCAAGGGCCTGGCGGTCTATTGTGCGACAAAGCATGCCGTTGCCGCCTTGTCCGACGGCCTTCGCATGGAAGTCGGCCAGAAGCACAACATCCGGGTCACCTGCATCCAGCCAGGCGCCGTCGCCACCGAGCTTTACGACCACATCACCGATGCCGGTTATCGGCAGCAGATGGACGATCTCGGCAAGCAGATGACGTTCCTGCAGGGCTCGGACATCGGCGACACCATCGTTTTTGCCGCGCAGGCCCCCGCTCACGTGAATGTTGCGGAGCTTTTCGTTCTGCCGGTTGAACAAGGTTGGTAATTGAAATCAGAAAATCTTTCTGCCTCTCCGCCCGCACACGGAGAGGCATCCTCGAAAAGGAGCTTACGATGAAAGAGATACCTGCTTCTCAGGCCTATCACCTACTCGAACCGGGTCCGATTGTTCTGGTAACGACGAGCTATAAGGGCAAGCCGAATGTGATGACCATGGGTTTCCACATGATGATCCAGCATTCGCCACCGCTGATCGGCTGCGTCGTCGGGCCCTGGGACTACAGCCAGCGGGCGTTGAAAGAAACCGGTGAATGCGTCATCGCCATTCCAACAATCGATCTGGCCGAGACCGTCGTCGACATCGGCAATTGCTCTGGCGATTCCGTAGACAAGTTTCAGCGTTTTGGGCTGAAGACGCGCCCGGCAAAGGAGGTGAAGCCCCCGTTGGTCGCTGACTGCCTAGCCAACATCGAATGCCGGGTCGCCAACGCGAGCCTTGTCGATACCCACAACCTGTTCATCCTTGAGGCGAAACGGATCTGGATTGACGAAGCCCGGACAGAACGCCGGATGCTACATCACCGCGGTGACGGCAGTTTCATGGTCGACGGCGGCCTGCTTGATCTAAGCGACCGCATGACGAAGTGGCGGCAATTGCCATAAGCCGTCGCTACGCCTTGCAGCCAACCAAATACGCTGATCATCGACTGCAAAGGATTTGCTCAGATGAATAGCCCATATAAGTCAACCTCCGCACCCGACAGAATGCATGCTTATGTCGGTCTATGGATCACCGCAGACGGCCAAATTCGCCACAACCTGCTCCAGAACGGTCGCTATGACGAAGCGCGCGGCTGTCGAGAAAGTGCTTACCAGGGCCGTTATGAGGTCCGTGGCAACCACATCGATTATTGGGATGACACCGGCTTCACAGCCGATGGTGAGTTCAGAGATGGAGTCCTCTACCATGCTGGCATGGTGCTCTATCGAGATCGTAAAATTCCGCGTTAGCGGCGATCATCGGGCGCGGAGCATCGGCCAGATCGCCTTGCCGCGAAGGAAGAGTAGGACGCAGTTCGTTTTGCTGGCAGATTGGTGCCATAGCAACGGTGGAACGCCTCAGTTTCCTCGGCTCGCCGTTCCGACAGGAGTATGCGTCAGTAGGGATTGACGGGGCAGTCAAGCGGTCTCCGCTCAAAACTCGAAGCCGCCGATGGTCATGCCTCCGTCGACAACCAGCATTTGCCCGAACACATAGCTTGATGCGTCTGAGCAGAGCCAAACGGCGGCCTGCGCAATTTCACTCGGCTTAGCGCCTCGTTTGGCGGGAATGGCGTTCGTCGTCTGTGCCGCAAAAGACGGATTTTGGGCGCTTGCCGTTACGACCATTGGGGTCTCGGTCCACCCCGGCGCCAAGGCGTTCACTCGAATCCCGTGTGCGGCGTTCTCCATCGCCGCGACCCGCGTCAGCCCATGAACGCCATGTTTCGACGCCGCATAGGCACACATCCCGCCTGGGCCAGTCAGTGCCGCTACGGAGGCCGTGTTGCAGATCACACCACCGCCGCCGCGCTTCAGAAGCGGAAGCTCATGCTTCATGCAGAGAAAGACGCTGCGCAGGTTGGTGCGCAAAACTCTGTCGAAATCATCCGTCGGATAGTCTTCGATCCGATGCGCGCCGCCTGTGATCCCGGCGTTGTTGAAGGCGGCGTCCAACCGACCCGCCTCAGTGGCGATGCGCGAGAGAAATACCGCGACGTCCTCCTCCGACGAGACGTCGACCCGAGCGACCTGCGCTTTACCGCCCGCCTTTTCGACGAGAGCCTGGGTTTCCGCGAGGCCCTGCTCATTGACGTCCCCGCCGCAGACAAGGGCGCCGCGAGCGGCGAACGCCAAGGCGGCCTCCCGACCTATCCCCGACCCGGCCCCAGTGACCAAAACCACCTTGCCATCGAAATCATTCAACATGACGTGCTCCTGCCGGAAGCTTCACTCTCGCGGCAGCGGCTTTCACCGTTGCTGCCAATGGCGTTATTCGGTGCGCGGCCAGATTAGGCCAGCTTGATCAGGTCCTGAGCCACGAGGGTGCCGCCAAACTGCTGCAGATGGCTGGCCTGCCGCAGGGTGCCGAGGTCAAGCGCCGCATAGCCGAGTCGCTCGATGAGAGCGGCAACTTGGGACCTGGCGCTGCCGTCATCGCCAGACAGCGCCACAACGCGTCGTCCGCCCGCCTGTGCTGGCGGCGCTTCCAGTTTTGCGGCCGGGACCGTATTGAAGGCCTTTACCACCCGGGCGCCAGGAAACGCCTCCGCGACGATCTCGGTTGAGAGCCGGCCGCCCAGGTCGGCAGGCTTGAACGACGGAAAGTCGATCGCGTTGCTCGCGTCGATCACCAGGCGGTTATCCCAATTTGCACCCGCGGCATCCGCGTCCTCGACGAACGGCCGAATGGCACCAAAGGGAATCGCCAGGATCACCACGTCCGCATGGGCCGCGTCACCGGTGGTGGCGGGCCTGATGTTGAGACCAAGCGCGCGGACCATGTCTGTGAGCGACGACGGTCCTCGACTATTGGCGACCATTACATCGATGCCCTGGCGCGCGAACTGCGTTGCGATGGCATGGCCGATGGCACCAGATCCGATTATCGCATAAGTCATTTTGCTCGCTCCCTCAAACGTCGGTGGAGTGGTCGGTTGCGTAGGCTAGCGCTGCTGACCTAGGGTACGAAAGTTGTAAAATTTCGAGTCTTCTATTCGAGGAAATCGTTATGTCTGATCCCGGCACGCCAACGTTCGATCAGTTGCGAGTGTTTCTGACAGTGATCGATGTTGGAAGTTTCGCGGGCGCGGCCCGCCAGCTCAACCGAGCCACATCGGTTATCAGCTACACGATCACCAATTTGGAAGCCCAGCTTGGCGTTACGCTCTTCGAAAGAGATTCCACCCGCCGGCCCCGACTCACCGACGACGGGAAAGCGCTGCTTTCAGAAGCGCGCAATGTTGCCCTGGGCTTCAATCGATTGCGCGCAAAGGCCAAGGGTCTTCATCAAGGCCTCGAACCGGAAGTTCACGTCGCCCTTGACGTGATGCTGCCGGCGTCGCGAATTGTTGCCGCGCTCAAGAGCTTCCGGGAGGAATTTCCCACCGTACCGCTCAAGTTGAGGGCGGAAGCCTTGGGTGCCGTGACGGAGCTCGTCCTTGATCGCACATCGATGATTGGTGTTCGCGGACCGCCCGACGTGGAAATCGACGGGCTGGAGCGGATCGGCGTCGGAAGTGTCAATTTGGTTCCTGTCGCCTCACCCGACCACCCCCTGGTGTCCCAGGCAAATGGGCTCGGCGCGGGGCGACATCATGTTCAGTTGGTCCTTACCGATCGGACGTCGCGCACCGCCGGTGAGGACCTGGGCGTCATGGGCACCCACACCTGGCGCATCGCCGACCTGGCCACGAAGCACATGCTGCTTCGGGAAGGTATTGGCTGGGGGACGATGCCGGAACCCATGGTCCGCGAAGACCTCGCATGCGGCAAGCTCGTTTTGCTGGACCTGCCGGACTTCAAAGGCGGTCACTATCGCTTCTTTGCGATCCACCGGACGGACATGCCTCCAGGCCCGGCTGGCTCTTTCCTGATCAACCAGTTCGAGTGGCAATCCCATGGTATGAACGGTGGCAGCTTGCATGCCTTAGCATCGGCAGATGCAGGCGCGCCCATCGTTGTCGATGCCCCCGGACATCGCGTGGCACAAATCGAAGGCCCGCTCGTTCACGGGCGGCAGACGTCAAATTGAGCAATGAAACGAGCTAGGCGCCGGCCACTCCAGCGGTCTTAGGGAAGCATCGCCCTGCCGTGGCTATCCAAGAGTCCCCGCTCTTCATCGGTCCGCCAAGCGATCGGCCTTTTCCGGCCTTGCGCGACCGCTCCTCTCATGCAGTGCAAGCCAACGGTAGGTCCGACGGTCCGGACCCCTCGTGATCGCTTGTCGATCGCATCGAACGTCACGCGCGACCGTATCTGGCTGTTCGCCTCAGACGATTACGGTCAAATCTGAGCCGTACTAGCCAGATATTCGATCACTTTATTTGAAGATCGAACCATCATGCAGATGGGCGCAGGCCGTCTGCGACAACAACAAAAGGAAATTACATGGCCGCTGCAGTATTCCCCAAGGTTGGTCTCGAGGCGATGTTGACGCCCGAAAATTGCGTCCTTGTGCTTATCGATCATCAGGCGTTCCAGGTTGCGGGTGTCCGAAACATCGACCCTCAAATCATGATCAACAACACGGTGGCCCTCGCGAAGGTGGCCAAGGCCTTCAATGTCCCGACACTTCTGACAACTGTGATCAAGGCTCGGGGTGGTGAGCTTCTCAAGGCGATCCAGGACGTGTTTCCCGATCAGGTGCCGATCGACCGGACCACTATCAACACATGGGAAGACAAGGCCTGCGTCGACTGGGTGAAGAAGACCGGCCGGAAGAAAGTCGTCATCGCGGGCCTGTGGACCGAAATATGCCTCGCTTTTCCCGTGATCCAGGCGCTTGGCGAAGGCTGGGAAGTCTATTTTGTGACCGACGCTTCCGGCGGCGTCAGCACTGAAGCGCATGACCGCGGCGTTCAACGGATGATCCAGGCCGGCGGCGTGCCGCTGACCTGGATAGTGTTCGCATCGGAACTCCAGCGCGATTGGGCGCGGGAATCGACCGTTCCCGCGTTAGCGCAGGTGCTCCTGGATCACGGTGGAGCGACCGGCACCAGTTTGGCGTGGGAGTGGCAATTGCTCGGCTCGCACGGCGGAGCCTGATGGCACGGCGACGCCCGCTGTTAAGCTGCCGCGGGCTTCGCCTTCTGGACCTCAAGGATTTCGATCGGACGTAACCCGGCGGGGTTCGCATTCCTGAAGACTTATCCCTGGAGCCTTGGCGATGACCACGATGCGCGCCGTTCGTTTCTCGGCCTATGGTCCGCCCTCGGTCCTGAGCGTCAAGGACATTGCCAGGCCTGTCCCGCAAACTGGCGAGGCGCTGGTGAAAGTGGATGCTTCCGCGATCAACCCCAGCGACGTGAAGTTTGTCTCCGGCGTGTTCAGTCCGACGCTGCCGCGCACGCCTGGCCGGGACTACGCGGGGACGATCGTCGCAGCTTCGGGCCCTTGGGCGGGCAAGTCGGTATGGGGCAACGGCGCGGGCTTCGGTATCGGCCGCGACGGCTCCCACGCCCAGTTCGTCGCCGTGCCGGAAGATTGGCTTTCGGAGATGCCGGCGAACCTCTCGATGGAACAGGCCGCCACCGTCGGCGTCCCCTTTGTCACGGCGTGGTCCGCGCTTGTCGTGGCAGGTGATATCCGGGCCGGCGAAACGGTGCTCATCACCGGTGCGTCCGGCGCCGTCGGCCGCGCGGCGATCCAGATTGCGCACTGGAAGAAGGCTCGTGTGATCGGTGCCGACATCAACATGAGCCAGGATTCCGAAGCGGATATTTTCATCAACACGAAGACCAAGGACCTGCCCACCATGGTGGCGGCGCTGACCGGGAACAAAGGTGTGAACCTTGTGCTGGACGCCGTCGGCGGGCCGGTCTTCGAGCCAGCAATGAAGTCGATGTGTCTGGACGGCCGCCAGGTGGCGATCACAAGCGTTGGTTCGCGCCGCGTCGAATTCGATCTGATGGATTTCTATCACAACCGGCAACGTTTGATCGGCGTTGATACCGCCAAGCTCACAGGCGCCGAAATCGCGGCGATCCTGAACGCGCTTCGCCCGGGTTTCGAGAGCGGCGCGTTGCGACCGTCGCCGGTCAAGACCTGGCCACTCGATGATGCGGTGCAGGCTTATGAGGCGGTCGCCGCCGGCGATGCCTCGGCAAAACATGTCCTAAATCCACAAAGCGCTTAGCCGCCTCACCGTTACAAGAAGGATCCGACCATGTCCGACTCCGAAGCCAACAAAGCCATCGTGCGTCGCTATTTCGAGATGTTCAATTCCGGCAGCCTCGGTCAACTCGCCGAGATTGTGTCGGAGGACTATGGCGACAAGCTCGAAGGGCAAACGTCAGGCATCGAAGTCATCAGGAGCTACCTCCAGGGGCTGAAGGTCAGTTTCCCCGACTTCACATGGACCATTGAGCAGATCATCGGCGAAGGCGATCGGGTGGCGGTGATGAACCGCGTCAGCGGCACTCAGGTGAATGATTTCGGGGATATCAAGGCGACCGGGAATCGGGTCGATTTCGCCGCCTTCCAGTTCTACCGAATCGCCGATGGCAAACTCGCGGAGCACTGGGAAGTCGCTGACTTCGCCAGATTCCAGGAGCAACTCACCGCCAAGCCGGCCGCGTCGGCCTTCAAGTCCTTCCAAAACACCCTGAAGGACTGATCTCCAAACGGCGCGCAGATACGCCGATGATTCCGTGGTCGGCAGTGCCGGTGAGTACACGGTTCGCTGTCTTCTTGGGGTACGTCAAAGGCGCGCTATCCGCTGGTGTGACGTTGGCATTGACCAACGGTTGAGTTGCGGCAAGAACGTCAGATCTCGCCACGAAAGACAATCGCCTGTCTCCCTTCAGCTTTTCCGTTTTTCAACCGGTCCAGTGCGCTCGTCGCCTCGGCGAGCGTGACGCGCTGCACCTGTGCCTCGAACGGCTGCGTCTGGTGCAGTTGAATGAGTTCATGCATTTGCGCGCGCGTGCCGACGCTGGTACCTGTTATCCACACGCCAGTCGCGGTGAGCCACTCTTGGCTGAGTGGCACCGGTTGCGAGACCATCGCAGCTGCGATGATCCTGCCACGCGGACGGATTGCTGCGATCATAGCGTCCCAGGTTACTGGCGTGGGCGCAAAATTGATGCAGACGTGGGCGCGCAGGTTCACCGGCCACTTGCCAGCCAGAGCGGGCGAGGCAAGCAAGATGTGTTCGGCGCCAAGGGAGGATGCAAGGCGGAGCTTGGCCTCATCGGTATCGACGGCGACGACAGTTGCACCCAGCCGCCGGGCGATCTGGACCGCATAGAGGCCCAGGCCGCCGCAGCCGAATATCGCGCAGGTGTCTCCGGCAACAACTCCCCCGCGCTTCACGGCGCCAAAGGCGGTCAGGCCTGCGCACATCAATGGCGCCAGCGCTGCGGCATCGCCGTCTCCGGGTATTCGCGCGGCAAAACGCGCATCGGCAACGACATATTCAGCGAAAGTGCCCGCAACATCGAAGCCATGCGCCCGCTGGTGTTGGCAGAACGACTCCATGTCCGAACGGCATTCATCGCAGCCGCCGCATGTATCGTGAAGCCAGGCGATACCGGCGCGCTCGCCAAGGCGCCAATCCGCGACCCCGGCGCCTATCTGCGCCACCTTGCCAATGCCCTCATGGCCGAGAATTGCGGTCTGTTGCCCTGACGCCGGCCGCAGATGTCCTTGCCACACATGCACATCGGTATGGCATATGCCGCTCGCCTCCAGACGAACCAATATCTCTCCCGGACCCGGTTCCGGCCGCGGCACACTCATGATGCGCAACGGCTGGCCAGCGCCTTCCAGCACGGCTGCAAGCATGCTGTGGCCCATCTACAGACCCAAGGCGCTTTTCACGGCCGGCAAGCCCGGTTGGCCGTCAAAGGTCGAGACGCCGTCCAGCCATTTCGCCAGTTTGTCTGGGTTGCGCTTGACCATTCCGAGGGCGGCTTCGTCCGCGGATTTTCCCTCCCCCAGGATCATCCGCATGCCATAGTTTTCATAAGTGAGATCGAATGCCAGATTGGCGAACAGCTTGGCTGCGTTGGGACATTCCGCCGAAAAGCCCTTCCGGGCGATGGTGCGGACAGTGGCGCCGCCGAAATTCGGCCCGAACTCGACGTCCCCGCCCGACAGGTAGGTTATCTTGTAGTCAAGATTCATCGGATGCGGTTCCCAGCCGAGGAAGACGACCCAGCTCTTGTCTGCCACGGAGTTTGCGACCTGCGTCAGCATCGCTGCTTCGCTAGACTCGATAATCTGCCATTCGCCCAGTCCGTGTCGGTTGGCTGCCACCATGTCGAGCAGCGGCTTGTTCGAGCCCGCCTCGATGCCATAGATCTTGGCGCCGAACTTGTCGGCGTGGGCAGCGAGGTCGTCGAAGCTTTTGACGCCCTGGTCCGCAACATATTGCGGAACGGCGAGCGTGTATTTGGCGCCCTCCAGGTTCACGCCCAACACTTCGACCGATCCCTCATCGAAATAGGACTTGTATTCCTCGTCTTGGACCGGTCGCCAGTTGCCCAGAAAGACATCCATGTCGTTCTCCTTCAGCGCCGAATAGGCAACGCCTAGGCCGAGCAGGGTCTGCGAGGCGTCATACCCCAGTGAGTTGAGGATCACCTGCGCAGTGGTGTTGGTCAGGGCGATGTCGGTCCAGCCAAGATCCGCCATGCGGACCTTCTGGCACTGAGCCGCGTCGGCGGCCAGGGCAGGCGAGGCGATGAGTCCTGAAAGCAAAGCGAAAACGAATGTGGTGCGCATTGAGGTTCCCCATTTTCTTGGTCAGACGGACTGGCCGTGGACCGTATGATACTCGCGCTATATGTCAATACAGAACCCTGTACATGCATACAAAAATCTTTTCTGCTACAAAAAGTAATGACGACTCAGAGCAAGCGAACGAAAATCGAGGACATCCGGCGTGTCGAACTGGTCGCTGCCGCGCACCGTGTGTTCCTCGAGCATGGGCTGCAAGGCATGACTTCGGCCCGCATATGCCGCGAAGCCGGCATGTCGCCGGGCATCCTGGCTTATTATTTCAAAGGCAAGGACGAGGTTCTCTTCGGGATGGTGCGGCACAACAACCGGATCCTGATGGAGGACATCGTCGCGAAATTGAGGGCAGCGAAGACACCCTGGCAGCGGTTCATCGCCGTGGTCGAGGGAAACTTCCCCGAGAATGCATTCGAACCGAACGTGGCGAAGGCTTGGCTGTCCGTCTGCGCGGCGGCTGCCAGCAGTTCTCAATTCGCGCTTTTGCAGGCGATCTTTTATCGGCGCCTGAAGTCAAACCTGAGTTCGGCGTTCGCGGGTGTGCTTGATCCCCCGAGCCTGCGCGCAGCTTCCTTGGCGGTCGGTGCGCTGATTGATGGCATGTGGCTCCGCAAGGCTGCGGGTGACGACGTTTCCCGCGATGAGGCCATCGAGATAATCGTGGCGCATATTAAAGGCACTTTGACCGGCGAGGCGCTGGAATGCCTCACCAGTGCCGAAGGTTGAACGAGTTTCGGTCAAGGTCGTCCAAGCGGGGATATCTTCGGCGCGAAAATCGTGCGTAGCCACTTCACCTTCTTTCAACCGGGCGGCAATGGCCAGTCGACGGCATCTGCACTGGCGCGGATCTACGGCATGATGGCGGCTGTGCGACCTGGGAGGGCAAGCCTCTGGTCGGCCGCGCGGCGATCGAGGAAGCAGCGCGGCCTCGGTTTCGTGGCATGGATGACAGCTTCGCGGCCCTGGCCGCCTTCGCCGCGGGCTATCAGATCGAGGATCGTGTCCATGCTGGCCGCGCTTCGTCGCAAACGTTCAGGCACACCGGCTAGGGGCGCCATCGGCTTTGCCGACCCGGCCATGTCGGCTGCCAGATCAAATCCGGAGAAGAGCGGCTTTTTGACATCGGCGCCACGGTGCACAGCTCAATCATTTCGCTGGCGAAACCGGACTGGGCCGTTGCCTTTGACGGCGACAAGCCGGAAGCGCAAGCGAGCAGAGCTAAAACACTGACTATTTCGCCAAGAATCACGAGATAATCTTTGCGCCGCACTTCGCGTTTCCAGGCATCGGGTCCATCGAGAAAGATGGCGAGCACTTCAAATGGGTGCCCAGCGACAAGCCCAAGTAGGCATGCCATCAGAACGACATAGCCATAGTCCTTGGCACTTCGCCACCGGCCGTCATCGAAAGTTTCGTGGCACCTTTTCTGGCTGTTAATCCAGGAGATGATGTCATCACGAAGCGGTGACGAGTGTAACGAACACTGGCGCGCTGCGAAGGCTGGGTATGAGCGGCAAACGTTTGCGGCTCGCCTCGCTCGAAGTTTCGATGCGAGTGGATTCAACTCAGCTGTCCTCCCAAGGAACCCACAATCATGATCAACAGGCGTACTTTCTCGACCGCTCTCGCCGCTGGAATGGCAACAACTCTGCTGGCCGGCGCCGACAAGGCCCGAGCGCAGACAGGCTCCAAAATTCGCAATGTCGTCCTGGTCCATGGCGCGTATGCCGATGGCTCGTGCTGGTCGGAGGTAATTGGCATTCTTCAGAAGGCCGGCCTCAACGCAACCGCCGTCCAACATCCGCTGACCACTCTGGAGGCCGGTGTCGAGGCAACGCGGCGCGCGATCGCGCTTCAGGACGGACCAACCGTGCTTGTCGCACACTCTTTTGCCGGCATGATCGTCACCGAGGCAGGGGTGGATCCGAAGATCGCTTCACTCGTCTACGTCGCGGCGCGCGCACCCGACGCCGGCGAAGACTATACCGCACTCGCTAAGACTTTTGCGGCGCCGCCGGCCTCTGCCGGCCTCGTCTGGTCCGAAGGCTATGGCAAGCTCAACGAGGAGGCTTTCCTGCGGGATTTCGCCGGCGGTATTCCTCGTGAGAAAGCGCGCATCCTTTATGCCGCCCAGGCACCGATTTCAGACAAGCTTTTCACCGGCAAGACGACGCAGGCGGCCTGGCGCTCGAAGCCGAGCTGGTACGCCGTCTCGACCGAGGATCGCACGATCAATCCGGATCTCGAGCGCTTCATGGCCAAGCGCATGAACGCAAAGACCATCGAAGTGAAGGCAAGCCACTTGTCGCTGATTTCTCATCCGCATGAGATTGCTCAACTCATCCTGGAAGCCGCGGGACGGCAGAGCGCCTGACGGGCTTCAGATAAAGGGCTGCGCGCAAGCCGCCGCCTCCGCGGTGCGTCCTGGTCAGTCAAGCGAACTGGCGGGACCTGCTCGCCAAGGCCAAGACGTCGCTGAGCATCGCTCACGATTCATCACGTCCCCGCGATTGGCTGGTTCAAACAGCAGAAAGACCGACAGCCAGTCGTTTGTTGCCAGAGAAGCCACAAAAATGAAGCCAATGATGTTTCAACGCGACGATGGTATCGCAGCGCCACAATGGATTTCGAGGCGTGGAGAGATACGCTCAGAACTATGTGTGGGCGGTACAATCCGGAAGGCACCGGGCCCTACCCCTTTGCCGGTTGGGTGTCCCCCGTCAATGTCAGTGGGTTCATGGCGCTGAACATGGGCTGCAACGCCGAGCGAATCGAGCGGACCTATCGGGATGCTCGTCTGGACAGCGTAGACCACTACTTCGCCGTCTTTCAGGCCGCTGGCCGCTCTGCGATGAGCCACAACGAACAAGCCGTCGAACTTGCCCCGGGCGATGTCGCATTCGTGGATTCGGCTCGGCCGGCGACCTACTTCGCCAACAATGGCAGCGAGGCCTGGAACACCGTCACGCTCAATTTGCCACGCCAGTCGCTTGTATCCCATCTTGGATTCGAGCCACAGGGCGGAATGTGCATTCGACGACAACTGGCGTGCCGCCGAGCAGCTTCACCATTTCGGGATAGGAGACGAAATAGGGCGCCGGCAGGATCGCCTCGTCACCGGTCTCCAGCGTCGCCATCAGCGCGTTGAAGATGATCTGCTTGGCGCCATTGGCGACGACGATGTCATCAGCCGTGTAGTCCAGCCCGTTCTCGCGCCGCAATTTTTGCGCCACCGCTTCACGAACCTCGGGCGTGCCGGCAGCACCCGTATAGAGCGTCTGTCCCGCCTTGGCCGCGACATGGGCGGCATTGATGATGTGGCCAGGCGTCGGGAAATCCGGTTCGCCCAGGCCGAGATCGATCACGTCGACGCCCTTGGCGCGCAACGCCTTGGCGGCTTGCGAGGCAGCCATCGAGGCGGAGGGCTTCACCGCCGACAGGCGCGAGGCAATGTAGCTCATTTGTCGTTCTCCGAAATGTATCCCTTGGAGCGGTCGTTGGCGCGTGCGTCGGCGCCGCGCCTGGACGGATCGCCATAGCCGCCGCCGCCCGGCAATTCGAGGATCAAGCGGCGAGCTGCCTAGTTCGTCTTCAACTGGCCAACCCGGCCCTCAGCGATCCAGCGCGCGGCGAGCACCAATGCGCCCATGCTGAAATCCTTGCCATGCTTGGCCACCATCTCTTCCGACAGTTTGGCGAGTTGTTCGAAGAACGCGTCCTTGCTCTCTTCCTCGGTGGTGATTTCGGTCTGCACTCTATCCTCCTGTTTCACGCGGACTGCGCCCGCTATTTGAACATCTGCGCCGGGAAGGTGATGATCGCCACGGTGCCGTCGACCATGCCCGCCGCCAGATGCCGGCCGTCGCCGGACCAGGCCAGCGCCGTTATCCCGCTGCCCAGCGGCCTGACGAGAAGCTCGTCGCGTCCGCCGATCTGGGCGACGGTGATCCGACCGTTGGCGTAACCGGCCGCAACAAGTTTCTTCTGGGGGTGCGCCGCCACCGTCTCGACCAGAACGAGACCGGCGCGACCGGTTTCCAATGCTCCGGCCGTTCCGCCGTCAAGTGGCGGCGCGGTCATCGACCAGCCGGCGATCCGGAACGCGCCCGACGCAAACAGCGCATTCGCAGGCGGGCTCCAACACACCGTGCGTACCGGCGAGGGAAATCCCGCGACGGTATCGGTCAGACCATCGGCAAGGCCGATCAGCGCAAAACCCCCTGCCTCCAACCCGCAAGCCAGCCATGTGCCGTCGCCGCTCCAGCGAATAGATGTCGGGCGCGCCGGAAAGGAAAAGTCCCGTATCAGGTTAGCAGGCCCTTCGATCGCCCAGATCGACAGCCCATTGCTTGAGCCGCAGGCTAGGCGGCGTCCGTCCGGCGAGAAGGCCAGTGCACCCGTCAACGATGTCGCAGCGTGTCCCAGTCTCGCCACATCGCCGCGGTTGCGCGACAGGAAGACATCGTGGCCGTCACTGACCGCCATCACGGTCGTCCGGGCACTATGATCGATGGCGACGACGGGCCCTTCGATCTTGATAAGCGTTTCCGCAACGTCGCCGTCAGCTGTCAGATGCACTGCTTCGCCGGCCGCCGTTCCGATAAGGAAGCCTGAATGCAGGTAGGCGGCGAGGGGGGCATCGCCGTCGCCAAATGCCGCGGAAGCGATCAACGGCACCGGCGGCTTCTCGCGCGGGCGGATCGTCGTCTGGCCGAGGTCGCCGCTCACCCGGATCCGCGATCCCGGTGGTTCCTGGTCGGCGAGCGCGGCAATTGCGACGGTTCCATCCACGGATGTGAAAGCAACGGTCGAACCATCGGCGCTGAAGCAGAGGTCGGCGATCGCCGACGGGCGTCGCCAGCTGCGTGCCAGCAGGTCGAACAGGGTCAGGTTTTGCATCGTTTGCTGGTTCATTGTGCCTCTCCCGTCAGTCCTCGTTCACCGTCGCCGCAAGCTCGCGATCGACATCCGCGACCTCGCCTTCGGCAGCGGCGATATGGTCCTCGCACGCCGCGCGCGCGTCCACGATCGCCTCGGCGCTCTCCTCCGCCTCATGCAAATCCTGCACCAGTTGCGGGCTGGTGCCGCTCCTGCCGATCTCGAGTTCCACGCGCAGCACCTCCATCTCGAGGCCGGCGAGCTTCTGATTGAGCCGCAATGCCTCGGCGGTGAGCGCCGAGACATTGCCGACAAGTGCCAGCCGGCGGTCGAGCAGTACCTCACGCGTAGCGGCTTTCACAAAAGTCGCCATCATTTTTCCTCCTGGGCTGTCGGCCCGGTCGGCTTTTCGAAGGCCGAGAGCAGCTTGGGCAGCGTGTGGGCCTGCGACTGGAATTGCTTCTCGGCCGTTTCGATGTGGCTCTTGAGCTGATCCCAGATATCGACGCGGATCATCGATGTGGTGTCGCCGGTGAGGCGCTCGATCTCGTCGACGTGGAACTGGCGCGTCAGCGAAACGCCGGAAAACACGAAGTCGCGCAGCAGGATTGCATGGTTCTCGATGAACAGATGGATCATCGGATGGGTTTGCGTTGTGACGCCGCCGGCGGCGAGCTCGGCGCGGATGAAGTCCTGGAAATGGCTCTGCAGCCGGTACTGGCTTTCGCCCATGAACCGCATGACGAAAACCAGGTCGCGCGGCATCAGCCTGACCAGGTCGCCGGTCACCCCATCGGCCTGGTTGGACATTGGCTGGGCCGGACCCCGGTTGTCTTTATCGTTCGGCATCATCTTCTCCGGCATTGAACCGTCTAAGGCTTGCCTCATAGATATTAGAGAAGAAAGAGAAAATGAATAGATCTCGACAGGGTTTGATTATATTGCGTAAGCGAACCATTTATATTGCACTGCAAAAATGCTAAATGTTACAGTCGTAATATACATTTGTAAATTAACGTTACAGTTGCGCCAGCGTTTATGGGCGGAATGCCCGAGGTTTCGCTTTGAACGGTGGTCAGAGGCTCCGTTTTTCAAACTGGCACGGCGATTGCTTTACCTATTTGCATAAGAAGCCCATCGCGCTTGAGCGGTGCCAAAAGAACGAAGGACCGGAGGAAGCAGGGGCAGGGTACATTCGCTTCGATACGCCAGCGCACATGCGGTCGGCGTCTCGCGGCTCCCTGCCGGACGCCTCGAAAACCTTTGCCGCGATCCACTTGAATGGCCGGACCACGAGTCGCGCCTGAATGCGCAAACCCTTTGTCGTGCCGTTCGCAATTTCACTGGCGGTGCCGTGCGCCGCTCCATGCCGGGGTCAAGGGACCTTTGGCTCAAACCTGGTGGAGGCTTATGACGATGACGTCTCTGACGCTCAACAAGATCACCTCGCAACGCGGCATCTCCGTGGGCGAGGCGACCAAGAAGATTGCCGACCTCGGCTGGAATCCTTCCTACGTCCAGGAAGCGATGACGTTTCCGACCGACTACAAGATCAACAAGACGCCGCGCGACCCGATGAAGCAGGTCCTGCGGTCCTATTTCCCGATGCAGGAAGAGAAGGACAACCGCGTCTACGGCGCGCTCGATGCGGCGCTGCGCGGCGACATGTTCCGCAATGTCGAGCCGCGTTGGGTCGAGTGGATGAAACTCTTCCTCGCCATCATTCCCTTCCCGGAAATCTCGGCCGCTCGTTCGATGGCGATGGTCGCGCGCATCGCCCCCGGCGAGGAACTTCGGACCGGCTTCACCATGCAGATGATCGACGAGTTCCGTCACTCGACGATCCAGATGAATCTGAAGAAATGGTACATGGAGAACTACATCGATCCGGCCGGCTTCGACATCACCGAAGAGGCCTTCGGCAAGTGCTACGCCACCACCATCGGCCGCCAGTTCGCCGAGGGCTTCATCACCGGCGACACCATGACTGCCGCCTGCATGTACCTGACCGTGGTCGCCGAGACCGCTTTCACCAACACGCTGTTCGTCGCCATGCCTTCGGAAGCCGCCCGCAACGGCGACTATGCGCTGCCCACCGTCTTCCTGTCGGTGCAGTCCGATGAGAGCCGGCATATCGGTAATGGCCACTCGCTGCTGATGGCAGCGCTTAAGGAGCCGGAGAACCACCTGCTGCTCGAGCGCGACCTGCGCTACGCCTTCTGGCAGAACCACGCGATCGTCGATGCGGCCATCGGCACCTTCATCGAATACGGCACCACCAACCGCGACAAGAACAAGGAGTCCTACGCGGAAATGTGGCACCGCTGGATCTATGAGGACTATTACCGCACCTACATGCTGCCGCTCGAGAAATACGGCATCAAGGTCCATCACGATGACGTCCAGGCGGCCTGGGAGCGCATCACCAAGAAGAACTACGTCCACAAGGTCGGACAGTTCTTCGCGGTCGGCTGGCCGGTCAATTTCTGGCGGATCGAAGCCCAGACCGACAAGGACTTCGAGTGGTTCGAGCACAAGTATCCGGGCTGGTACGCCGAATTCGGCGAGTTCTGGAAATGGTATGCCAAGCTCAGCCACAAGGGCGAGAAGGTGCTCCTGTTCAACAGCGACGTCGGCTACGTCTATCCGCACCGCTGCTGGTCCTGCCTCGTACCCTGCCTGATCCGCGAGGATATGGTTGTCGGCGAGATCGATGGTCAGCTGCACACCTTCGCCCACGAGCTCGACAAGTGGACTGCCACCGTGGCGTTCGCCGACGAGTATCAGGGCCGTCCGACGCCCGCGATGGGCCGCTTCAGCGGCAAGCGCGAGTGGGAGACGCTCTATGACGGCTGGGATCTGGCCGATGCCATCAAGGACCTGAACTTCGTCCGCTCCGATGGCAAGACGCTCGTCCCGCAGCCGCATATGCGCTTCGACGACAAGGAGATGTGGACGCTGGACGATGTGCGCGGCAACACGCTCGGATCGCCGTTGAACGCGCTGCGAGGCATGTCGGCAGCGGACCGTGAGAAGCACCTGGCCGAATACCGGGCCGGCTTCACCATCAATCCCTGCATCTGATCAGGCCAGAGGGGCGGGTTCGTCCCGCCCCTTCCTTTCACTGGAGGTCCGTATGTCAGAAACCCACACGGTCAGGCTCAGCCCGGTCGGCGTCGAATTCGACGTCGAAAATGGCGAAACGGTGCTCAACGCCGCGTTCCGCCAGGGCATCGCGCTGCCGCACGGTTGCAAGGAAGGGCAATGCTCGGCCTGCAAGAGCGTGTTGCTCGAAGGCGAAGTCGACATGCTCAAGTACTCGACCTTCGCGCTGAACGATATGGAGAAGGAGAGCGGCCACGTCCTTTTATGCCGCTGCATCGCCTACTCCGATCTGGAAGTCGAGCTTCTCAACTATGACGAGGAGATTTTGGCGAAAGCGATCGCCGTGAAGACGTTCAGGGGCCGGATTGCTCGGATTGAGCATCTGACCCACGACATTCGCGGCATCGAGATCGAACTCGGCTCCCCAATGAAGTTCTGGGCGGGGCAATATGTCGACATCACGGTTACCACGCAAAAAGGGGAGACGATTACGCGCTCGTTCTCCATGGCAAATACGCCGGACCAAACCCAAAAACTCTCCTTCATCATCAAAAAGTACCCTGAGGGAAAGTTCTCCGGAGAGCTCGATTCCGGAGGCATCGAGGTCGGGGCCGAAGTCACCGTCGTCGGACCTTACGGAACCTGTTTCCGTCGCGACGAACGGCAAGGACCCCTGATCCTGGTCGGTGCCGGATCAGGCATGTCGCCGATATGGTCGATCCTCAACGACCATCTGAAAAGCGGCGAGAAACGTCCGGTCTATTTCTTCTACGGTGCCCGGACGCGCAGCGACCTATTCTATCTCGACAGGATCGCCGAGCTGGTCGGTCAGCATTCGGAAGTCACGTTCATTCCCGTGCTGTCGCACGCGACTGATGACGCCGAATGGGAAGGCGAGCGCGGCTTCGTACACCAGAGTGTCGACGCCAAGCTCAAGCAATTGGCGGTCGACGGGCAGGGCGATGTCCATGCCTGCGGCCCGCCGCCGATGATCGACGCGCTTCAGCCGGTTCTGTTCATGAACGGGTTCGAGACGGAGCGGATCTTCTTCGACAAGTTCACCACATCGGCAGGTGCAACGCCGGCCCACTGAGAGGGCGGCCACGCAACTGCACCCACAACTGCAACAAGGGAGTGAAGACTATGCCAGCTACCTCGAGTTCAGTCGGATCCGGAGCCGCCGGCGCGGCGATCTTTGCCGACTCCGACAGCCGGAAGTACCGGTATTTCGACCCGAAGGGCCAGCGTGCCACCCACTATGAGGACATGACGGTCGACGTGCAGCCTGACCCGGAGCGCTACCTGATCCAGGACTGGATCATCTCCTTCGCCGACGGCAAGGGCGCCTATGTCAAGCAGAACACCGCCGCGCAGAGCTCCAACTGGCATGCCTTCCGCGCGCCCGACCAGGAATGGGAGCGCACGCACTACCAGCGCCAGTCGAAGATCGAGACGATGGTGCAGAGCGTCATCAACAATGCCCGCAAGTCTGGGGCACCCAAGACCTTCGACAAGGCCTGGGTTAAGATTTTGCAGACGCAGCTCGGCGCCTGGAAACACGCCGAATTCGGGCTCGGCACCTCGCTGATGCAGGCGCAGCGCTACGGCTACACCCAGATGATCAACAACGCGACGCTGACCAACTCGTCCTACAAGCTGCGACTTGCGCAGGACATCACGCTCTACCTTGCCGAGATCGGCATGGACCTTCCCGGCTGGGACGATGAACTCGGCAAGAAGACCTGGCTCGAGGATAAGAACTGGCAAGGCACCCGCGAAGCGGTCGAGACCATCATGGGCGCGACCGACTATCTCGAACAGTACTTTGCCATCAACATCGTTTTCGAACCGCTGGTCGGGGAAGTGTTCCGCTCGGGCTTCCTGATGCAGATCGCCGCCGCCAACCACGACTTCATCACGCCTGCGGTGATCTCGGCAGCCGAGGCCGACTACGAGCGCAACCTCGCCAACACGATCGACCTCATGCACTTACTCGCCAACGACGAGAAGCACGGCGCGGCGAACAAGAAGCTCTTCCAGGGTTGGGTCAAGAAGCACGGCGCGCTCGCCGACAAGGCAGCCATCGGCCTGCAGCCGGTCTGGTCGATGCCGCATTCCAAGCCGGTCGCGTTCGCCGACGTCCGCGCCAAATCCGAGGAACGGATTGGCCAGATCCTCGGCGAACTCGGTCTCAAGCGCTGACACAAGGAGAAATTATCATGTCACTAGCAGCACGGGACGCAACGCATTCCAACATCTTCAAGGAGATGAAGGACATCACCTTCGAGCAGACGATTTCGCATCAGTGCGGCGTCACCATGAACGACTCCGTGGAAGCGAGGGCCATCGCTGAATTTATGGGCCTGAAGCCGAACGTGACCGTCACCTACCAGCCGGCGATGATCCGCATCGATGGCACCGGCAAGCTGATCTTCAAGATGGACGAGATCAGCGAATATCTCGGCCGCGAGATGACGGCGGAAACCTTCGAGGTTAACAGCTCCACCCACTACGGGCGAATGGTGCGCATCGACGACAACACCGTGATCCTGTTCGGCAACATGGACGAGATGTTCGAATACATCGAATAAACGCGAAAAAACCGGCGCGTCGCCTGGTGGCGGCGCGCCAAGCCGATCAACAACCATCTCGCGGAGGGAAGAATGTTTAGGACACCGGAAGGCAAGGATATTTTCGTGGTCGACGGCCACACCCATTTCTGGGACGGCAGCCCCGAGAACCAGAAAAATGTCCACGGCAAGCAGTTCATCGAGTGCTTCTATGCCTATCACACGGGACTCAGTCCCAAAGAGCAGCTGTGGGAGAAGAGCAAGTTCGAAAAGTACAGCGCTGACGATCTCTACCGCGACCTGTTCATCGACGGTCCCGATGACGTGGCGATTGTTCAATCGACCTATCTCAAGGATTTCTACAAGAACGGCTTCAACACGATCGAGCGCAACGCCGAGGTGGCCAAACGCTATCCCGAGCGTTTCATCGTCAATGGCGCCTTCGATCCGCGCGATGGCGGAAAGGCGCTTGAGTACATCCACTTCCTCAAGGAGACCTACAACGTCAAGGGCGTGAAGATGTACACGGCCGAGTGGAATGGCGATTCCAAAGGCTGGAAGCTCACTGATCCGGATGCCTACAAATGCTTCGAGCTTTGCGACAAGCTCGGTATCAAGAACATCCACGTCCACAAGGGCCCGACCATCATCCCGCTCAGCAAGGACGCTTTCGACGTCCATGACGTCGACCACGCGGCGACGGATTTCCAGAACCTCAACTGGATCGTCGAGCATTGCGGCCTGCCGCGCCTTGACGATTTCTGCTGGATCGCGACGCAGGAAACCAACGTCTATGGTGGGCTGGCGGTGGCGCTGCCCTTCATCCATTCCCGCCCGCGCTATTTCGGCGAAGTCATTGCCGAACTTCTGTTCTGGATCGGGCCGGAAAAGATCCTGTTCGGTTCCGACTACGCGATCTGGACGCCGCGCTGGCTGGTCGAGAAATTCTGGGCCTACCAGATTCCGCAGGATATCGCCGCGGAAAGCGGTGTGCAGCTGACCGACGAGATCAAGGAGAAGATTCTCGGCCTCAACGCCGCGCGCCTCTACAACATCGACATCGAAGCCAAGAAGAAGGCGCTCGCCAGTTCGCCCTTCAGCATCGCGGCGGAGTAGCAACCATGGCAACCGCCAGCGTGTCCAGCAGCCGCGAGAAGGAACTCTGGCGGCGCCTTGGTGAGGTCAACGACCCGGAACTCGACGAACCGATCACCGAGATGGGCTTCGTCGAGCGGGCCACGATGACCAGCGACGGCAGCGTCGAAGTCGACTTCCGGTTGCCGACCTACTGGTGCTCGCCCAACTTCGCTTTCCTCATGCTGGACGGCGTCCGCCAGGCGCTCGAACAGCTGTCCTGGTCGCCTGCCTATTGCGTCAAGCTGCACGACCACATGTTTGCGGAAGAGGTCAATCGCGGCATGGAAGCGGGCAAATCTTTCGGCGACATCTTCGCCGAACTTGCGGAGGATCAGGACCTCAGTGCCTTGCGCGAAACCTTCCGGATGAAGGCATTCAAGCGGCGCCAGGAGGCAGTCCTGCGCGGCCTCAAGGCGCAAGGTCTGACCGATGGAGAAATCCTCGGCATGGGCTTGCCTGCGTACGACGTCGCACGGATCGAACCGGGCGAAGCGGCCAAGCAAAAGCCGAGGTACAGGGCCGTCCTGCTTGAGCGTTTTCCCGACCGCCGGGCAGGAGATCCGGTCTTCGTGACATGGGATGGGCAGCAGATTCCGCCCACGGCATTAACGGCCTATCTCGGCGAACTGCGCGGAGTGCGCATCAACATGGAGTTCAACGGCGCGCTTTGCCGGGGGCTCAAACACACAAGATACAAGGAACTGGATGTGGTCGACGGCGAACCGACGCTGGTCGATTTCATCATGGATCGCGTGCCTGCTCGAGCCGCGCCGGCTGCCTGAAGCAGAACTGACGAGCAACGGCGTCCCTCGCACGAGGCCCCCAACCAACAACCCGCCCGTAAGGCGGAAGGAGGAATCATGCCTAAAATAATGCTTCACAATTCCGACGCCCGTCGTGCTCTGGCCCGCGGCGTCTTCCGCTTGGCGGCCGCCGTCGAGCCGACGCTCGGCCCCAAAGGCATGAACGCTATGATCGACCGGCCGATCGGGACACCCATGGTGACCCGCGACGGCGTCAGCATCGCCTCAGAGATCGAACTGCACGACCGTTTCGAGAACATGGGCGCGCAAGTGGTCCGCGAAGTGTCGATGCAGACCAACGAGGTCGCCGGCGACGGCACCACGACGGCCATCGTGCTGGCCAACGCGCTCATCCAGGCCGGCATCGGAGCCAATGAGCGTGGTGCCAAATCCGTCGATCTCTGCAAGGGTATTGACCTTGCCGTGGCGGCTGTGGTGGCAGCGCTCAAGGCTTCCGCCAAGCCGGCAAAGGGCAATGGCATCCTGGCTGCTGTCGCCAACATCGCCGCGACCAACAGCAAGCTTGGCGCACTGGTGGCGGAAGCGCATCAGCGAGTCGGCGCCGAGGGCGTCATCACCACCGACTTCAGCGCAACCACGGAGACCACGCTCGACGTGGTCGAGGGCATGTCCTTCGAACGCGGCTATCTCTCGCACCATATGGTGACCGACCAGGAGAAGATGGAGGTTATTCTCGATCGCCCCTATATCCTGATGACCGATCTCAAGATCAAAGAGCCCGAGGCGCTCGATGCGGCGCGCCGCATCGCCGACGAGGATGGGCGGCCTTTGCTGATCGTGTCCGAGGAAATGTCGCCGGTAGTGGTGGTGACGCTGCTCGGCAAGCAAGGACCGGGAAAATACCTCGTCGTCCATCCGCCGGAATATGGCCATTGGCGCAAGGCGATGATGGAGGATTTGGCCATCATCACCGGCGGCAAGGTGATCGCACGCGATCTCGGCGGCCGGCTGGAGGATATCACCGCCGAAGACCTCGGCACGGCCGACCGGGTGAAAACCAGTTCGTCCTATACGTCGATCATTCGCGGCGGCGGCGACCATGCTGCAATCGCCTCGCGTCGCGCCCAGGTGCAGCGACAGTATGAAGCCTCGCCCCCGAACATCGACCAGGACAAGCTGCGCGAACGCCTGGCCAAGCTCTCCGGCGGAACCGCGATCCTCTATGCCGGCGGTGTCACGCCGGTCGAGCAGAAGCGGACCATCCAGCTCATCGAGGATTCGCTGAATGCGGTGCGCGCCGCATCCGAAGAGGGCGTGGTCGCCGGCGGCGGCTCGGCACTTGCCCAGATCGCGCCGCTGCTCGACAAAGTGTCGGCCGGCGTCGACGGCGATGTCGCCGAAGGCGTGCGTCTGGTGCGGTCGGTGCTGTCGCGGCCGCTCTGGCGTATCGCCGCCAATGCCGGCGCCGATCCTGAAGCGGTCGTGGCGGAAGTCACCCGCATCAACGGCGGCTACGGCTACAACGCGTCCGCCGGCAGCTACCAGAACATGTTCGAGGCAGGGATTATCGATCCGGTCCGCGTCACCTACACGGCACTCGCCAACGCAGCTTCGGTGGCAACGCTGATCCTGACCACCGAAACGCTGATCGGCCATCTCGCCGAGGACGAGGACCCGACGGCCGGACCGGCTCGCGGCGGCGGCTCCGAGAAACTCGGCCGCGCCTAAGCAAACAATCCCGACTTGAAAGGATACGACGATGAAAGCTGCCAGACTATACGAATACGATCCACACATGAACGTCCAGCTCAGGATCGAGGAGGTCAAGGCGCCGACGATCACCGCCCCCGACGAGGTGATCGTGCGGGTGGGTGCTGCCGGCCTGTGCCGCACCGACCTGCACATCATTGAAGGCGTGTGGAAGCCGACCATGGACCCCGAAGGCAGGCTGTTGCCCTACATCATGGGCCATGAGAATGCTGGCTGGGTCGAGGAGGTCGGCAGCGGCGTCAGGTCGGTCAAGCGCGGCGACGCGGTGATCTGCCATCCCTTTCGCTCGTGCGGCATTTGCCTCAACTGCCGGCACGGCGAGGACATGTACTGCGACAACGGCCAGTTCCCCGGCCTTGGCATGAATGGCGGCTTCGCCGAGTACTTCATCACCAGCGAACGCTCGCTGATCAAACTGAACGCCAATGTGACGCCGATCGAGGTGGCGCCGCTCGCGGATGCCGGTATCACTGCCTACCGCGCCGCCAAGCGGGCCGCCAAGCTGCTGAGGCCAGGGAGTTACTGCGTTCTGCTGGGCATAGGCGGGCTCGGTCATATCGCCCTGCAATCGCTTCACGCGATCTCGGGCTGCCGGATCATTGCTGTCGACCGCGAGCCTGCGGCGCGCGTGCTGGCCAAGGATCTTGGCGCCGACTTCGTCCTCGATGGCGGGCCGAACGTTGCTGAGGAGGTCATTCAGATCACCGGCGGCGGCGCGCATGTGGTCATCGACTTCGTCGGTGAACTTGGCGTCGAAAACATCTGCTGGAAGATGGTGCGCAAGGGTGGCCAATTGTTCGTCGTCGGCTATGGCGGCACCGTCAACGTGCCGACCGCGCACCTCGTCATCGAGGAGATCAACATCGGCGGCAGCCTGGTCGGCAATTTCACCGAGCTCGTCGAACTGATGGAGTTGAACGCCGACGGCAAGGTGAAGATGCACTACACCGAATACAACCTCGCCAGCATCAACACCGCGCTCGACGATTTCAAGAACCGGCGGTTCACCGGCCGCGGCGTGATCGTGCCCTGAAACATTTGGACCGGATTTCGCGCGCACGAGTGCGTCCGGTCCCCACTATCGTCCAGAGGGAGAGAAAAATATGAACAAATACATCTGTGAATTCGTCGGAACCTTCGCGCTGGTCTTCTTCGGCTGCGCGACGGTCCTGTTCATGCGCTCCGAGGTCGGTCTGCTCGGCGTCGCCATGGCCTTTGGCCTGTCGGTGGTGGCGATGGCGTATTCGATCGGACCGATTTCGGGCGCCCATCTCAACCCGGCGGTGAGCCTCGGCTTCTTCGTCTCAGGCCGGATGAAAGCCAATGATCTCATCGGCTATGTGGTCGCGCAATGCGCGGGCGCGATCGTCGCATCGGCGGTGCTCTACGTGATCGTGCAAGGCAAGGGGGGCGGCTACGACGTGGCGGCAAATGGCTTCGCCCAGAACGGCTGGTCGGCCTATTCGGCAACTTCGGCCTTCCTGTTCGAGGCGGTAGCAACCTTCCTGTTTCTGCTCATCATCCTTCGCGCCACCGCCGA
This sequence comes from Mesorhizobium sp. B2-5-13, assembly GCF_006440535.1. Taxonomy (NCBI): domain Bacteria; kingdom Pseudomonadati; phylum Pseudomonadota; class Alphaproteobacteria; order Hyphomicrobiales; family Phyllobacteriaceae; genus Mesorhizobium; species Mesorhizobium sp. B2-5-13. The sequence continues at coordinate 24,194 of NZ_VFUI01000012.1, read as the reverse complement.
AGGCGGTGCCGGCCCCCTAGCCGGCCTGGCGATCGGGCTGACGCTTGTCATGATCCATCTCGCCGGCATTGCGGTTTCCGGATCGTCGGTCAATCCGGCCCGCTCGCTTGGTCCGGCGCTCTTTGCCGGCGGAGCGGCGCTGTCGCAGCTCTGGCTTTATATCGTGGCGCCGTGCCTCGGCGCGACCGCTGCCGGGCTGGCGTTGCGCGTTGGCGTTATCGGCGCGGGTGAACCGGCGGCTCAGCCAGCCTGACTGCTTGCCGGATCCGGCAGGCTTTTCCTCTTGAACCCCGTGGTTGATGCCATGGCGTTCTGGTGTCGGGACGTCAGGCGAAGCGCGATCCTGAAATGAGCTTCTTTGCTTCGGGCTTTGAAAAAACGGGAGGACAATATGGATCTTATCACAGGGTTGGCCGTCGTCATCGGCATTATGGGCGGCATTGCAACGTGGGCAGCGATCACCATCGGCAACCCCTATTTGCTGATCTGGGCGGTGTTTGTCGGCTGGGGGAGTTTCTATCACTGTGGCGGCAAGGAAGCCGGGTTCAAGAATTCGGCGGTCGCAAACCTCTGGGGAGCGGTCTGCGCCGCCGGCGCACTGATTGCACTGACATCTATCGGGGTTACGGCCATCATGGCCGGCATTTGCGTCGGCATTTCAATCGTCGTCCTGATTCTCGCCGCCAAGCTGCCATTGCTGAGCGCCATCCCGTCGGCGGTTTATGGCTATGCGACAACTGCCGCGCTTTTTCTGCTTGGTGCCGCCGCCTATGGCGAAGGCATCGGCGCCATCACCAAGGTCGCGACCGCTGTGGTTGTCTCGCTGATCATCGGCAACATCCTCGGCTACGTCTCGGAGAAAGTGACCGGTGCCGTCGTAAAGGCCTGATGATCCCCAGGACCGCGGCCTGAAGGCAGCGGGTGACGAACTTCCCCCAATCCGCGGCGCCAATGCCGCGGTGTTTTTTCGTGCCGGAAAACGGGTCTCGGTCTAGAGGAAGCCGCGTCGGATGCCGTACTGGCCGAGCTTGCGATAGAGCGTCGGCCGCGAAATACCGAGCCTCAGGGCGACCTTGCTGAGATTGCCGCCCTCTGCGGCAAGCGCATTCTTGATCGCCTGGCATTCCGCATCCTCGAATGTGCACACCGGTGCTTCGAGCACGGTTGCGGGGTGATCGCTGTGAATGGTGCGATTGCCGGCGCTGATTTCCCCCGGAAGATCCTGCAGCTCGACAGTGCCGCCGCGCGCCAGGATGTGCAACCGCCCAACCAGGTTCTTCAGTTCGCGCACATTGCCTGGCCAATGATAGGCGAGCAGGGCCTCGAGCGCTTTGTGCGAGAATTCCAGCGGTTCCTCGCCGGCCGCGGTTGCGATCTGCCGGTTGAAATGTTCGATCAGCAGCAGCACATCCTCGCCGCGCTCGCGCAGCGGTGGGACAGTGATCGATACCGCGCCAATTCGATAGTAGAGATCGCGGCGGAAGCGGCCTGAGGCAACCTCCTGCTTGAGATCGCGATTGGTAGAGGCGACCAGGCGCACGTCGACCGGGCGACCTCGGCTGTCGCCAATGCGGTTGACCACGCGCTCTTCCAGCACACGCAGCAGGAAGGGCTGGATCTCGAGCGGCAATTCGCCGATCTCGTCGAGACTGAGGACGCCGCCATTGGCGAGCTCGAAAACGCCCGGTTTTCCCTCACGCGAGGCGCCGGTAAAGGCGCCGGCGACATGGCCGAACAATTCGCTGCCGAACAGGTCCCTGGTGATTGCCCCGCAATTCATCGCGATGAACGGATCGTTCGCCGTACGCCGGCTGCTGGCATGGACGAGCCGCGCAAACAGCTCCTTCCCGGTCCCCGTTTCACCTTCGACCAACAGCGATGTGACGCTGCCCGACCGGGCGACGCGGCAGGCGACGTCGATTGCGGCCTGCAGCGCTTCGCTTTCGCCGACAATCATGGCGACAGCATCCTGAAGATGCTTGTTCACTTCCCGGCGGACCACCGCCACGCCGGAGGCTACCGGCACGGGGGGGAATACCAGCGCCGCGCCGCGGAGGTCGCCGTCGAGCTTGAGAGGCGTGATGTGGCAGGATCGCAGATGGGCCGGCAGCGCCTTGGCAAGGTCGGCGTCGGAGCCGGAGGACGGAAGGTTCATCAGCCAGCGGCCACGACCTGGCTCCATCGGGCCGTCCATCATCTCTGTGGTCTCGCCGTCAGGCACGTTTTTGCAGAAGATAGCGCGGCCGCGATGGTCGACGATCACCAGCCCGTCTTTCTGGCGGTAGCTGGGAGCCGACGAGATGAAAGCTTCGAGCAGGCGGGTGCGCTGTTCCTGCTGCTGTTCGGCCAATGCCTTTTCGATCTGCCGGGCTGTGGCGGCGACGAGCGCGGTGTTGTGCGGCCGAAAGATCGGCGAATAGCCTGACAGGTCGACCACACCGATGATCTTGCCGTCGAGCGGATCGCGGATCGGCGCGCCGGCGCATGTCCAGGATTTGATGCCGGCGCAGAAATGCTCGGCCGCATGGACGAAAGTCGGCTCTCCGGTCCACAGCGCGGTGCCGATGCCGTTGGTGCCGACGGCGCCCTCGTTCCATTTGCCGCCGATGGCGAGATGGATATCCATGCCGTCATGCAGCGTTTTCTTGTCGCCGATGGCGTCGATCAGCACGCCGTCGCTGTCGGCCAGAACCAGCATTGCACCTGTCCCGTCCAGCAACTGGCCAAGAGAGGCGAACGACCGGCGCGCCGCCGAAAGCAGTTCTGCATTGGCGCGGGTCAGATATTCGATCTCGTCGCGATCACTGCTTAGCGGCGCTTCAATCCCTTGAGCGTTGATGCCGCCGGTCGCGCTGCGATACCAGGACTCGTGAATGAGGGAGCGGACGTTGCCTGGGTGGACCGGGTCGCGGGCACATTTGGGCTCGTCGGCCAGAAAATCTTCCCAGGCGCGCATGGTGGCGCGCTCGTCATAATCGATGTTCCCCAGAAGCATTTGCCCGGCAGCAGCCGTCGCACGCGCCGGAAGAGCATCGATCTTCATATGATTGGGGCCTATCTCGCGTTTCATTCAGTCATCACGGAACCTTCGAGGCATGCCATTTCTGTATGCTGTCGCGTTCGTATGCTGTCGCGGCTGGACGTGAAGAGCACGCCCGGGCCGTCTGCCTGATCAGTCGATGCCAAGTTTCACGCCGATGTCGGCGGCAAGCTGTTCTTCGGTATAGGTGGTGGCGAGACGTGATCCGTCCAGGCCGGCAAGCGCCGCGGCGACGGTTTCGTCGACCGGCGAGAAGAAGCCATTCTGCTTTGTCGCCAGCACGAAGATTTGCTCCCCGCCGCGGTTGCGGATGTCGCCGATGTGATGAAGTTGGCGGCCTGTGTTCTGATCCTTCGAAATCACACGGCCGTTCATGGTGACCTGGATGGACGGCCTGGCTTCGACCGCGGGCGCGGCACTGCCGCCGACATGGATGATCAGACCTTCCGCCTTTGGTTGCTGGCGTGGCTTCCTGCAAGCCGAATAACCGCCGCCGCTGATCTGGTCGGCGAGGCGCACTATGGTCGAGCGGTTCTGCTCGATCAGTCTTTTGACCTGCGTGTCCTCGCGCCGCGGGCCATCCCGCTTCGAGATGATCTCGACCATGAATCCTCCCAGATTCGCGAAGCGTTGCCGTCGATACAGCTTATTTCTTCTTTTGAGGTGAACCCTACACCGCCTCGGTGAAGTTCGCCATTCATATCACACACATAGCGCCAAAATTCGCATCGGTGGTAGCAGGCGGCTGCTACACTGGATTTCCGCCATTTGGACGAATTGAGCAATGCCATCGACGGATCAGGCTGCCTTGTTCGTAAACTCCGATGGTTCGCTGTCAAGTGGTTGCCTGTCGCGCAGGTAGAGTGCACATGTGGTGCGCAGCATGGAGGCAAAGTTCGGGATATGGCCGTTCATCTCCAGCGCTTCATCGTAAAGCGTCGAGAGGAATTTTGGCGCCGTCATTCCCTGTCCCTGGGCGATCTCGTCCAACAGCGTCCAAAAAGTAGCCTCGAGTTGAATGCTCGTCGAATGGCCGCCTATTCGAACTGAGCGGTTGACCAGCCGATACCCTTCCGGATCCTGCTTGGCAAAGACCTTACACATGCGAAGACCTCCCGTTTGATTTTCCTTCTGGGCGACGCGCGGCTTCTGCGCCCGTTCGCCGCAATGATACCAACCCGAAGCGCATTTTTTCGCTCAATTCACAGTGACTACCTTAGCGCGTGAATCAGCCTCACGCCAATTTTCAGACGTGGTAACCGGCTGCCACCCCTTTTTGCAGCCAATAGGCACGGTATCCGAGACCACGCGGCAGACTGGAGACTCCCTTGGCGAAAGCAATTCATTCGATGATTCGGGTGGTGGATGAGAACCTTTCGGTCAGTTTCTACAAAAGCGCATTCGGACTCGATATTGCTGACCGGTTGGATTTCGACACGTTCACACTGGTCTATCTGCGCAATGCGGAAGCCGATTTCGAGCTGGAACTGACGATCAACAAGGGCAGGAGAGAGTCCTACGCGCCTGGCGACGGCTATGGACACCTGGCTCTTTGCGTCGACGATCTCGACGCAGAGCACAGGCGTTTGGCGGCCGCAGGGTTCAGTCCGCGGAAAATTGTCGAGCTCAACCGTGAAGGCGCGCTGCTTGCGCGGTTCTTTTTCGTGGCGGACCCCGACGGCTATCAGATCGAGGTTCTGCAGCGCCACGGGCGCTACAAATAGCGCGTTTGGGGACCTGATTCCCGCCGATAGCCCGCTGCCAGCACCGCCGGCAGCGGGTTGTCGAGCGCACCAACGGGCTCCGAGCGCCAGGGGCGCCTAATTCTCCGCGTGGCTGATGACGACAGTCCCGTTGTCCTTGCGAACCTCGACGGACAAAACCCCATCGTCGCCCTTTCGGGTCTGGAACATGGAGGTCGCATAGTCCTTCGCAGCCTTCTCGGCGTCGAAAGTATGCTTGTCGACGATGCCCCGTCGTCCGTACCAGATGACAGTGTAAGCGAGCAACGAGTGGATCGCTACAAGCGTCCAAAGCGGCGTCAAATGTTTGGGTGGTGGTGGTTGGCCCTCTCTTGACCAGTTGTCGCGAAAGGATTCCACGCTGACGGCGATGCCGCATTCGTAGATCCGCCAGTAGTCGAAGGCGCTTGAGATCAATGCGGTGTTTTCCACTCGCATGCCCTCAAGATAGGTGGTTTCCTTGCCAGCCAATGTTGACATGCGTACCTGCGGCGCGCGTTCCGGCACGGTGAGGGGAAGGAACGAACCCCATCCGTAGTAGGCATTGCGATGCATCGCAATGGAGACGCGCTCGTTGAGATCCCGCGCATTCTCAATATTGATCGGGTCACCGTCGGCATCGACTAACGCATAGCCCATGGCTGAAAAGCTATCGCCTGCTTCAAGTATCTGCGGTTGATATTTGGAGTCCACCCGCCCTGCCAGGACGCGGGTCTGCGCGGTGAAGTCAGCGGCCGTCTCCGATACTCCCGCCACGAGCAACTCGACTAGGTGGACGTCTGGTTGCGACCGTCCTCCGAGCGACTGACGCAGGATTTTTCCCAAGAGGTCCGCGCGATGCGAGAGGCATCTTTCCAGAAGGGCGTTCCAATCATCGGCGCCTCGGATGGGCACGCTCTCGGGACCGGCCGCCCTGATGTAGACCGTGCCTTGAGATATCCCGATCGGCCTGCCATTTGCGCCTTGCGGGCCATCTGCAATGGCGACGACAGGGCGCGACCCATGCGATGGCACCACAACGACCGGATAGGTCGCTCCGTCAAACTCGGCTCCTTGGACCAGCAGCTGCAATCGTGGATCGAGATACTTCTTCACGATACTGGACAGAGCGTCTTGCCCGAACGAAGAAAGCGGCAGGTCGGTAGCGCCGAGGGGCTTGCGAGTCTTGTCGTCGACGCCGAACACAAGATAGCCCCCGCCATGATTGGCAAGGGCCGCGATATGGCGAGCGAGTTTGGCCTTGTGCTCGGCTTCTCCCGTGTCCATCCAGGCCTTGAATTCGACGCCCAGGTTCTCGTTGGCGCCGGCAATGAGATCGGACAGGTCTGAAACGGCGATCTTGTCAGCCTCTCGGGCAGCCGCCATCATCTCAACGCGAGCGCTCGGAGCCAGGCGTCGACCTGACCAAACGCGTCCTGTTGCCATTGGTCGGCTGTGCGATCGCCCAAGATGTCCGTCTCCTCGACGAACTTGCGAACACAAGTCGGACCATAACCGTCGATCGTATCGAATTTCTCGGCAATGAAGCCGAAGCCTTTCGCGCCGCTGGCGTGATCCAGCAATGGCCGACAGACTTCGGCTAGCGCCTCGCTACCCTCAGGGTAGTTCCGGACGCAGTAATAGATGTCGTAGGCATCTTTCTGCTTATAGCGGCCGTTGAGAGCATGACCCTTCATGGCGAGTAACGCTGGAATCGAGCAGACGGCGATTTCGACGCGGTTCGTTCCGCCCCCTGGCATTGGCCCGGTGATCGCCACCATCTGATAGAAACGCAACGCCAGATCGGCGCCGTCGGCGCGTTGTACTGCGAACTCGCTGATCAGAGGCGGCACGTTTTTGACGATTGCTGCGTCCCGCGGCATGAGGAAATCGACGATGATGTCGATCGGACCTCCGCCATCGCCAGCCGGGACTTGCCGAACGAGTTGGAAGCGCCTCAACTCGGCGCGCTGTTCATACCCGTGGCCGAGGAGCGCGCCGATCAGCGTCGTGTATTCGCCATCACCCAGGGCTTCGGCGTCAAGACTGAGATCGACGTCCAGTGTTCCGACATGCGGCATGTCTTCATTTCCGAGCAAGAGCCACGGCACGGCCCCGCCGATAACCGCGAACTTGCCTTGGAAACTTCCCAGAATTTGGCCGATCTCGACCAGGACCGTCTTCACAGCCGCTGTGGTGCGATCGTCATAATCCGCTGCCGATTGTGGCTCTGCAGGAGTCAGTGGTGCCATATGAGCTTCTCCTGACGCAAATGGTCGGCGGCTTCGCGCCCTCGCTCACCTGCCGCCGCCAGATCGAGATACGTTTGCACCGGCCCCGTGCACATAATGCCCGGCACGGGCTCGATGGCATCCCGGAAAACGCCGATGTCCTTGGGCAATGTGACCAGCACATTTTCACCTTTGGATGCGGAAGACAGCTTCATTGCATCGCTCAGCCGTGCGAGCCCGTCGTCGTCGGCATAAATGTACTGCGTGCCGCTTCGCCCGTATGGTGACAACCATTGCGCCGCCGAGAATGACGCGAGGATCGCTAGTCCGGCTTCCGGCCTCGCGTTAAGGGCGCCGCGCACGGCTGTCTGAAAGCCAGCTCCGTGGAGTGGCGAATAGAAGCGCAAGCGCCTCCCGGCGGGCGGCTCATAAGCTTCGCGCCAAGCGTCGAGTAATGCATCGGGCTCGATCAGCGCCAGGCCATCGGAAGATGCTTTTGCCCATTCCCGGTCGATAAGGGCGCTACGGACGTTACTGACATGACCGAGGCTGACCGCCGAAGCTTCGGCGAGTTCAGCAACGCGCCACGGCCTGTCCGGATCTCGCAACAACGCGCGCAGCACCTGCGCAGATTTGGGTTTGAAAAGGGATTTGAGTTCCCTCCGTTCCGCGCTTGGCTTGCTTTCGACATGCCGCTCTATGAAGATGCTGTCAAAGACAATACTGGCGTTGCCCGCCAGATCAAGAAATCCGACCTGGTAGTCCCTACACAACGACTGAGCCTCTGGAGAGAGGTACGGCGCGACGAAGATCGGTACTGCGCTCCCATCGAAATGGGCAGCGTAGTTGCGCAGTTGGAGCAACCCCATACGAACGTAGCGCGGCTGGCCGCTCGACTTGACCTCGCAGACGAGCGTATGCCGGCGATCAGCAACGACCACATGCGCCAAGATATCAACTCCGCGGTCGGGGCAGCCGACAGGCTCGATCTCGATATGGTCAACGACAAGCGCTGGGACGCGTTGCAGAAGCGCGGTGAGCGCGTCTGCCGCCTGCTGTTCCAGATTTTTCATCGATTCAGTTGTTTTCAACATCTGTTAAAAATGGCATATCGAATGAAATCCCACAAGCCATTTCAACCAAACTGCCTCGTTCAGCGGACGCTGAAAACCGTGATCCTAGTGAAATCGGCCGCTATCAGGATGTAATCAGGCGCACGGCGGGCAAGACATCTTCGCCGCTCAGTCCACGCGGCAGGCCCTTGCCGTCCCAGCTGTTCGTATATCTATCCAAGGTTGCGCCGGATCTCGTCGGACAGGCCGAGCCGCTCGCCGATCCGCTGCGCGACCTCGCAATGGGCAGTGAGTACCGGGCGGGCCACGGCGAGCGCTTGCGACATCGCGGCGTCGATCGCCTTGGCCTGCGCGTCGGGGTCAAGATCGTAATAGAGCCGCTTGAAGGCCTGGACGAAGACCCGGCCCAGTTCGGCGCGGTTGCTCATGTCCAGACCGACAAGGTCCTGGCGGAGCGCAATTTCGTCGCCGAAAGTGGCCGACAGAAGATCGGTGTCCGCATTGCAGCCGACATAGCGCAGCATCGACTGGTGGTAGGCATTGCGCCGGTCCAGCTCGGAAACACCAGCAAGATCCGCGATCCGCATAGCGAGCACGCAGGACTTCAGCGCGAAATAGCGCGAATGGCCGGTGGCGAGGTCCGAAGCATAGGCGAGGACCACCATGAAATCCGCCCGGCGGATCGAGACATTGGTCATCGCCACCTCCCAAGTGGATGCTAGTCCCGCGTCACGCAAATACCTAGCGAAAGATTTCATGCCCTACGCGCCTTGTCGAGAAGCGCCCGTTTTTGAATCGGAAGCAGACCTTTGCCAGGGGCAAATAGACTGAGTGTCAGTAAAGCGCCTCAACCTCGGTCATTCAATCGGCTATTGCCGTCGTCCAAAAGCCGACATAGCTACGTCAGCCGCTGAAGGCCAATTTGGGGCCGATCGAAGCGTCCGTCGAACGCGTCGACAACGGAAAGTTCGGCAAAATAGGTGCGGAGGAGTGCTCGCCAGCAATGGGGCCATACTTTCGCGTTGCCGGCGGTGTTCGGCATGACTTTGGCATGCTTACTCAAAAGATTGCACCAAACCGACCTCACTGCGTTCTATACTGCGTCTCCTATCGAGCGCTGATAAGTATCGAATCTTCGTCCTGATATTGGTCAATCTCCGGCCAATGAAAACTCGTTGGCGATGGTGACGTGGTGGTGAATGCGACCCTCGAAGTACCTGGACAACACTGCCTCTGTCGCGGCACGCGATTCAGCGCGTGCGGGGCTGGCCAAAGCCGCGTCGACGGCCGCCATATCTGGGTAGTTGATCGCCAAGATCATCGGAAATTCAGGCGCACCATCGTCGCGTTTTTCCGCGAAGCTGACTCGAATGTCGAGCGCGCCCGGGAAGGCCTTCCACTTCGGCAGAACCGTCTCAATCACGTCCTTGCGGAACGCTTCGATCTGACCTTCCTTCACTTTGCCTTCAAACAACGCATAGCGCGTGATCATCTGCTCGGTTCCTCATCCTTGCGTTGGAAAAATTCCATCAGTGCGGCCTGGTCCTCGCCGCCCAGCCCTGCGGCCGTCAATAGCCGGTGCACCTCGGCGCAGACGGCCGTCAGCGGCATTGCGGTGTGCGTGCGCCGCGCCAGGTCCTGGGCGGCGTTGAGGTCCTTCACCATGTTGTCGATGCGGCCGGTTCGCCGGTAGTCGCGGGTGGCGAAGCGCGGCAGGTATTCCTGCAGGATGGCGCTGTCGGCGCGGCCGCCTTTCAGCGCCTGCGGGATCTTGAGCGCGTCGACGCCGGCGTCGAGCGCCAGCTTGGTCGCTTCGGCGACGGCCATGAAGTTCAGCGCGCAAAGCACCTGGTTGATCAGCTTGGTCGTCTGGCCGGCTCCGGCCGGGCCCATATGCGTGTAGTTGGTAGCGATGTGGCGTAGCACCTTGTGGGCGGCGGCAACGTCCTCGGCTTCGCCGCCGGCCATCAGCGTCAATTCTCCGGTCAGCGCCTTGGGCGCGCCGCCAGACAGCGGACTGTCGACCCAGCGCAAATCCTTCTCGCTGGCGTCGGCGGCGAGTTGGCGCGTCGCGTCGGGGTCGATAGACGACATGTCGATGATCAGCGTGCCGGGCTTCGCTCCAGCCGCCACGCCGGCATCGCCGAACACGGCGCGGCGCACGATCGCCGCCGAATTGAGGCTGAGGATCACGTAGTCGGACGCGCCGGCGGCCTCGGCCGCGCTCGCCATGGCGGTCGCGCCTCTGGCAACCAGCGCCTCCACCTTGGCCTTATCGAGATCGAACACGGCGAGGCGATTGCCGGTGGCAAGCAGGCGCTCGCCGATGGCACCGCCCATGGCGCCGGCGCCGATCAATGAGACTTTGTGGGTCATGACGATCGCTCCCCGAATTTCGTTGTTATGTCCGCGACAATCTCATCGAGCGGCGCGTCGATCGGCACGGCGATCGCATTCTCGTCCTTGTCCGGCACTTCCAGTGTCGCGAACTGGCTGTCGAGAAGGCTGGTCGGCATGAAGTGGCCGGTGCGCTCATGCATGCGCTTCGAGATCAGCTCGCGCGAGCCGTCGAGATGGATGAACAGCACCGGCGCACCCGCCTGCTCGGTGATGAAATCGCGATAGGCGCGCTTCAGCGCCGAGCAGCCGACGATGACCGGCGCGGGCGCTAGCCGCAGCATTTCGCCGACCTTGGACAGCCATGGCCACCGATCGGCATCTTCCAGCGGAATGCCGGCGCTCATCTTGGCGATGTTGGCCTCAGGGTGCAGCTTGTCGCCGTCCACGAATGTCGCCGCGATCGCGCGGGCGAGCGCCTCGCCGATCGTCGTCTTGCCCGAACCGGTAACGCCCATGACCACTATGCGCGGCGGCCCGTCAGATCGAAGCTGTGATGCCGCCATCGACATAGAGAATGTGTCCGTTGACAAAGGATGACGCGTCGGAGGCCAGGAAGACGCAGGCGCCGACCAGTTCCTCGACCTTGCCCCAGCGGCCGGCCGGCGTGCGCTTTTCGAGCCAGGCGCTGAAGGCCGGGTCGGCGACGAGTGCCGCGTTGAGCGGCGTGTCGAAATAGCCCGGCGCGATCGCATTGCATTGCAAGCCATGTTTTGCCCAGTCGGTCGCCATGCCCTTGGTCAGGTTGCCGACCGCGCCCTTGGTCGCCGTGTAGGGCGCTATGCCCGGCCGGGCGAGTGCCGTCTGCACGCTGGCGATGTTGATGATCTTGCCGCGACCGCGCTTAATCATGTGCCGGGCCACCGCCTGGCCGACATGGAAGACGCTGGCGACATTGGTCTGCAGCAGGCGTTCGAACGCATCGGCGGGAAAATCCTCCAGCGGCGTGCGGAACTGCATGCCGGCATTGTTGACGAGAACGTCGATCGGCTCGCTGGCTTGCTCGAAGGCGTCGATTGCGGCCCTGACGGCGTCGTGGTCGGTCGCGTCGAAGGCAAGCGTCGCAGCGCCTGGAATCTGCCCAGCCGCAACCGTGAGCTTCGCCTCGTCACGGCCGTTGAGCACCACTCTGGCGCCGGCCTCGGCTAGCCCTTTGGCCAAAGCAAATCCAATGCCCTGAGAGGAGCCGGTCACGAGCGCGGTGCGCCCGCCGAGATTGAACAGATTGGATGACATTTTCCGATTGCCTCTTGTCGCCGAGCGTCTTATGTTATCGATAACATAATCTGTCAAGTCAAGTGGAGAGAATAGCGATGCAGCGGCCTCACATCCTTCAGGTTGGACCCTATCCGGCATGGGACGAGGAGCCGCTCAACGAAGCCTTCACGGTGCACCGCTATTTCGCGGCCGACGACAAGCGGGCTTTCCTCGCCGGGATCGGACCGCAGGTGCGCGGCATAGCCACGCGTGGCGAGCTCGGCGCGAACCGCGCCATGATCGAGGCTTGCCCTTCGCTTGAGGTTGTTTCCGTCTACGGCGTCGGTTTCGATGCGGTCGATCTCGCGGCATGCCGGGAGCGCGGCGTGCGCGTCACCAACACGCCGGACGTGCTGACCAACGACGTCGCCGATCTCGGCATCGCCATGATGCTGTGCCAGTCGCGCGGCATGATCGGTGCCGAGCGCTGGGTGCGCGATGGCAGCTGGGCGAAGGGGCTTTACCCGCTGAAGCGCCGCGTCTGGGGCCGGCGGGCCGGCGTGCTCGGACTCGGCCGCATCGGCTACGAGGTGGCCAAGCGCCTCGCCGGCTTCGGCATGGACATCGCCTACAGCGACGTCGCGCCGAAGGATTTCGCCCCGGATTGGACGTTCGTCGCCGATCCGGTCGAGCTGGCGAGGCGTTCGGACTTCCTGTTCGTGACGCTTGCCGCGTCGGCCGCGACGCGCCACATCGTCAACAAGGATGTGCTTGCGGCACTCGGCGAGGACGGCATGCTGATCAACATCTCGCGCGCCTCCAACATCGACGAGGACGCGTTGCTCGATGCGCTCGAGACGAAGGTGCTGGGCTCCGCCGCGCTCGACGTGTTCGAAGGCGAGCCGAAACTCAATCCGCGCTTCCTGGCGCTCGACAATGTGCTGCTGCAGCCGCACCATGCGTCGGGCACCATCGAAACGCGCAAGGCGATGGGCAAACTGGTGCGCGACAATCTTGCCGCCCATTTCGCTGGCCAGCCATTGCTCACGCCGGTGCTCTAGGCTTGTCTTACGCAGATTCGGACGGAAAACCGCTGCACATTGTTTCTGGAATTGCCCGAGGAGTTCACTGACCATGAAGTCGATCGTCATCCACGCCGCGAAGGACCTGCGCATCGAGGACCGTCCGGTCGAGGCGCCGGGCCAGGGGCAGGTGCTGTTGCGTCTCGCCGCCGGCGGCATATGCGGCAGCGACCTGCACTACTACAATCATGGCGGCTTCGGAACGGTGCGCCTGAAAGAGCCGATGATTCTCGGCCATGAGGTCTCCGGCGTTATCGAAAAGCTCGGCCCCGGCGTCGACGGGCTGCGGCCTGGCCAGCTGGTCGCGGTCTCGCCGTCGCGGCCCTGCTACGGCTGCCGCTACTGCCGCGAAGGGATGCACAACCAGTGCCTCAACATGCGCTTCTACGGCAGCGCCATGCCATTTCCGCACATCCAGGGCGCGTTCCGCGAAATGCTTGTGGCGGACGCGCTGCAATGCGTGCCGGCCGACGGATTGAGCGCTGGCGAGGCGGCGATGGCCGAACCGCTGGCGGTTTGTCTCCACGCCACACGCCGGGCCGGCGAAATACTCGGCAAGCGCGTGCTGGTGACCGGCTGCGGACCGATCGGCCTCTTGTCGATCCTCAGCGCGCGGCGGGCGGGCGCTGCCGAGATCGTCGCGGTCGACATCACCGATTTCACCCTGGCGATGGCAATGCGCGCCGGCGCCGACAAGACCATCAACACAAAAACCGATCCGGAAGGGCTGGCGCCGTATCTCGCCAACAAGGGGACGTTCGACATCCTCTATGAATGCTCGGGTGCCGCGGCGGCACTGGCGCAGGGCATCGCGGCGCTGCGTCCTCGCGGTACGATAGTCCAGCTCGGCCTCGGTGGTGCCGAGATGGCGCTGCCGATGTCGGCAGTCACCGCCAAGGAACTGACGATCAACGGTTCGTTTCGCTTCCATCCCGAATTCGCCGTCGGAGTCGAGCTGATGCGCAAGGGGCTGATCGACGTGAAGCCGCTGATCACGCATACGGTGGCATTCAGCGAGGCGCTTTCCGGCTTCGAACTCGCCAACGACCGCAGCCAGGCGATGAAGGTCCAGATTGCCTTCGCCTGAGCTGCAACGACGCGTTGCATTCCGCTGTGATATCGATAACGTACGGCCATGCAGCCTTCGCCAAAACGCCCGACCATGGCCGATGTCGCGCATCGCGCCAACGTCTCGACGATGACCGTGTCACGCGCCTTCAAACGCGACGCTTCGGTCAGCGCCGACACGCGCGACCGCATCCTGAAGGCGGCCGAAGAGCTCGGTTACGTCTTCGACAGCATCGCCGCCAACCTGTCGTCGCGGCGCTCCGGCTTCGTAGCGGCCACAATCCCCTCGATCAACAACGCCAACTTCGCCGACACCGTGCGCGGCATGACTGAGGGCCTGCGCGACAGCGGGCTGGAGATACTGCTCGGCTTCACGGACTATAATGTCGAGGAGGAGGAGCGCCTGGTCGGGCAGTTGCTGCAGCGGCGGCCGGAGGCGATCATCGTCACCGGCGGCCGGCACACGCAGCGCTGCCGCAAGATGCTGGCCAATGCCGGCGTGCCGGTGGTGGAGACCTGGGACCTGCCGAGCGAGCCGATTGGCCATGTCGTCGGCTTTTCCAATGCCGAGGCCGGGCGGCTGATGGTCGACCACTTCGTCGCGCGCGGCTATTCGAGGCTGGGCTTTATCGGCGGCGATACTTCGCGCGACACGCGCGGCCTCGACCGCCGGCGCGGCTTCGTCGCGGCGCTGCAGGACCGCGGCCTCGATGCCTCGCGCGTGATCGCCTCCGGCGTGCCGCCGATCTCGATGCGCGAGGGTGCCGCCGCCATGGTCGAGATGATCTCGCGCTGGCCGGACACGCAGGCGGTGATGTGTGTGTCCGACCTTTCGGCCTTCGGCGCGCTGATGGAATGCGTGCGGCGCGGCATCCGCGTGCCCGAAGATGTCGCCATTGCCGGCTTCGGCGCCTATGACCTTGCCGAGCAGTCGGTGCCGCCGATCACCACCATCGATGTCGGCGCGCATGAGATCGGCATCCGCGCCGCCGAGCTGGTGCTCGACCTGCTCAATGGCCGGCGCGTGGCCGGGGATAGGGTCGTTGTCGGCATGACGCCGAAGGTGATCGTGCGGCAAACCGCCTGACAACAGGGAAATGCAAACGGCCGGCGAGATGATCACGGGCCGTGTTCTGCAGCCTATCCGGAGTTTCGGTCAGCCTATTTGCCCCAGATCTTCTTGTACTGGTCGCGGTAGCCGTTGCCCGGATCGAACCGGTTGTCCGGCCCGCCGTCGAATTCGACATTGTCCGACGTCACAACATGCAGCGGCGAGATGTAGCCAGACCATTTCTCGCCGGCCATGGTGCGGTTGAGCTCATCGACGAGCTGCCAACCTTGCAGGTTCAGGGGTTCGGCAACCGTCACCTTCTGGAACTGGCCGGAGCGGATGCGCTGGTAAGCCGATTCGGAACCGTCGCCCGCCGCCACGTTGATCGGAGCGTCGGTGCCGGACTTTCCGGCCGCCGCCAGTGACGGTCCCATGAAGTCGAAATAGAGGTCGTTGATCGCCAATGAGTGAGTCCACTGGTCGCCGTATTTCTGCAGCAGCGAGGTGGTGAGCTGCGGCATGCGTTGCGAGGTCTCGGCGATTGGCGTGTCGACATATTCGAGCACTTTGCCGCCGAGATCCTCGATTTCCTTCTTCATGCGGTCGGCCTTGGCGATGGCGATCTGGTAGGTCGAGTCGGTGAAGATGATGACGCCGGGCTTGCCCTTGGCGTCGACAAAAGCCCAGTCGGCGGCAGCCTTCGACACTTCCATCGGATCGGTCGAGACGTTGGCGATGATGCCGAGATCGTCGATCGGACCGACCGTCGGCGCCGCATGCCATGCCGCCATCGGAATCTTGGCCGCCCTGGCCTGCTCCAGCGCCGGCTTCTGCTCGACGGCATCGAACCCGTTGATAATAATGCCGTCGGGATTGAGCGCCAGCGCCTGGCCGAAGGCCGCGGTGCGGCCGCCGATGGAGCCGGCGCCGTCAAGTGTCTTGACGGTCCAGCCGAGGGCTGCCGCTGCTTCCTCGACGCCCTTGGTGACGCCAAGGATGCCGCCGTTCTTCATGTCGGCGCCAAGCACCACGATCGTCTTGCCGGCCGCGCCCTTCGGTCCGGTCGTCGGGCCATCCCATTTGTCGACCTTACTGGCATATTTGCCGACCACTGCCTTGGCGTCGGCCATCGGGTCGGCCCGGGCGGTCGAGGCGATACTGAGCGCCAGGCAGGCGACGCCGAGCTGAAGGACTGTTCTGCGATGCATGTTTCTTCTCCCATCAAGCATTGTCGGTTTTCTTTGTTGGTTGGTGCGCGGGTGATTGGCCGGTGGATGGCGGCGGCACGACAGCGCCGCGGCGGCGCTGCGCGTAGCCGGCGATGCCGATCGCCACGAGCAAGGTGACGCCGTTGAAGAGCGGCTCGACCCAGAACGAGCCACCGAACTGCTGGATGCCGGAAATGCCGGCGGCGAGGATGACGACGCCGATGATCGTCCCCCAGACATTGACGCGGCCGGGTTTGATGGTGGTCGATCCCAGGAAGGCGCCGACCAGCGCCGGCAATAGATATTCAAGGCCGACGCTGGCCTGGCCGATGCGGAGCTTGGAGGCGAGCAGCACGCCGCCAAGCGCCGTCAGCGCGCCCGAGGCGACGAACGCGCCCATGACGAATTTCTGCACCGGTATGCCGTTGAGCGCTGCAGCCTTGGGATTGGCACCGATGGCGTAGAGGTAGCGGCCGATCGGCATGTATTCGAGCACAAGCCACATCACCAGTGCCAGGACGATCACGTAGTAGCCAGTGATCGGCAGGCCGAACAGCATCGTCCCGTTGAGGGCGAGGAAGCCTTCGGGAAGCACGCCGACGACCTGCCGGCCGCCCGTGTACCACATCGCGAGTGCATAGAGCACGGTGCCGGTGCCGAGCGTGGCGATGAAGGAATCGATGCGTGCCACCTCGACCAGCAGGCCGTTGATGAAGCCGGTGACGACGCCGAGCAGCAGGACGATCAGCACCGCGATCGGCCAGGGGATGCCGAAGGCGGTCTGCAGGCTGATGGCCAGGATATGCCAGAGCACGATGCCGTATCCGACCGTCAGGTCGATGCGGCCCGAAGCCATGGGGATCATCGCCGCCAGCGACAGCAAGGCGATGATCGCCTTGTCGGAGACGATGGAACGCAAATTGAGCAGCGTCGGGAAGGTGCGCGGCAGGAGCAGCGAGAACAGCAGGATGAGCAGCAGCGTCAGGATCGGCAGGCCGTAGACCGGCAGGTAGCGCGCCGCCCTCTGGCCAAAGCTGAGCCCGGAGAGTTCCGAGCGGGTCGGCTCCAGCGCAGTCGATTTGATCGAGTTCATGGACACTCCTCAGGCGGCTTCGGACACGGAGGCGGCATGGATAAGCGCCGCCGTCGTCAAGGCATCGCCGGCCAGTTCGCGCACGACGCGGTTGTGCGAGAAGACGAGCGCGCGATGGCAGATATGCGCTACTTCCTCGAAATCGGTGGAAACGACGACGACCGCCAGCCCGGCTTCGACAGCTGCCGCGATCAGCCGATAGATTTCGGCCTTGGCGCCGACATCGACACCCGCCGTCGGATCCTCGGCGATCAGCAGCTTGCGACCCGTCGCCAGCCAGCGGCCGACGACCACCTTCTGCTGATTGCCGCCGGATAGCGCCTCGATCGGCAGGTGCGGGTCGTTCGGCCGCAGCCCGAGCCGGGTACCGAGCTCCTGCGTCAGTTCGCTTTCCCGCGCCGGCGTCATGAAGGAGAAAAGCCCGCGGCCGACGGCGGACGGGTTGAGATACATGTTTTCGCGCACGGACAGCGACAGCGCTACCGACTCCTCGGTGCGGTCGCGCGCAATCAAGCCGACACCGGCGGCAAGGGCCGCACCGACCGAGGACAGGTCGAGGCGTTTGCCGTCGAGTAATACAGTGCCGTCGAAAGGCTCGGCGCCGAACAGCGCGCGGCCGACGGCCTCCTGTCCAGCACCACGCAGGCCAACCAGTCCCAGAAGTTCGCCAGACCGCGCCTCGAAGTGGACCGGTCCGACATTGCCGCAGCGCAAATCCTCGACCTTCAGCCGCTCGGGTCCGTCCTGCCAGCGCGACTTGGCGAACATCTGGTGCGCCGGGCGGCCGACGATGAGATCGACCAGTTCCTGCGGCGTCGTCTCGGCGACCGGCTTGACCGCCACCATGCGGCCGTCCCGCATGACGGCGACCCGATCGGCGATGCGGAACACTTCATCCAGGCGGTGCGAGACATAGATCATGCCGACGCCGCGCTCGCGCAACGGTCGCAGTGCCTGGAACAGGCGTTCGACCTCATCCGCGGGCAAGCTTGCCGTCGGCTCGTCGAGTACCAGCACGTCGGCTTCGGTAGCGAGCGCGCGGGCGATGGCAACCAGCGATTTCTCGGTGCGCGAAAGATCCTGGACGCGCGTCGCCGGATCGAAGGCGCAGCCGACCAGGGCCAGGGCGCTCTCGGCACGACGCTCGGTGTCGCGCCAGTCGATCAGGCCCGAGCGGCGCGAGAAACCCTGCGCCATGCCGACATTCTCGGCCACCGTCATCCATTCGATGAGCCCGAGATCCTGATGGATGAACGCGACCTTTTGCGGCAGGTTGGGGCGAGGCGGGCGGTGATGATAGTCCTCGCCGCGAAAGCGGATCGCGCCCTGGTCGCGCTTGTAGATGCCGGCCAGCGTCTTGATAAGAGTCGATTTGCCGGCGCCGTTCTCGCCCAGCAGCGCAACGATCTCACCCTCGTGGATGTCGAGCGAGACCGACTTCAACGCCAGCGTGCCCCCGAAGCGCTTGGAGATGTCGATGAATTCTATGAGCTTGGGCCGCATCCATGGCCCTCCCAAGCCAAACAAACGGATCTGAATTGGCACTGATGTTATCGCTAACATTTTTGCGGGTCAAGTCTTGAAAATGGCTCGCCCCGAAGGCTATCGATAGCTCCGGTTTCGCGGAGGATGAAGCATGTTCGGAGACACAGAAGGTGCTGGCTTCGAGGTTCTCGACGAGCGGTTCGAGAGCTGTTTCGTCGGCCATGTGGCGGTCGAGCGGCTGTGGACGGGTGGACGATGGCTGGAGGGTCCGGCATGGTTCGCGGCCGGCCGCTACCTCGTCTTCTCCGACATCCCGAACGACCGCATCATGCGCTACGACGACACCAGTGGCGCGGTCTCGGTGTTCCGCGAACCCTCCAACAACGCCAACGGAAACACGGTGGATAGGCAAGGGCGGCTCGTGACCTGCGAGCACCGCGCGCGCCGCGTCACCCGCACCGAGCATGACGGCTCGATCGTGGTGATCGCCGACTGTTTCGAGGGCAAGCGGCTCAACTCGCCGAACGACGTCGTGGTGCGCTCGGACGGCACGGTTTGGTTTTCCGATCCGCCCTATGGCATCGCGACCGACTATGAGGGCGACCGCTCCGAGCAGGAGATCGAGGGCTGCCACGTCTACCGCGCCGACCCCCTAACGGGCGAGGTGGCGCGCGTCGTCTCGACGATGGCCAAGCCCAACGGCCTCGCCTTCTCACCGGATGAGAGCATCCTTTATGTCGGCGATACTGGTGTGACGCACCAGAAGGATGGGCCGCGGCACATCCGCAAGTTTGCCATCGAAGGTGCGGCGCTCAAGGAACTCAGCGTTTTCGCAACTTGCACGGCCGGCCTGTTCGACGGGTTTCGCGTGGACACAGCGGGCCGCATCTGGGCGGGCGCCGGCGACGGCATCCACTGCTTCGATCCCGACGGCACGCTGATCGGCAAGATCCGCATTCCGGAGACGGTGGCGAACCTCACCTTCGGCGGCGCCAAGCGCAACCGCCTGTTCATCACGGCGCGGCAGTCGCTCTATTCGGTGTTTGTCGTCGCCAATGCGGCAGCACGAGCGTGAGTTGGAAGAGAGGGATGTTTTGCGAGAAGTCAGACGCCTACGCGCTGCTTCCTGCGAGCTTGAGCCTGTTCCGCATGCGCTTCCCGCACCTGCGGCCTGGCGCTTACCTCGGGCACACCCACGTCCCACCAGGCGTCGCCTGGTGTCCAGGTGAAACCATCGGACACCAGCGTGATGACCGTCGTCCGGTCCGTTCCGAGTGCCCAATCGACGGCTTGCGGGAGGTCCGCGAGGCTGTCGACACGCCGGGTGAGCGCGCCCATCGATTCGGCGTGCTTCACAAAATCGACGCTGAACGGCTCCTTGACACGGCAATCCTTGATCAGGTTGTTGAAGGACGCCGCGCCCTTGGCATTCTGGAGACGATTGATGACGGCGTACCCGCCATTGTCGCAGACGATCACCACCATCTTATGGCCCGACAGGACCGTGGAATAAATGTCCGAGTTCATCATCATGTAGGTGCCGTCACCGATCATCACGATCGGGGTTCGCGTGGGATCGGCCAGCGCGGCGCCCCAGCCGGCGGCAATCTCGTAACCCATGCACGAGAAGCCGAATTCACAGTCGAACGTATTGGGCGACTTGACGCGCCAGTTCTTCATGACCTCGCCCGGGAGGCCGCCCGCGGCCGTGATGACCAGGTCGCGCTCGCCTGCGCGTTCATTCACTATGCCGATGACCTGGGCGTAACTGGGAACGGGCTGGTTGGTCGGCTGCTGATACCCGTCCAGCGCCTTGTTCCATTTGGCGAACTCTATTCGGCCCTTCTCGGTCCATTCGCGTGGTGCTTGCCACTCTGCGAGTGACTGCCCCAATTCGCTGAGCGTGGCGAGAGCATCGCCTACCACGGCCAAGGCACGATGCTTGGTCGCGTCCCAGCGGGCAGCGTTGATGGAAATGAATTTGGCGTCCGTTGCGAAAGCGCTCCAGGAGCCGGTGGTGAAGTCCATCAGCCGGGTGCCGACGGCAATGATCACGTCCGCTGAAGCAGCAAGCGCGTTAGCCGAGGTTGAGCCAACGATGCCGATAGGGCCGACATAAGCAGGATGGTTGTGGCTGACGGTACTTTTGCCGGCGATCGTCTCACACAACGGAATGCCGTGGATGAGGGCCAGGTCGGCCAACACCTGCTCGGCGCCGGAGTAACGGGTGCCGCCGCCAGAAATGATCAGCGGGCGCTTGGCTGCCTTCAGCAGCTTCACTGCTTCCGCCAGTCGATTGGCGTCGGGGCGCGGTCGCGGGATCGCGTGCACCGTCTCCGCGAAGAATTCCTCTGGGTAGTCCCAAGCCATCTCCTGGACATCCTGCGGCAGTGCGATGAATGCCGGACCGCAATCGGCAGGATCCAACATTGTGGCTACTGCCTGGGGGAGGGAGGAGATTATGCCTTCAGGATGGACGATGCGGTCCCAATAACGGGTCACCGCCTTGAAGGCGTCGTTGACATTGATGGTCGGATTGCCGAAGTGTTCGACCTGCTGCATGACTGGGTCAGGGCGGCGATTGATGAAAGTATCGCCAGAGAGCATCAGCACCGGCAGACGGTTCGAATGGGCGACACCGGCGGCGGTGACCATGTTGAGGGCGCCGGGGCCGATCGACGTCGCGGCCACCATGATCTGGCGGCGGCGCTTGGCTTTAGCGAAACCGATTGCCGCGAGAGCCATCGACTGCTCGTTTTGCCCGCGCCAGGTTGGCAACCGATCCTGGACCGCTTCCAGCGCTTCCGATAGGCAGGTGACGTTGCCGTGCCCGAAGATGGCGAAGACGCCCGGAAAGAGCGGAACTCTCTCCCCGTCGACGATCGTGAACTGATTGCAAAGATAGCGGACCAGGGCTTGCGCCATGGTCAGACGGACGACTGACATTTGATTCCTCCGGGCATCGCGGCAACTCATGCCGAATGATGAATTCAATCCTTATTGCAAATTTTGATTTTTTGCAAGTGCCATTGCAGAAGGTAACGCAGACTCGGACCACCGGTTTTCAACGTGTAATTTCAACACTGGTAAACCAAGGGCAAAAAAGCCATCATGCAACGAAAATTGCAAGGATGTCGGTCGTGGAAGAGAAAGTCAAAGCCCCAAAGGACTACGAGGAACTCATCCGCTTGATCCACGATCGGTATGAGCAGATGAGTAAGTCATACCAGAAGATAGCGTTGTATCTCACGCAGAACCCGAATGATGTCGCGGTGCGATCCGTGAACGCGATCGCTGAAAGCAGCGGCGTTCACGCATCGAGCTTCGTGCGCTTTGGCCAGGCATTGGGCTATGAGGGTTTCAAGGATCTGCAAACCCTTTTCCAGAAGCGATTGTCCACCGCGGCGCCCGGCTTTGAGGCGCGCATCAAGGCGCTGGAGACGGAACTGGGGGCGCGAACCGACCGCAGCGAATTCGCTTTGATGCACGATCTGGTGGTCCGTGACATCGCCTCGCTGCAGGAGATGCTGACAGCTATCCCGCCGGAGGACTTGGCCGAAGCGGTCAATCTTCTGGAGAAAGCCGACGTCATATATTTGATCGGGCAATTGCGCTCGGCGCCAGTGGTGGAACTCCTGCGCTACATATTGACGATGCTGGGTAAGCGATGCACGTTGCTGGACCCTGGCGGCGGGCTGGCCACGCACATGGCTCGTGCGATCCGCCCGCAGGATGTGCTTTTCGCGGTGTCGTTTCGCTTCTATGCAAACGAGGTCGTGAATGTTGTGGAGGAGGTTGCCAGCAGGGGCATTCCCATCGTGGCGATTTCGGACAGCACCCTGTCGCCGCTGACCAAGGGCGCACGCGTGCTTTTTGCTGTCCCAGAGCACGAATACACGTTTTCAAGATCGCTCGCGGCCCCGATGTGCCTTGCTCAGGCGCTAACCGTGGCGCTGGCGGCGCGCTTGCAGAACAACGGCATTGACCCGCGTATCCCGATAGTCACCGGGCAATAGCCCTCTTACCTCGCCGGTCGGCTTCCAGTCCTATTTTTGCCCCTTACCATGGCAGAGATACACGCGGTGGCAGCATAAGTTCAATTGCAGAGCAGGCAGACAATGCGCTCTGCTCTCGCAATGAATTTTGCAGATCGGTTCTCTCCTAAAAGAAAATTGAAAGCGAATTGACTCACAGTTCGTTGCAGAATATGCATGATCTGCAATTATCGTTGCGGATCGATCTAAGGAGCACCGCTGGCTTAAGCGCGGGGCAATCCTTTTCTTTTGCCATCGAATATCGGGATAGTGGCTTCAAGACCGTAATGAGAGGCGGAGAGATTCCCCGGGGAGATCGGGGATTCCGGAGAGATCGGTGCAACCGGACACCAAAAGTGGAGGAGAGATACAATGAAGAAACTGCTTTTGGGCGTCGCCTTCGCGGCGCTGATGAGTTCATCGGCCATGGCCGCCAAGATCGGCGTCTCGATGGCCAAGTTCGACGACAATTTTCTCACCGTGCTGCGCAACGGCATGATCGAGCAGGCCAAGGGCATGAGCGGCGTCGAGCTGCAGGTCGAGGACGCACAGAACGACGTCGCCAAGCAGCTCGACCAGATCAAGAACTTCGCCGCTTCGGGCGTCGATGCCATCATCGTCAACCCGGTCGACACCTCGGCCACCCAGGCGATGTCGGATGCGGCCGCCGCGGCCAAGATTCCGCTGGTCTATGTCAACCGCGAACCGGTCAACGTCGACAAGCTGCCCGACAACCAGGCCTTTGTCGCTTCGAACGAAGCTGATTCCGGCACGCTCGAAACCAAGGAAGTCTGCCGCCTGTTCAAGGAAGCCGGCAAGAAGGAAGCCAATGTCTATGTGATCATGGGCGAGCTTTCCAACCAGGCCGCCGTGCAGCGCACCAAGGACATTGAAGAGGTGATCGCCACGCCGGACTGCAGCTTCATCAAGATCATCGACAAGCAGACCTCGAACTGGGATCGCGACCAGGCCCAGAACCTGATGACCAACTGGCTGTCGACCGGCAAGAAGTTCGACGGCGTCATCGCCAACAATGACGAAAGCGCCATCGGCGCCATCCAGGCGATGAAGGCCGCCAACATCGACATGAAGGCAGTCGTCGTCGGCGGCGTCGACGCCACTCAGGACGCGCTTGCCGCCATGCAGGCCGGCGACCTCGACGTAACCGTGTTCCAGGATGCGGCCGGCCAGGGCGCCGGTGCGCTGGATGCGGCGCTCAAGCTGGCCAAGGGCGAGAAGGTCGAACACAAGGTCTATGTCCCGTTCCAGCTCGTCACCCCGGCAAACATCGACAAGTTCCTGAAGAAGAACTGAGGTAGCAGACCGCTAGATAGGGGGCGGCGCTTAAGCTCAAACAACAACAGCGCCGCTCCGCCTTTCTCCTGTCGCGCGACCGCGACGGGAGGGCGATCTCGGCTGACGGGAGGATCAAAGACGTGGCACAGACATCTCACGGCGTCGGCGGGGTCAGCTATGACGCCAAGAAGCGCACATGGCCGGCCGAATTCAACGTC
>NZ_VFUI01000011.1:0-187347 GCF_006440535.1 Mesorhizobium sp. B2-5-13 | reverse complement strand
CGAATCATCCCTCTTCATTCCTTACGCACGGAATCACCAACCCGGTTCCGTGCAAAGGCCTCACAAGGGGAGAAGGAAAAGAGGCATTGCCCATTGCCATTTTGTTCCGGTCTGACGATTCTGCTCCCAGGAGCGACCTGATTCGATGCGTGAGATTATTTTCGATACGGAAACCACCGGCCTCGATTCGCGCGACGACCGCGTGATCGAGCTTGGCGGCGTCGAGTTGGTCAATCGTTTTCCGACCGGCAGGACCTTCCATCACTATATCAACCCGCAAGGCCGCGCGATCCACGCCGAGGCGCAGTCCGTGCACGGCATCAGCGCGGCTGACCTCGCGGGCAAGCCGAGCTTCGCCGAAATTGCCGAGGAATGGCTGAAATTCACGGAAGGCGCCAAGCTGGTCGCCCACAACGCCACGTTCGATATCGGCTTCCTCAATGTCGAATTCGGCCGGCTCGGCCACCCCCCTGTCGACAACGGGCTTGTCGTCGACACGCTGGCCCTGGCGCGCCGCAAGCACCCGATGGGTCCCAATTCGCTCGACGCGCTGTGCCGGCGCTACGGCATCGACAACACGAAGCGCACCAAGCACGGCGCCCTGCTCGATTCCGAATTGCTGGCAGAGGTCTATATCGAACTGATCGGCGGCAAGCAGGCGGCGCTGATCCTCGACAGCGCAAGCGCACCGGCGCGGGGCGGCGACAACGTCCGCCAGATCGAGATCATCGTCGCCGAACGGCCGGCGCCACTGCTGCCGCGTCTCACTGAAGCAGAGCGCGCGGCGCATGCAGCCATGGTTGCAACGCTCGGCGACAAGGCGCTGTGGCTGAAAGCCTCCCCCCAGGAAGCAGCCCAGGCGCTGTCCTCATAAAAAAACCGTCCGGCGAGCGGCCTCAGTAGGGCCACTCCCCCCGGCCCAGCGCGGCGACCGCCGCGACGATGCGCGCAAAGGCTTCCGCCGCCGCCGGCACGGTCGTGCGGGCGCGCAGGAAACTGTGCACGAGGCGGGGTTCCTCATCCCACCAGGCCTTGCCGCCGGCGTCCAGGATACGGTCGCGATAGGCCTCGCCGTCCGACGATAGCGGATCGCACTCCGCCGTGATGATCACCGTAGGCGGCAGGCCGGAGAAATCGCGGTCGCGCAACGGCGAGAAGGTCGGATCGTCGGGCGATTGCTTCCTGGCTGACCTGACGTCGCGGTAGAAGGCGGCATCGCCTGTCGACAGCAGCGGCGCGTCAGCGTGTTCGACATAGGAGTCCATCGCCTCGTTGCCGCCGAGATCGGGATAGATCAGCACCTGGCCGATCGCGGCGCGCGGATGGTGACGCATGGCCTGTGCCACCGCCGCCGCCAGGTTGCCGCCGGCACTTTCGCCGCAGAGTACGAGCGGCAGATCGCTTGCAGCCGCCCATTCGAAAGCCGCCAGCGCATCGTCGAAGGCGGCGGGGTGAAGGTGCTCGGGTGCGAGCCGGTAATCGACCGACAGCACGTCGAAGCCGGTGCCGGCGCAGATTTCGGCGCAGATGTCGTCATGGCTTTCGAGCCCGCCGAGGATGAAGCCGCCGCCGTGGAAATAGAGCACCCTCGCACGCGGCGCCGCGCCGGCGAGCTGGTAGCGGCGGACCGGGATGCCATTCTTCGAAGCGGCGATCAGGCTGTCGCTGGCCTTGACCCCGGGTGGACGGCGCTGGTGGAAAGCCCGGCACATCCTGGCATAGACCGCGCGCTGCTTTTCGACCGGCAGGCCGGCGATTTCGGGCGGATACCAAGCGTTGATGCTGTCGATATAGGCCCAAAGTGCCGGATCGAGCCAAGGTCCGTATTTGCCGCGGCTGGTCATTTCACTCCGAGGGGCACGTCAAAGCTCGGCATAGAGGCGGGCGGCGTTTTCAAAGGTGAAGCGCAGGGGTACGGAGCCCTGGACCTGCCAGACGGTGACCGTCTCGCCGGCCAGCAGCCGGCAGGCGCCGTCGGTGTCGGTGACGGCGCCGCCATAGAGCCGATTGGCAAGGTTGAGGATGCCGGTCTGGTGCATGGCCGCGCTGCCGCTGCCGCAGGCATCCTTGACCAGCAGCACGCGAAAGCCCTTCGCCACCGCGTCCTTGACCGACGCGTCGATGCAGGCCTCGGTCCACACGCCAGCGATGACCAGCCATTCGATGCCGGAAGCCTTGAGCCGGGCGCCCGCCGGACCGGAGCGGAAGGCGCTGGCCTCCGCCTTGATCAGCAGCGCCTCGCCATCCGCCGGCGCCACCTCGCGGCAGATTTCGGTCAGCGGGTCGCTCTTGTCGGAAAAGGCCGACTTGCCGTCTTCGCCGACCGGATGAAAGGGCCGGTCCTGGTTGTCGAGATCGACAATATAGGCCCAGTGCTGAAGCGGCACATGGTTCTGCCGCGCCGTCGCCTGCAGGCGCTGCACATTGGCGAGGATGTTTTCGTAGTCCTCGATGAGATAGCGCGGGTCCTGCCGGTGCTCTTCCTGCAGGTCGATGAAGATGGCGGCCACCGTGCCGCGCTTGATCGAGATAGGGGCTTTCATGCGGATGCGCCTGGGCAGCGGTCGGCCAACGCGAGTTGGCGCAGCCGGTGGCGATTGACCGGCGGCTCCTCGTCATCCACGGGGCGAAGCAGGAGCGAAGCTCCGTCGCGGAGACCCCTGGAGCTGCTCCGCAGCCCAAGGGATCCATGCCGTGACGCTGGCCAGAGGGCGGAGCGGGGCAGAATATGGACCGTTGCGACGCTCGGCAGTCCCGGCATGGATCCCTTGGGCTGCGGAGCAGCTCCAGAGGTCTGTGCCGCGTCGCCGCGCGCCTTGCTCCTCCCTAGGATGACGAAGCGATGGGCGTTTGCGCCACCCGAAAAGGCGACGTCACCGAGTGCGGCAGCGGAGGTCAAACCTCTTTCTCCAAAAACTCGTCCTCGTAGGGGAAGCGCGACAGAAGCTCGGTGCCGGTGTCGGTGATCAGGATCTCGTCCTCCAGCTTGACGCCCTCGCGGCCGCCCTTCTCGCCAATATAGCTTTCCACGCTCACCACCATGCCTGGCACGATATGGCCGTCGCGGCCATAGGTCTCGTAATCCATGGCATGCGCGATGAACGGTGTCTCGCCATGCATGCCGACGCCATGCATGACCGAGGTGTAGCGCTGGTCGACGAAGCGGTCCGGAATCTTCCACGCCTTCTCGGCGATTTCGCGGAAGGCCATGCCGGGTTTGACGATCGAAATGTTGTGCTGAACCTGGTCGTGCGCCATGCGGTAGAGCGACTTCTGATAGGGGGTCGGCTTGCCCGGCCCGCAGCGGAAGGTACGCGAGAAGTCCGAGTAATAGCCATAGCAGCCGATCGTGTCGGTATCGAGCGCCAGCAACTCGCCGGGCCTGATCTTGCGGCCGCTGGCCTCGTTGAACCACGGATTGGTGCGCTGGCCCGAGGTCAGCAGCCGGGTCTCGATGAACTCGCCGCCCTGGCGGATAACCTCGCCATACATGATGGCGAACAGCTCGTTTTCGGAAACGCCGGGCTTGATCGCCTCGCGCACCGCATAGACCGCAGCCTCGGCGCCGGCCATCGACACCTGCAGGCATTTCACCTCCTCAGGCGTCTTCACCGCGCGCACGGCCAAAATCTCGCCCTGGCAATCCCGAACCTCGCAGCCGCGCTTTTCAAGCGCCAGGGCCTGCAGATGGCTGCAGCGGTCGAGCCCGAGCTTCATCGAGCCGCCGCCATGCCTCTTCAACAGCTCGGCGATCTCGTCGGCGAACGGACCGGCGGTTTCGTCGTCGCGGCCCGACACGGAAGACCAGACAAGCTTGGAAGGCCGCGCCTCGTCGATCGTGTCGAGCACCATGGAGACATGGTAGCTCTGCGGATATTCGAACAGCACGATCGGCCCGTCGGCCGGAATGAAGAAATAGCGGGTCGAGTTGCGCAGGAAGTAGCCGAACATGTTGCGCGAGCCGGTGGCATAACGCTGGTTATAGGGGTCGAACAGCACCACGCCGCCATAGCCGGCCTCGCGCATCCAGCCGCGCAGTTTCGCCAGTCGGCCTTTGCGCAAGGCGTCGGCATCGATGAAGGACGGTTCCGTATCCGACAGCCACATGCCGCCCGCCGGATCGGCGGCGGCCGGGTGGCGCATGCGGTCCTTGAAGTCGACGTCCTCGGTGCTGTCGGGGTCGAATACGACGATGCTCATGGGGGTGCCTGGCCTGGGGTGGGTTGCAAGGCGTGACCATGGCGCAGCAGGCGCGGAGGGATTGTGCGGAAAACCGCGTGGGTTGTGCGGAATGCCGCTACACCTTAGGCCAGAATCATCAACCAAACGATTGAGTTCGATCTTTAGCTGGCGGCCATCGATTGAACTACTGCTAACCGCCCATTGCGGGCCATGCATCATTCGCGGATACTGGTTGCATAATTGAATTGGCCGGACGAAGCTATGAAGCCACTATTGGCAGCGATGTCCAACGTGATGGCATGTATCTGGAGCTTGTTGACCAAGAAAATCACATAGTCGGTGAGATTTTCCTCTCAGATGTCGATGGGAAGATGACCATAACTTATATCAGGCTGAAGTGCCTGTTGAAGTGGTCCAATGGATGATTACCCGAGCCAACGTTCGCCTGCCACCAATTGATCCTGTTATCCGCTAACAACAGATCGGGAAGAGTGCTGTGCAAACCTTCAGAGAAAGAATGATCGGCAAATCGATCCGCTCCGTTGAGAGGAGCGAGCCGGGGTTCGGGATCAGCGTTCTTTTCTCCGACGGCACTGGGCTTACCGTTTATACAGAAGTGTCGCTGCGCTTGAGTGACGAAGCCGGCGGTTCGTGTATCGAACGCGTTACATCCACCGATGAAAGGATTACGCTCCACTTGGGTGGGGATGACTTCGTCGCGATTTCGATCGACCGCCAAAAACACGATGCCGTCGAGTTGTTCGTCTACCAAGACACAGACGGCACCTTTGTCGTCGAGAACTAAGCGAACCCCTCTCCGCCCCGTTGGCTACAACCAGCAGGTTGAGTTCTAGCCCTAATGCCTCCTCGCCAGCTTCGGCGGATGCCCATGCTCCTCGCGAAACGCCCGGGCAAAGCTCGACATCGAGGCAAAGCCGCAGGCCAGCGCCACGTCGCGCACGGCCAATGTCGAATGCGCCAGCAGGTCGGCGGCGCGCTTCAACCGGAGCCGCCGGTAGTAGCCGTTGGGCGAGATGGCGAGTTCGGAGCGGAAGCTGCGTTCGAGCTTGTCGGACGACACGCCAAGCCGCGCGGTCAGCTCCGCCATGCCGAGCCGTTCCTCCACCGCATCCTCCATGATGGCGATGGCGGACAGCACAAGCTCGTTTTGCACCCCGGTACGCAGGCGCAGCGGCATCAGCTTGCGGTCGACGCTCGATCGCAAGGGACTGTGCACGAACCACTCGGCGACGCCGGCGGCCAGCTCGGCGCCGTAGTCACGGGTGATGATCTCCAGCATCATGTCGAGGCTGCCGACGCCGCCGGCCGAAGTGAAGCGCTTGCGGTCGATGACATAGAGGTCGCGTCTAAGCTCGATGTTGGGGAAGGCTTCGGTGAAGGCCGCCTGGCTGGTCCAGTGCAAGGTGCAGGCATGGCCGTCGAGCAGGCCCGCGCGCGCCAGGAAGAACGCCGCGTCCGCCACCGCGCCGATATGGGCGCCGGCGCGCAGGCTGCGGCGGATCCAGCTCGCCGCGTCCTCCGCCACGAGGTGATCGGCATCGCCTCCCGAGCAGACCACGATGCGGTCGACCTTGGGTGCGGCCTCGGCGTAAAACCCCGGCTGGATGACGACGCCATTGGAAGCCTCGACCGGATCCTGCGTCGCCCCGACGATGATCCAGCGGTAGCATTCCCGCTTCGCCAGTATGTTGGCGGCGCGCAGCGGCTCGATGACGGAGCTGAACGCCATCATCGGAAAGCCGGGGAACACCAGCACCGCGAAGGTGAGGGGTGCGTCTGTGGGTGGTTCGCGCGTGGCCATGGGCGCTACATCTCGGGCGAATGGCGGTTGGGGTCAATTGCCTATCCGAAACGTTGGCGGCGCCAGCTTCTACTATAGCCTCAGCGGAGCCACTCAGCCCTCCAGTGCCTGATCCAGGTCCGCGATAAGATCATCGCCGTCCTCGATGCCCGCCGACAACCGCACCAGCGAATCCGATATGCCGATCTCCGCCCGCTTCCCGGCGGGGATCGAGCCATGCGTCATCAGCGCCGGGTGTTCGATCAGGCTCTCCACCCCGCCGAGGCTTTCGGCCAGCGTGAACAGCTGCGTGCGTTCGAGGAAGCGCTTCGTGCCGGCAAGATCGCGATCGAGCACCGCTGATATCATGCCGCCGAAGGCATGCATCTGCTGGACTGCTATGGCGTGCTGCGGATGGCTGGCAAGGCCGGGATAGATGACGCGGCGCACATCCCTGCGGGCTTCCAGCCATTGCGCGATTTTCAGGCCGTTGGCGCAATGGCGCTCCATCCTGAGCGCCAGGGTCTTCAAACCGCGCAGCGCCAGGAAACTGTCGAACGGACCCGATATGGCGCCGATGGCGTTCTGCAGGAATTTCAGCCGGTCGGCGAGATCCTTGTTGTCGCCGACGACAGCGACACCGCCGACCATGTCGGAATGGCCGTTCAGATATTTGGTCGTCGAGTGGACCACGATGTCGATGCCGAGCTCCAGCGGCCGCTGGATATAGGGGCTGCAGAAGGTGTTGTCGGCGACCGACAATATCCCCTTGCGCCTGGCGAGCGCCGCGACGCCTTCGAGGTCGACGATGCGCAGCAGTGGATTGGTCGGCGTCTCGACCCACAGCATCTTGGTCTCCGGCCGGATCGCCGCCTCGACCGCCGCAAGGTCGGTGAAGTCGACGAAGCTCACCTGCAGATTGGCCGAGCGCTTGCGCACCCGCTCCATCAGCCGGAACGAGCCGCCATAGATGTCGTCGGTGGCGACGATATGGGCGCCGGAATCGAGCAGTTCCAGCACGGTGGCGATCGACGCCAGGCCGGAAGCAAAAGCGAAGGCTGCCGAGCCGCTTTCCAGGTCCGCCACGGCGCGCTCGAAGGCGAAGCGCGTCGGGTTCTGGCTGCGGGCATATTCGAACCCCTTGTGCACGCCGGGCGATTGCTGGCCGTAGGTCGAGGTGGCGTAGATCGGCACCATCACAGCACCTGTCAGCGGATCGTGGCTCTGGCCGCCATGGATGGTGCGGGTGGAGAAGGCCAGACGGTTCTTGCCGGATGTGGTCATTTTGCGCGGCGCCTCAGATGGTTGATCAGGTCGATACGGGTAATCAGGCCGACGAACTCGTCGCCGTCGAAGATGATAGCGACCTCGTTGCGGTCGAACACCGGCAGCAGCGCGTCCAGCGTCTGGCTGGCCTGCAGCGTGTGCAGGTTGGAGGTCATGGCCGTTCTCACCGGGCCGCTGAAGCGCTCCCAGCGTCTGTCATAGGGCCCGTCGACATGGGCCAGGATGTCGCTTTCGTCGACGATGCCGACCAGCTTGCCATTGTCGAGCACCGGCAGTTGCGAGACGTCGGAGCGGCGCATGCGGCCATAGGCGTTGAGCAGGCTTTCGTCCGGGCCGACATAGACCGTATCGCCGGTGCGGTGGGTGCGCATGACGAGGTCGCGCAGGTCGCCATGCTGCTCGTGTTCGGCCAGCCCCTGCTCGGCCAGCCAGAAATCGTCGAACACTTTTGACAGGTACTTGTTGCCGCTGTCGCAGACGAAGGTGACGACGCGCTTGGGCATCGTCTGTTCGCGGCAATAGCGCAAGGCCGTCGACAGCAGCGTGCCGGAGGAAGAGCCGGCCAGGATGCCTTCCCGGGACAACAGATCCCGCACGGCCAGCATGCTCTGCTTGTCCGTGATGGAATAGGCTTTCCTGACCAGCGACAAGTCGGCGTTGGGCGGCACGAAATCCTCACCGATGCCTTCGACGGTCCAGCTTCCCGCCTCTTCCATCTTGCCGGTCTTGATCAGCGGCGCCAGCACCGAGCCGACCGGATCGGCCAGTACCATCTCCGTCTTCGGCGACGCCTTGGCGAAAAAGCGGCCAAGCCCGGTCAGCGTGCCGCCCGAGCCGACGCCGACCACCACCGCGTCGACATCACCGTCAAGCTGCGCGAAAATCTCCGGGCCGGTGGTCGTCTCATGCGCCAGCGGGTTGGCCGGGTTGGCGAACTGGTTGGCATAGAAGGCGCCGGGCAGTTCAGCAGCGATCTTCTCCGCCATGTCCTGGTAATATTCGGCATGACCCTTGCCGACATCGGAGCGCGTCATGTGCACTTCGGCGCCGAGCGCGCGCAGATGCTGGATCTTTTCGCGCGACATCTTGTCTGGAACCACCAGGATGATGCGGTAGCCCTTGGGGATGCCGACCTGGGCGAGGCCAAGGCCGGTATTGCCGGCGGTCGCCTCGACGATGGAGCCGCCGGGCTTCAGCCTGCCATCCTTCTCGGCCGCCGCGATCATCGACAGCGCTATGCGGTCCTTGATCGAGCCGCCCGGATTCTGGCTCTCGAGCTTGATGAACAGCCGGCATTTTCCCGTGTCGAACTTGGTCAGCTCGACGATGGGCGTCTGGCCAATGAGATCGAGCA
Organism: Mesorhizobium sp. B2-5-13; assembly: GCF_006440535.1. Taxonomy (NCBI): domain Bacteria; kingdom Pseudomonadati; phylum Pseudomonadota; class Alphaproteobacteria; order Hyphomicrobiales; family Phyllobacteriaceae; genus Mesorhizobium; species Mesorhizobium sp. B2-5-13. The sequence continues at coordinate 178,723 of NZ_VFUI01000011.1, read as the reverse complement.
CCGACGCATAGGGCGGGCGCAGGCGGGATGTTGCGGTGTCCGACGGGGCGCTGTCGGCAGTGGCTTTTCTGTGCTCGTTCATGTCGGAGCCTCCATGGATCAACCTAGCGTCTTTTCCAGCCGATCGCAGTTGGAAAGAAGATAGATCGTGCCAATCCGGCGGCCAGACGGGGAATGAAATTCCAGCGGCCCATCAGGGCGAAGCGGTGCGATGCCGGATCGAGACGCCGGCGGGACGGCGCCCCCCTTAACGCCCAAGCGCCGCGCCCTCAGGCCCGTTCAACGAACCATCTCGTTCGTTGAAGCCGCCGATTTCGCCATGCTAGCCGAACATACGCCATACCAGCACAAGGAGACGGCCGATGAAGATCCTCGCCTATGACAACTTCAAACCCGGCGTCACCCTCGACGACTTGAAGCCCTATCTGCGCGATGAAGTCTCGAATGTCTGGCGGCTGTGGAAGGCGGGCATTGTGCGCGAAAACTATGCGCGCGCCGATGTCGGCGGCGTTATCATCGTTTTCGAGCTCGACACTGTCGAACAAGCCAGAAACTACACCGACGACTTCCCGCTGTCGAAGGCCGGGCTGCTGGAATGGCATTTTCTTGCCTTCGATTCCGCGCCGTTGCCGCTCGAATACCTCTTCGATCCAACGGTCGACATCGCCAAGCCGTGGGACCGGTCGGCGGCATGATCCGGTCGAACGAAGGGATAGAGATACCGACCAGCCTGGCGGAGTGGTGCAATCCGCGCCGCACGGCGCTGGTGGTCTACGACATGCAGGTCGGCATCTGCCGCCAGATCGCCGGCGCGGCCGACATTGTCGAGGCCACCGGCAGCGTCCTCGAAGCCGCCCGCTCGGCCGGCATGCGGGTGGCGTTCACGCGCCATCTCTCCTTGCCGTGCAAGTGGATGGGCGCCACCCAGCTGCGCACCGCAATGGCCTGGCAGCGGCGCGACAGTCCCGATACGGTCGAGCCCTGGTTCCCGCGCGATGCCGAGGCAACGGAGATCGTTACCGAACTCGCGCCACGCGCCGACGAGGCGGTGTTCGACAAGCTGACCATGTCGGCCTTCGATTCCACGGCGTTGAGCTTTGCCTTGCGCGATTGCGGTATCCGCGCCATCGCGCTCGCCGGCGTGGCGATGGAGATCGGCATCGAGCCGACCGTTCGCCAGGCGACCGACAATGGTTTTGTGGCCGTGGTGATCGAGGATGCCTGCGGCTTCGGCAACCGGCAGGCCCGCGACCGCTCGATGGCCACGCTTGGCTTCCTCGGCGAGGCTGTCATCACCGATGTCGCGGGTTTCCGCGGTGCGCTTGGCGCCGGGAGCTAGGCGCCTTGTCGGGTCTCGATATCGGTGCGGAAGCGGACGCCGTCCGCGCGCCCGTGCACATTGCCCCAGTCATAGAGCGCCTCAAGCGCCGCGGCCAGATCGCGGCCACGCTCGATCAAGACATAGCGTCCCTTTCCGTCCGGCGACGCTTCCAGCGCGACAAACCCGATCTCGACGAGATCGGCAAGGCGCTGCGTCAGCATCTTGTCGGAAAGCGAGGGGATCGATCGGCGCAACTCGGAATAGCGCAGCGGTCCTTGCTTGATCCGGGCCAGGATCACCGTCTTCCATTTGCCGCCGAGTGCGTCGAGCGCGAACTCGACCGGACAGCCGTAAAGTCTTCCGCGTTGCGCCATGCCGCCATCGTAGGCAACGCCCGGCGGCGACGGAAGCAGATTTTGCCCGGCCATATGGCCAGATTGCAGCATCAGGCTTTATCGGCGACAGCTTCATAGAGGAGAGCTACGATGAGTGTACGGGACGCCAATTCGGTCAATGCGCGCAAGCCGAAACCCGTGGCGATCGTCATCGCCAATCCAGCCGTCTCGACCACGACCGGCTGGCCGGTCGGCTTTTGGTGGAGCGAGCTGACGCACCCGTGGTTCGCTTTCACCGAGCGTGGTTATGATGTCGAGATCTTCTCGCCCGATGGCGGCAGATGCGAGGCCGACGCGCTGAGCGATCCGCGCGATCCCTCGGGCTATTCCGAAACCGACCTCATCTCGCTCGGCTTCATCTCGAGCCCGAAACTGGCGAGCCTGGTCGACAACACAAGGCCGGTGGCGGAGATCGAGCTCGACAGTTTCGACGCGATCGTCGTCGCCGGCGGCCAGGCTCCGATGTTCACCTATGACCGGGCGGAAACGCTGCAGCGAACCTTCGTTGCCTTCCATGAAGCGGGCAAGGTGGCGGCAGCTCTTTGCCATGGCACGGCGCTGCTGCGCTATGCTAGGCGCGCCGATGGATCGCTGCTCACCGCCGGCAAGACGGTGACCGGGTTCGCCAATATCGAGGAGGATTTTGCCGACAATGCGACCTGGCGGATGGACGCGCTGGAGCGCGGAAAACATTTGATGCCATGGCGGATCGAGGATGAGCTCAAGGCGATCGGCGCCAACTACATCCAGGCCGGCCTGTGGCGCGCCTTTGCAGTGCGCGACGGCAACCTGATCACCGGCCAGCAGAACTTTTCCGGCGCCGAGACCGCGCGCGCCGTGCGTGAGGTATTGGGCGGCTGAACCGTCTCGTCCGGCGGACAGCGGAAGGGACTTCAGTCTTAGTTGAGCAATAGCTAATATACATATAGCTTGGTCATGCGGGAGACGATCCCAAATCGAAGCCTAACCCGCAATGGCCGGTGCGACCCGCTTTCAACCCAAGCATCCCCGCACCGGCCATTCTTTTTCGTGGGGTAGCCCATGGCCAGCTTGAAATCGCAACCTGGGGGGCGCGATGTCGGCATTTCGGGGGGGAAATCCAGTCGAAGGCGGGAGCATCGCGCTCCCTTTGCAAGAGGTCTGCGTCAAGCCGTGAATATCTTAATTGGCTAAAGTGCGGAACGTCCAATGGACAAGTCCGGAACGTTTGAAGGCCCCTCGGACCAAGGCCTACCGGTGCGCAAGACTTTAGTCCTGCCGTCTTATAGCTAAGAACGGAAGTTGTTCGGCCCAGATAGGGCCACCTGGGCTAAATACCAGACTGCACTCAGCCGACTATGGTGCGATCGCGGAAGACGCTTTCGGGTTGAGCCGGATGCGGGTCTGCCGAATATACGATCGCCGCCGGAATTGCTCTATCCCAGCAACAGCTTGCTCAGCCTGGCGCACTGGACGCGGATATCGGGAATGGCGTCGATCTCGAAGAAGGTGCCGCGCGTCAACGGCCCGACGGCGAGGATTTTTCGCGAGACGGTGCCGTCGGCGGCGATAATCTCGCAATTGGCCGAGACGTCGAGGCCGATGCGCAGCGGATCGGGACGCGCCAGGCCGCGGTCGACCAGCGAGCGCACCACGCTGTTCGACGAGGTCGAGATGTCGCGCACGATGCCGGAGCAATCATAGATGCGGGCGACGTCGAATGTTTCGAGACGCTGTGTGTGGCGCGACTGGACCTCGACCGCGAAGCCGTCGCCCGGCGTGACGCCGACGACGCGCCCGGCGATCGGCCGGATGCGTCCCGATTGCACGGCCTCCGTCACCTTGGCGTAGACCTCGGGTGCCATGCGATGGCGATGGATGTCCCACCAGGCCTTGGTGTGTTCGACGAAGCGGCGCTTGGCCGAGGCGGGCCAGTTCTGCCAGATCTTCTGGTTGAAGGGGCGCAGGCCGTCGACGACGTCGCGCCAGTCGACGCCGGCCTTCTGGTTCTCGCGGATGAGGTCGCGGAACCAGCCGACGAAATAGGAGAGCTGGGTGCCGAGCGGGATGTCGGCGACGTCGAGCTTGATCGGATTGCCCTTGCGGTGCGGCGAGGGCAGCAGGCCGCGCCGCGACACCGCGATGATGTCGCCGCGATGGCCGCGCTGCTCCAGGGAAAGTAAGGCATCGACCATGCTGAGCCCGGTGCCCAGCACCACGATCCGGCTGTCCGGATCGAGCGCGGTATCGGCCTCCGAGCCCATCCGGATCGCATGGCCCTGCGCGGGCTGTTCGTCATGGCCGGTGGCCAGCACGGCAAGATGGGCAACCACGCTGGTGCCGTTGGCGAGCGCAACCTCGACGCCGGATCCGGTGGGCGAAATCGACAGGCTCTCCTCGCGGATCAGGCGCAGCCGGCCGGTCTCGCGCTCGCGCGTCTCCAGATCGTCGAGCAATTCCTTGAGATAGCGCGCATAGAGGCTGCGCGGCGCGTAGACCGGAGCCTGCTCCGGTGTCGCCAGCCCCCGTTCCAGCAGCCAGCGCCAGAAATTGCCGGGATCGTCGGCATAGGCGCTCATGCCGGCCGCACTGACATTCAGCACATGCGCCGACAGCAGCGTCGAATAGGCGATGCCCTGGCCGAAATGCGGGCGCTTTTCGATCAGTGTGACGCGCAGGTCCGGATTGGGCGATTTGAGCAGATGGGCGGCCAGCACGACGCCGCTGGCGCCGCCGCCGACGATGATGATGGAACTGGGGGTGATGGAAACGGTCCGCCCGGTCATGCGCAAGCGAGCCCCGTGCCAGGCGCCGGCTTCAGGCCTGGACCTTCACCACGACCGGCAGGTCGTCCCGCGCGACCGGGAGGTCGCTCATGCCCGACGCGATCGTAAGATCGTCGGCGCCCGACGCGATCGTAAGATCGTCGGCATCCCTCGCGATCGTAAGATCGTCGGCGTCCCTCGCGATCGTAAGATCGTCGGCGTCCCTCGCGATCGTAAGATCGTCGGCGATGTCGCGCATCTCGGCGAGGCTGCGCTGGTCGAGGACCTCGGCGATCGCCTGCCGGACCTCGAGCATCAGATGTCGGACTTGGCATGTCGCCTCGTTGCAGTCTTCACAGCGCTGATATTGTGTGCGGCTGGCGCAGGGGATCGGGGCCAGCGGCCCGTCGAGGACGCGCACGACGTGGCCGACCCTGATCTCGTCGGCGGGCCGCGCCAGGCGGTAGCCGCCCTCCTTGCCCTTGCGGCTCTGGACGAAGCCGGCATTGCGCAGCTCGCCGAGAATGGCGTCGAGAAACTTCTTCGGGATGTTGTTGCCGGTCGCGATATCGCCGACGAAGGCGAGCTGTCCTGCCGGCATCCGCGCGAGATGGACGAGCGCCTTGAGGCCGTACTTGCCTTTTTTGGTGAGCATGAACCGAACGTTTCTCTGTCATGCGATGGCCCTAGGCCATCCGTTGCGAAACGCCTGGCGTGCCTCCCCGCCGCGCCGAAGCATCCATCACACATAAATTCTAGCGACATGATATACAAGCCAATTGCGGTTGATCTTGTTTGGTTTTCAAGCCGTTGCGATGACTTTAGACCCGCCTTGTGACGCCAGGGACACAGAAGCGTGGCTTGCCTGCACGGAGGCTTGCAGCCGGGATCCGACGACGCCGGCGATTGCCCGATAGGCGGGGTGTAGCCCGTCATCGTCGATCACTCTATGTCGATAAGGTTACTATACTTAATCATCGGCGCGCGGAACGTGATTTTAAATTCTCCCCCATTTGAAGCATCGATTTGCTGGAGGAGGTGCCAAATCGGAATTCTCGTTCAGGTCGGGTTGACCGGGATCGCCTCCGGCTCGGAAGCAAGGCAACGCGCGCTCGGCATTCTAGGCGAGGTTGGCCTCGCCGACCGAGCCGATGAATGGCCCTCGGTGCTGTCCGGCGGCCAGAAGCAGCGCGTGGCGCTGGCCCGCGGGCTGGTCGGTTACCCGCAGGTCCTGGCGCTCGACGAGCCGCTCGGGGCGCTCGACGCGCTGACCCGTATCGAGATGCAGCAATTGCTTGAGCGTATCTGGATTGCCCAGAAATTCACCGCCGTGCTGGTCACGCATGATGTCGCCGAAGCGGTTGCGCTCGCCGACCGGGTGGTGGTGGTCAGCGGCGGCAAGATCGCGCTCGATCTGGATGTGCCGGTGGAACGACCGCGCCGCCGCGGTTCCGCCGAGCTTGCCCGTCTCGAAGGCAGGATTCTCGACCAGCTGTTCGGTTAAGGTCATTTCGGAAAAGTATGAAACGACTTTTCCGTCCGGGATCGCGCCAAACAAGAGTTTCAGGGCGAACGGTTCGCCCACACCAGCCCGGCCAGGCCGGCCAGCATGGCGGCGAGACCGATATAGAGCCATTGCGACTGGCCGGTCATGAAGCTGCCGCCGACCACGCCGTTGCCTTGCAGCGACCACAGGGCGCCCATGGCCAGAACGATCATGGCCAGCAGATTTTTGGTCAGTCTCATTGTCGGATCCCGTTTTTCAAGTCGATCGATTGCGGCGCTATCGCCGTGATGAAAGAGCCGAAGGAAGTGGCCAGATCGTGCAGACTTCTATTTGGAGATCAACGCTGGATCTTGTCATAAAAGTCCTTCGTGCCGATCAAAACATGATCGAAACTGGTTTCGGCGCGCCAAAAAGTCCCTGACAGACTGTTACCCGATGACTCCAAACGTGTGATCTTGCCATGGAACCGCCAAATCACCGCCGCATTTCGTGCCTTATTCTTTTCCTAACGGCTGGGGTCTGTCAAAAAACGGAGCCATCCCCCAAATATGAAGACCCCAAAACAGACTGCGCTTGTCGCGGTAACGATCGCTGTTGGCCTGATGGTCGGCGCCTCCGCCACTTCGGCAACCGCCGCCACCGGTCAGTGTGGCCGCGCTTCCTGGTACGCGCTGCACTCGAAAACCGCATCGGGCGAGCGTATGAACCCCTCGGGGCTGACCGCCGCCCATCGCACGCTGCCTTTCGGCACCAAATTGCGGGTCACCAACAAGAACAACGGCCGCAGCGTCGTGGTGCGCATCAACGATCGTGGTCCCTTCATCAAGGGCCGCGTGCTCGACCTGTCGAAGGGCGCCGCCGGCCAGCTCGGCTTCATCGGCTCCGGTCAGACTTCCGTCTGCATGGCGCGCGTCTGATCTGATCGTCTCCTGACCATGATCTCTCCCGCACCGCAGGCCAGCGGAGCAAAACGGGAACTTTCGGGATCATGGTCGGTGTCCGGTGCGAAGGCCTGACACATATCCTACACATTTCGGCACTGCACATTGAGCCGGCTGTGCCGTCCGGCGCTGGTTTTCAAGGCTTTGGACGAAATTAGCATTAGTCACGCCACGTGACGTATTGCATCGCAGCAATTAGTTGTTAACTTCCCCGCGAGACATCTAGGGATCGGCGCTGTTCGTCGTCCCTTCGGTCGCGGGGTAACGGATGTTCTACCAGCTCTACGAGATGAACCATGCCGCCCTGCAGCCGGCGCGGCTCTATGCCGACGCGGTCCGGTTGTTCTACTCCAATCCGCTCAACCCGGTTTCGCACACGCATTGGGGCCGTTCGGTCGCGGCAGGCGCCGAACTGTTCGAGCGCACCACGCGCCGCTACAGCAAGCCGCAATTCGGCCTGGACAAGACCGTGGTCGACTGGAAGAGCGTCGCTGTCACCGAAAAGACAGTCTGGTCGAAGCCGTTCTGCAATCTCGTCCGTTTCGAGCGCGCCGTTCCAGCCGGACGCAAGGCCGACCCGAAGCTTTTGATCGTGGCGCCGATGTCGGGCCATTACGCGACGCTGCTGCGCGGCACGGTCGAGGCGATGCTGCCCTATGCCGATGTCCATATCACCGACTGGGTCGATGCTCGCATGGTGCCGCTGGCCGATGGCAGCTTCGATCTCGACGACTATATCGACTACCTCATCGACATGCTGCACACGCTGGGTCCGGACACGCATGTGATGGGCGTGTGCCAGCCTTCCGTGCCGGTGCTTGCGGCCGTGGCGCTGATGGAGGCGAAGGGCGACCCTTTCGTCCCTTCGACGATGACCCTGATGGGCGGGCCGATCGACACCCGCCGCAACCCGACCGCCGTCAATCTGCTGGCCAAGGAAAAGGGCATCGACTGGTTCCGCGACAACGTCGTCATGCGCGCGCCTTGGCCGGTGCCGGGCTTCGGCCGCGAGGTTTATCCCGGTTTCCTGCAGCTTTCGGGTTTCATGAGCATGAATCTCGACCGCCACATCATCGCTCACAAGGAGTTCTTCATGCACCTTGTGAAGCACGATGGCGACAACGCCGAAAAGCACCGTGACTTCTATGACGAATATCTGGCGGTGATGGACCTGACGGCGGAGTTCTACCTGCAGACCGTCGACACCGTCTTCGTGCGCCATGCCCTGCCCAAGGGCGAGATGACGCATCGCGGCACCAGGATCGATCCGTCGGTTATCCGCAACGTCGCCCTGTTCACGGTCGAGGGCGAGAACGACGACATTTCGGGCCTTGGCCAGACCAAGGCGGCGCAGGACCTGTGCGTCAACATCCCCGCCGACAAGAAGGCGCACTATGTGCAGCCGGCGGTCGGCCATTACGGCGTCTTCAACGGCTCGCGCTTCCGCTCGGAGATCGTGCCGCGCATCGTCGACTTCATCACCAGCTATGGCCGCCAGACCCGGGTGGCGGTGAAGCCGAAACTGGTCCGCACCGCCAAGCGGTAGGCGTTTTGAAACAGGGCCGGCCGCGGATCCGATTCTGTTGCGTAAGTGCCGCTGTCCCTCCCCGCGGGTAACCATGCCGCAAATCAACTCGATGTCTTAATTGACACGGAGTGTAAATCGCCCTTAACGTTTCGTTAACAACAGGGCGAGCGGGGACAATGAATTCCTCAATCACGCGAAGGCTGCGCGTATGCGCGGCAGCCGGGCTGGCGTTAACGGGGGGCTGGATGACACCGGCCTGGGCTTCGGACGCGATGGCGACCGGGGGCCTCACCTCACAACCGATCGGCCATTACGATTTCTGCAAGCAGCGGCCGGGTGAATGCTCGATCCGCCCTGCCAACCTCGCGCCGGCGGTCCTGACCGACGGGTTGATGCGCAAGCTGGTCAACGTCACCGCAAGGGTCAATGCCGCCGTCAAGCCGATGAGCGACATGGACATCTACGGCAAGGACGAGGTCTGGGCCTATCCCGACAAGGGCGTCGGCGACTGCGAGGATTACGTGCTGGAGAAGCGGCGCCAGCTGTCCCGCATGGGCATGTCGCTCGCCGATCTCTTGATGACCGTGGTGCGCAAGCCCGACGGGGAAGGCCACGCCGTGCTGACCGTGCGCACCGACGGCGGCGACTATGTGCTCGACAATCTGACCGACAAGGTCAAGCCCTGGGACGAGACCGGCTACCGCTTCCTCAAGCGCCAGGCGATCGACAACACCGGCCGCTGGGTCTCGATCCGCGGCGGCCAGCAGGTTCTGGTGGGCTCGGTACAGTAGGGGAAAGCCGTCCGGTTAGGGCTGCGCACTCTCAGCGCTTCGTCATCCTCGGGTCTACGCGTCCGCTTCGTTGCCGCTCCGCCCGCGGATGACGAAGACGAGGAGGCTCCGCCGCGCACCTCCGTCCAAAAAATTCGCACCTCTCCGTGAACCATTTCCGTTCGCCCGGCGACACACAGCCGTGGACGATAGAAACCCAACCATGGAGACCTCGAATGACTGCTTTTCTGCGCAACACCCTTCTCGCCGCCGCTGCCGTTTCGGCCCTGACCGGATCCGCTCTGGCCGGCCAGACCATTCCAAGCTGCGCCAACAGCAACCTCAACGACCTGTGGGCCGGCCGCTGTTGCGGCGCCGCCGGCGCATCGGACTGCCTAGGCGGCGGACATGGCGGCCAGGATCATGGCGATCATGGCCGTGGCGGCAATGGCGGCAGCACGGCCGGCAAGAAATGATCTCACCACGGCTGCTCGCCGGCTGCTCGCCGGCGGGCGCTGTCTTGCGATCGGGCGATCGCCCGGCCGCCGTAAAGTCCGGGCGGAAACCCGCTTCTAGGATCGCCGGCCGAGTGCCGCGCGGATCGACGCAGTGATGCGCAGAAGCGCGGCCTCATCCAGCTTTTCGATGTTCTCGGCCAGAAGATTGGCAAGTTCGGTGGCGGCGGGGGAAAGACCCGACGTATCGAGTTTCACGCGCGGATGCGAGGTTTCGGCCAGCCGCGCCAGTTCCTCGGCGTCGTCCCAGATGATGTTGAAATAGCCGATGATCTTCTGGATCAGCGTCCAGGTCGGCGCGCCGCGCCTGCCATGCTCGAGCGCCGACAGATAGGCGGCGCTGACGCCGATCGCCGCCGCCATGTCTTTCTGGCTGACGCCGCGTTCGGCCCTCAGCGCGCGCAGCTTCTCGCCGAACGGCGTCATGCGCCCGGCCTCCTGAGAGCCCTCATGAGCGTGCCCGCCGCAGCCTGATATAGAGCGCGCCCGAGCCGCCATGGTTGCGGGCGGCATGGTCGTGGCTGGAGACCAGCGGCCGGAACGCCGGTGTCGACAGCCAGGCCGGCACGGCGCGCCGCAGGACGCCATCGCCGCCGGAGGACGACCCCTTGCCGGTGATGACCAGCACATAGCGGACGCCGCCGGCATGCGCCCGGTGCAGGAACGAGAACAGCAGCGAATAGGCCTCGTCCTGCGTCATGCCATGCAGGTCGACGCGGCCCTCGATCGGCAGCCGGCCTTTTTGCAACTTGTCCAGCGTCGGCTCATCGAGCCGGTGCGTGACATGCTGGACCTTCGGCTTTGCCGCGCCCGACGCGTTGGCAACGGGCTGAGCCGGTTGCGACGGCGTCGGCCTGGCATCGACGGCCAAATCTGGAATGTCGACGGCGGCACGACCCTTGAGCGGCTTGGCGGTGCGCGCCACCAGGCTCCACAGCACCCGGTCATCCTCGCTGAGTTTATCCGGGCGCCTGCTCATTTTGCGCCCCCGGCCAGCGCGCGTGGCACCAGCGCGTAAAAATCGGCGGCGTTGCGCACCACCCCGGCGATCTCGCCAGCGGCATCGCCCGAGCCGGCGAACAGGTCGCCGCGCGCCGGCCCGGTGATGGCCGAGCCGGTGTCCTGCGCGATCATCAGCCGGCGGAACGGTCGTTTGTCGAAGGCGGCAAGCGTCGGCGCGTCGATGTAAAAAGGCGTGCCGAATGTGTGCAGCAGCCGGTCGACGGCCACCGAGCGGCCCGGCGTCAGCGGCACCTTGGCGGCCGCGATCGGCCCCAGCGCGGCGTCGTCCACCGGGGCCTCGCGAAAGAAGATATAGGAGCGGTTCTGCCACAGGATCTCGTCGACCCGCTCCGGATGCGCCTTGAACCAGGCGCGGATCGACTGCATCGTCACGTCGGCGAGCGGAATTTCGCGCAGCTCGCTCAGGATTTTGCCCGGACCGGTGAAACGTTGGCCGGATTTGGCGGCGTAGGTGACGCGGCAAAGCCGGCCATCGGTCATGGCAAGCCGCGCCGCGCCTTGCACATGGATGAAGAAGGCATCGACCTTGTCGGCCAGCCAGGCGATCTCCAGTCCCTGGCCGGCGAGCGCGCCGCGCTCGATCGCGCCACGGTCGGGATGTTCGGTCAGCCCGTCGGCGGTCCGGCGGGCGAAGGCAAGGTAAGGATCCATCCCGGCGGGCCGGTTGGCGTCGTCGACATCGACGAGGTCGGCCGGACGCGACAGCAGCGGCACGGCAAAATGCTCGCTCCGTACCGGCGAGGCCTCGACTTGAGGCTCGTAGAAGCCGGTGACGAGGCCGGCGCCGGTCTCCGGCCGGACCAGCATGGGCACGAAATGGCGCTCGAAGAAGGCGCGGGCCTCGGATCGGTTCGCCGGCGCGGCGCCGCGCGCTTGCGCATAGGCCTCGGCGAAGGCGCCGAAATCGACACCCAGCGCACCGCTGCGATAGGCTTTTACCGGCACATGGAAGGCGGAGCGGGCAAAGGCCTCGAAGGCCGGCAGATGGTCGTCGTCACCCCAACCGGGCAGGTCGCCGAAGGACCTTTCAACAAGGAGGGGCGACAGCGACACCGGAGCCCGCCTGTTCCGGACTCAGTCTTCTTCTTCGGTGGCGACGAGCTTCCAGTTCGGATCGCGTGAGCGCGTGTCGCGGGCGAAAGTCCAGACATCCTTGACCTCGGCCACCGTTTCGGGGTCGCCGTCGATGACCGTGCCGGCCTGGTCGCGCGTCGCCGAGATCAGTTCGCTGATGATGCGCAGCGTCACATGCGCCTCGCCGCCCTTCATCTCGGCCGAGACGATGTCGGCCTTGTCGATGCCGACGAAGGAGGACTGGATTTTTTCCGACTTGGCCTCGCGCTCGCCGATCGCCGCGACGAAGCCGTCATAAACCTCGCGCGACAGAAGGTTCTTCAGCGTTTTGCGGTCGCCGTCGGCATAGGCCATGACGATCATCTCATAGGCCATCTTGGCGCCGTCGACGAACCCCTTGGGGTCGAAGGACGGATCATTGTCCTTGATCGCGCGCAGGCCTTTGTTGAGATCGGTGTCGGGCTTGGCGAAGGCGTCGATGGCCGTATAGGTGTCTGCCGGCACCGGCTCCCCGGGCGCCCGCTTGCGCGGCAGCGAAACCACGTTTTCGGGCTTCTGCGTGGCGTCCTTGTCGGTGCGCGCCGCCGTATAGGGATCGAAGGGCGGCCGCTCGCTACCGGTCCGACGGCCCAGCACGTTGCGCAGCTGGAAGAAGATCACCACCGCCGCGATCAGGAAGAAAATCGTGCCGAAGTCGAAGAAGCCCATATTTTCCGCCAATCAATCCCTGCCTCTAGGCCGGACCGTCCCAGCCGACAGGCCGCGGTCGCATAGCGTTCACCATTCAAAGCATATAGAACGCAAGGCGCAATCATTCAAATCAAAGGCAGGCATACCTATCTAACAGCCTCCGTGCCAGCGGCGATTGGTCGCCGGCGGGACAAAACAATCGAATGGTCGGTAAAGACTTGCGCATTTCGCTGCTTCCCTTCTTTCTCCTCGCGCTGCCGTTGCTGGAAATCGCCGGTTTCGTCGTCGTCGGCCGTGAGGTCGGCGCGCTGGCCACGGTCGGCCTGGTGCTGGCATCGAGCTTCGCCGGCGTGCTTTTGCTGCGCCACCAGGGTTTCGGCGTCATGACCCGCATCCGCGCCGAGATGGCTGCCGGCCGGGACCCCAGCGGCCAGCTCGCCCATGGCGCCATGATCGTGGTCGCGGCGATCCTTTTGATCATCCCCGGCTTCATCACCGACATCATCGGCCTGCTCCTGTTCCTGCCGCCGGTGCGCGACCTTGCCTGGAGCAGGCTGAAAGGCCGCATCGTCGTGGCCACCGATTTCTCCACCGGCGGCTTCCGCCGCCAGCGCGACAAGGTCATCGACCTCGAAGACGGCGACTATTCGCGCGAGGACGATCTCAAGCGCGGCCCGGACCACAACTCGCCGTGGCGGCGGCTGAAGGACGACTGAGGCTTCTCTTCGTCATCCTGGGGCGGAGCAAGGAGCGGAGCGACGCGCCTGCTTCGCCCGGGAATGACGACGCGACAAGCAAGGCGGCAAACCTTGTCTTGTCATGCCGGCCATGGTAGCGAACGCCCGATTTCAATTCGGTCAGCCCCGATTATTCGGTGAGCGAGACTGCACAGGGGAAAAAGGATATCGGCTCATGGCCAGCAATGATGACGCGCCGGTCGGCGCCAACGGCAACGGCAACGCGACGCAGCCCTCGCTCAACGTCCTGGCCCAGTATGTCAAGGACCTGTCCTTCGAAAGCCCCGGCGCGCCGAATTCGCTGCGCGGCCGCGACAAGGCGCCCGGCATCGCCATCAACGTCAACGTCAACGCCAACCCGCTCTCCGACAAGCAGTTCGACGTCAACCTGACGCTGAACGCCAAGGCTTCCTTCGACCAGGAAGTGCTGTTCAACGTCGAGCTGGTCTATGGCGGCGTCTTCGCCATTTCGGGCTTCCCGCAGGAGCACATGCTGCCGATCCTGTTCATCGAATGCCCGCGCCTTCTGTTCCCCTTCGCCCGCCAGATCATTGCCGAGGCGACGCGCAATGGCGGCTTCCCGCCGCTGATGCTCGACCCGATCGATTTCGCGCAGATGTTCCAGCAGAAGATCGCCGAGGACCAGGCCGCATCGCAGACCAAGGTGAGCTGAGGCTCGGCTGACAGGATACCTTGAAAAACCCGGCCTCGCGCCGGGTTTTTTTGTTGGCGTAGGCTTGGCGTCGCCCTGGCGCCACCGCCTCTCTCTTCGTCATCCTATGGCGGAGCAAGGAGCGAAGCGACGCGGCGCAGACCATAGGATCCATGCCGGGACTCCCGAGCGTTGCCACGGTCCAGAAGCTGCTCCGCTGCACTCCACGGCTGAGGTCGCGGCATGGATCCTCGGGTCTGCGCGTCCGCTTCGCCCGTGGATGACGAAGGAGAGGCCGTGGAGCGTCCCCTGCCAGTCCTGCGGAGCGCCGCACAACTCCTGCGGATTCCAGAACATTTCGCCACGTTACCCCGCTTTATCATTCCCTCTCGGCAATGGCGCCCCGGCGGTCGCAGCCGCCCCCGCATTGGCGAGCCTGTGATGACCGCCGGGCACCTTGGGCGGCATGCACCAACAAAAGAGGGAACGACGATGAAATTCATGCTGACCGACCGCAAGCTTCACCCGCGGGCCAAACCCGTCGCCGACGATTTCAGGACCGGCGGCATCAGCCGCCGCGAATATCTGGCGCTGATGGCCGGGCTCGGCGTCAGCGCCGCCGGCGCTTTTGCCCTGGGCGGCATCGCCGCGACCCCGGCCCGCGCCGCCGAACCGAAGAAGGGCGGAACCTTGCGCGTCGCCATGAACGTCAAGGGCTTCAAGGACCCGCGCACCTTCGATGGCGTCGAAATGTCCAACGTCGCGCGCCACTGCAACGAATATCTGGTGCGCTGGAACACCGATTTTTCGTTCGAGCCCTGGCTGCTGGAAAAATGGGAGATGAGCGACGACGCCAGGACGCTGACGCTGCATGTGCGCAAGGGCATCACCTGGTCAAACGGGGATGCCTTCAATGCCGACGATGTCGTCCACAACCTCACCCGCTGGTGCGAGGCCGGCGTTGCCGGCAATTCGGTCGCCGCACGCATGGGCGCGCTGGTCAATGCCGACACCAAGAAGGTGGTCGATGGCGGCATCGAGAAGGTCGACGACTTCACCATAAAGCTGAATTTGCCAAAACCCGACATCTCGCTGATCGCCGGCATGGCCGACTATCCCGCGCTGATCATGCACCGCTCCTATGATGGCGACGGCGATCCCCTGAAGGCTCTGGCGATCACCACGGGTCCCTGCGAGCTGGTCAAATGGGACGCCGAGACCGGAGCGGAGGTGAAGCGCAAGGACAAGCCGTGGTGGAAGGGCGAGTTCTACCTCGACGGCATCCAGTGGATCGACTACGGCTCCGACCCCAACGCCATGCTGTCGGCCTTCGAATCCGGCGAGATCGACACCGATCACGAAACCGCCTCCGATGCCGTCTCGCAGACCGACAAGATGGGGCTGAAGAATTCCGAGATCGCCACGGGGTCCACCATCGTCGCCCGCTTCAATGTCGGCAATCCGCCCTATGACGACGTCAAGGTCCGCCGCGCCGCCCAACTCGCCGTCGACAATTCGGCCGTGCTGGCGCTCGGCCTCAGCGGCCGCGGCAAGCCCGCCGACAACCACCATGTCGGCCCCATGCACCCCGAATATGCCGATATCGGCCCGGCCAAGCGCGATGTGGCGGAGGCCAAGAAGCTGCTCGCCGAATCCGGCAAGGCGGACCATGAATACGATCTGATCTCGGTCGATGTCGAATGGCAGAAGACCACTGGTGACGCGATCGCCGCGCAGATGCGCGAGGCCGGCCTCAAGATCAAGCGCACCGTGCTGCCCGCCGCCACCTTCTGGAACGACTGGAGCAAGTTCCCCTATTCCTGCACCGAATGGCTCGGCCGCCCGCTCGGTGTCCAGGTGCTGGCGCTGGCTTATAAATCCGGCGCGGCCTGGAACGAAAGCGCCTATGCCAACAAGGAATTCGACGAGCTGCTCGACAAGGCGCTGGCCATGCCCGACCCCAAGGCCCGCAAGGAGATCATGGCCAAGATCGAGCAGAATTTGCGCGACTCAGGCATCATCATCCAGCCCTACTGGCGCTCGGTCTACCGCACCTACCGCAAAGGCATAGAAGGCTGCGAACAGCACCAAGCGCTCGAACAGCATTTCGAGAAGGTTTGGATTGAAAGCTGAGGCTGAGCGCTGCGCCAACGTCGCGCCGCCCCTCACTGTCCTGCCGGCGTTCGTCGCTCGAAAAGCCAAGCAGTTGGCTTTTCGTCCGCTATGCGGACCGCTCCTCAACTCCCAGTAAACGGGGCGAGAGGGGCTGGTCGCAACGCCGGCGCTATTTCTGCAAGCTTTGGCGATTGGCGAAAGCCGCGATGACAGCGTCCCTCGCCCCGTTTACGGGGAGAGGATGCCGGCAGGCAGGTGAGGGGCGGCGCCGACGCAGTTCTTCCTGTCGCGGACGGGGGCTGATCTCGACGTATCAGCTGCCGCCCGGCCCTCGGCAGCGTCCAGATCCAACTGGCGCCAGATCCAACGGCGAAGGTCAGCACCGGGAATCCCGAGCGATGCGGAGCGCCCTTGGTTCACCTATCGTCCGGGGAAGATGGCCGGCGCGCATGCCGGTGAGACAATTGCCTGAGCCCCGCGCCGGCCACTAGCGACCTGATGAAGGTCCGCCGCCCGATTTGTGTACCGGGCCTATGCCGCGCGATCAACCGAGCCGGGCAGTTGGTATGAATTCGTACCAATCCGGGATTTATCGCGCGACCGGCGGCGACAGGCCTACCCGTCCCGGGAAACGGCGAACGTCTCTAGTGTGGGCAGACCGACACTGGACACGCGACAGCCGTCACGGCCGAAAGTCTCTCGCGCCTGTTCAGCGCCCAATGGCGCGTGTGTGCAACTGATGTCAATACGGAGCGGACACGCTTCGTGGCGGTGAAGAGCGTTCTTCCCTTCTCCCCTTGTGGGGCCCGAAGGGCGGGCGAGGCCCGTGACTCGCCCAGGGCGGTGGCCTCGCGAAGCGAGGTCGGATGAGGGGTGTTCCAGCTTGGCGAGACGTCAAAGCCACTTAGTCAAAGCAGAAAAACACCATCCTCTCACTCCGTGCAGCACCCCTCAACCGTCTCGGCGCTGCGCCCGAAAGCGCTCATCGCGCCGGCCTCAGCAGCGTCCAGATCCAGCCGGCGAAGGTCAGCACCAGGAAGGGATAGCCGGCGGCGGGCAGTGGCGCCGAGGTCGGCAGCAGGGGCGTGCCCCACAGCACCATGCCCACAGAGGCGAAGAACAGCGCGGCGGCGACGAACGCGGTGAACCGCATCCACAGCGCGAAAGTGCTGGGCACGCTGACCATGATGAGAGCCGCCGCCCAGAGCGAGATACCGCCGACATAGGAAGGCACGCTGGCCTCGAGCCCCGCCGCATTGCCGGCCAGCAGCAGGCTTTCGCCGGCGAGGAAGGTCAGGAAGCCCGCGGCGACGCAACCATTGCCGAGGCGCTGGTATTTCATGGTGAGCAAGGCCGCCGCCACCACCAGCGCAACGCCGTCGATCGCCCAGAGGGATTCGCGGAGCGGCGCGCTGGCGACGAAGGTGCCGGCAAGGCCGAAGATGCCGCCGATGACGAGGCCGAGAGAGGCGATGGTGTCTGAAGTGTTGGTGCGCATGTGATGTCCTCCCGAGCCGAGAGAATACCTTCGAAGGGCAGGCTCCTAAAGGGCGGCGTCCATGAGAACCGAATCCTCACCGATAGCGATCGCTGAGCCCGTCGAAGCCGTTGTTTGTTAGGATCGGTTGCGCGACTCACAAAGAAGGGATGTATATATAAGCAATCTATGCGTTAGCCGTTTGCTCTGGGGGGAGTTCGTGGCGTCATCCTTACTACCAATAATTGTTGACAATCGACACGAGGCGCTGCCTGCGGTCGCATGCTGTATCGGCTACGAAATGTCGAAATGGCGGGCCGGGAAGCTCGTTAAATTTATTTTTGATAGCCTGCCTGAATTCGTTCTTACAGAAGAGGAGATAGCAGAACTTAATGTTCTTTCGCCTTATTCCACTCTAGAAAAATCGATCCCATTTTTCACGAGTCCGACTAATCCATCTTCCGGCGGAGAAATAGGTGAGCTTTTGGCTCACAAGATTTTAAGTCGCGACTTTGATACGGCGCAGCTCGTAAAGCGGCTTCACTATAAGATGCGAAGCCGTGATGCCGTCACGGGCTTTGATATCGTTCATTTTCGACTCGATAGCTCGGGAGAACTGGAACTGTGGCTAGGAGAGTCTAAATTCTTTTCAAATCGGTCTAACGCTATCCAAAAAGCGATCGCCAGCCTAAACGACCACTTGGATAGCGGAATATTAACAGAGCGCAAATCCCTCATTGGCCCTAAGATTTCGAGATCTAGTCCTCATTTCGATAAGCTACAATGGATCTTCCATGAAGACACCAATTTGGACGAAATAATCTCGCGCATGGTTGTACCTATATTTATCGCAGCGAATACGAAGGTTTCAACGCCTGGGGAACTTCCCGCCCAATATCTCACTTCAGTGACCAGCGAGCTAGATGACATCTGTTCAAAAATTCAGGCCGCGCATGGGACCTATCTCGACTTTGTTTTCCTCTATGTCCCTTTGAACGACAAGGCCACACTAGATGGTGTCTGGGCCGCGAAGCTGGCGGCTTTCGCATGAATTTGGCCGAAGCGCGATCCTTGCTACAGGGAGATACCATCACAGGCGCGGATGCATTTGAACTGATCGATTTTGCCCACAAATTTTGGCACAATTCGCCAGCGCAGATAGACGCCCTTGATCTAATCGTCCGGCTCGTAGCGAGGCGAGATTACCTTGTACGTTCGCTTAGCGGGTCCAGCGATATGATTGACGACGTTTTACGGTTCGCCGGGCTCTATCCTTACATTGACTCGAGAAGTGACGGGACCAACGCTCTTATTCGAAATTGTATGAGCTTGCCCGAGTTTCCGAACATTGTCTTTCACAGAGCACAAGTCGGCGCTCTTGGATATCTGTTAAAGGGGAACTCCCTTATATTGTCTGCGCCAACCAGCTTTGGAAAAAGTCTTCTTGTCGACGTAACAATTCGCCTCCGCCACCCTCAAGTGGTTGTCATAGTGGTGCCTACTCTGGCACTCCTAGACGAATACAGGCGCCGCATAAAACCAGCTTTTCGAGAATATCAGGTCATCACCAAGGGAACCGAAGTACGAGGTCATGGTCGCGTTATTTTCTTAGGCACCCAAGAGAGAATTGAACAGAGAGAAGATATAGGCGACGTAGATCTTTTTGTAATTGACGAGTTTTATAAGCTTGACTTGAAACGCGGTGACGAGCGGTCCGCGTCTTTGAATAATGTCATGTCTATGTATTCTAAGCGATCCAAGCAAGTTTACTTGCTTGGTCCATCAATATCCTCCGTGAACGAACAAGGGGACGTAGAGACCTCATTGCCGTTCATGCGATCGGAATTTTCGCCGGTGGCAGTTGATATAGAGCGCGTACATCTGACCAAAGAGGAACCGAAACCCGCTCGCCTGCTGGACGTGTTGGACACCGTTAGAAGCCAACAAACCCTAGTCTATCTGCGATCACCGCGCTCAACCTACAAATGTGGCATCGAGGCGATAGGCCTCTCAGGGCTCAAGGGGCGCAAGCATGCGTTGGAGCTGGCGATGTGGGTGCGCCAAAACTATCATTCCCAATGGATACTTGCCGATTGCCTCGAAAAGGGTGTCGGCATTCACCACGGGCGGATACCCCGCGCCCTAGCGCAATATCAGATCGCGCTCTTCAACGATGGCCTAATAGATACGATTCTTTGCACATCGTCGATGATTGAGGGCGTCAACACAAAAGCGAAAAATGTAATTATCTACGACAATTACATAAGCTCTGATAAACTGGACAGGTTTACATTTGACAACATCAAAGGACGAGCTGGGCGGATGTTCCAGCACTTTATTGGAAAGGTCTTTTTGTTCGGAGACGCGCCTCTGGGTGAGGACCTTGAAGTCGAGATCCCGCTTTTCAATGGGTTCGACAATGCTCCGGATGAGATAATCGCCAGTATGCCAATAGAAGCTCTCGGACCTAGCGCGCGGAGGCGCCGCGAGAGTCTTCTTAGGAGGAGCAGCCTTTCTCCAGATCTATTCCGCAGATGGGCGCGCTACGGGATAGATGGCCTAAATAATCTTGCGGAGGAACTAGCTGATAGGAACCAAGACCCGCTTATCGCCTGGAGCGGCCAGGGATCGTTTGAGGAGATGGAGGCAACATTCGATCTAATCTGGAGACATCTGGAGTTTTCTAAACACAATATACGATCAGGACGACAAGCTGCCTTCTATGCGAACCGGCTTCGATCTTCGTCATCGATAAAGGAATTTCTGGAAGAACTCAGCCGATCATCCGATCCGCTAAAATTCCAAACTGAGATCGATGTTGGGTTGAACTTTCTGCGCGCCGCCGAGTTTACACTTCCTCAGGTTCTGCTGGCGACGCAAGATATCGCAAGTGAAATAAGCATATCAAATTTGGACTACAGTATATTATGCGGGCGTCTGCCCATGTGGTTTTTCTCTAAGGACTACCAATCTTTTGAGGAAAGTGGCGTTCCATTTCCCACGGCTATTTCTCTTAACATATCGTCTACTGAAGTCCTGGAGTATCCGGAGTACGTCGCTCTAATGAAGAACAGCGAAAACTTCATAGACCAAGACATAATGAGCCGATGGATTAACGAAGAGTTCGCAACTCAATCGCCCATCTTCAGCGCTTGAATAAACGCCTCCTGCGGAATATCGACCTTCCCAAACTGGCGCATCCGCTTCTTGCCTTCTTTCTGCTTGTCCAGCAGCTTGCGTTTGCGCGAGACGTCGCCGCCGTAGCACTTCGCCGTGACGTCCTTGCGCAGGGCGGAGATGGTTTCGCGCGCGATGACCTTGCCGCCGATCGCGGCCTGGATCGGGATCTTGAACAGGTGGTGCGGGATCAGCTCCTTCAGCTTTTCGCACATCTGCCGGCCGCGCTTTTCCGCCGCCGTGCGGTGCACCAGCATCGACAGCGCGTCGACCGGCTCCTCGTTGACCAGGATCGACATTTTCACCAGGTCGCCCTCGCGGTAGTCGGTCAGGTGATAGTCGAACGAGGCATAGCCTTTTGAGATCGACTTCAGCCGGTCATAGAAATCGAAGACGACTTCGTTGAGCGGCAGGTCGTAGGTCAGCATGGCGCGTTTGCCGACATAGGACAGGTCGGCCTGGATGCCGCGCCGGTCCTGGCAGAGTTTCAATATGCCGCCGAGATAGTCGTCGGGGGTCAGTATGGTGGCGCGGATCCACGGCTCCTCGATCGCGGAGATCTTCACCACGTCGGGCATGTCGGCCGGGTTGTGCAGTTCCTTCACCGAGCCGTCATTGAGCAGCAGCCGGTAGACGACCGATGGCGCGGTGGCGATCAGGTCGAGGTTGAACTCACGCTCCAGCCGCTCCTGGATGATTTCCAGATGCAAGAGGCCCAGGAAGCCGCAGCGATAGCCGAAACCGAGCGCCGCACTGGTTTCCATCTCATAAGAGAAAGAGGCATCGTTGAGGCGCAGTTTGCCGACGGCGGCGCGCAAATCCTCGAAATCGGCGGCGTCGACCGGGAACAGGCCGCAGAACACCACCGGCTGCGCCGGCTTGAAGCCGGGCAGGGCATGCGCGGTCTGCCGCTTGTCCTCGGTGATGGTGTCGCCGACGCGGGTGTCGGCCACTTCCTTGATCGAGCCGGTGAAGAAACCGAACTCGCCAGGGCCGAGCTCCTCGACATTGATGCGGGCGGGCGTGAACACGCCGGTGCGCTCGACCAGGTATTTCGCGCCCGTGCCCATCATGCGGATGGTCTGGCCCTTCTTCAGCACGCCGTCGATGATGCGCACCAGCACGATGACGCCGAGATAGGCGTCGTACCAGCTGTCGACCAGCATCGCTTTCAGGGGGGCTGCGGCATCGCCCTCGCGCGGCGGCGGCAATTGGTGGACGATGGCTTCGAGCACGTCGGGAATGCCGAGGCCGGTCTTGGCCGAGATCAGCACGGCGTTGGAGGCGTCGATGCCGATCACCTCCTCGACCTGCTCGCGGATGCGCTCGGGCTCGGCGGCGGGCAGGTCGACCTTGTTCAGCACCACGACGATCTCGTGGTTGTTGTCGATCGCCTGGTAGACATTGGCGAGCGTCTGCGCCTCGACACCCTGGGAGGCATCGACGACCAGCAGCGAGCCCTCGCAGGCGGCGAGCGACCGCGACACTTCATAGGCGAAGTCGACATGGCCGGGCGTGTCGATCAGGTTGAGGATATAGTCCTCGCCATTGTTGGCGCGGTATTTCAGCCGCACCGTCTGCGCCTTGATGGTGATGCCGCGCTCGCGCTCGATGTCCATCGAGTCCAGCACCTGCTCCTTCATGTCGCGCAGCTCCAGCCCGCCGGTGGACTGGATCAGGCGGTCGGCAAGCGTGGATTTGCCATGGTCGATATGGGCGACGATGGAAAAATTGCGGATGTGGTCGAGGGGCGTGCTCATGCCGCGCGCTTTAGCAGGGGCGGCAATCGGCGGCAAGGCTTGCGGCGCAAGGGCTGCCTTGCGGGTCACAAAGCGGTGACATCGGCCAAAAAACCGGGAAAACCGGCCCGCGGGCGAAGAATGCGTAAACTTTGATCGATCACATTAGACCTTGGTTTGCCGGCGGTATGGTAAATGCTCGAACGCTAATGTCTGTTGGGGGTCGGAATGTTCAGGGTTTTGCGCGGCTTTGCCCGCTCCCGCAGCGGGTCGATGATGCCGCTCTTCCTGGTGATGCTGATGCCGCTGATCGCGGCCGTCGGCTTCTCGGTCGACTATACAAGCGCGGTCCAGACCAAGTCCAACCAGCAGCAGGCGCTGGATGCCGCGATCCTGACGATCACCACCATGGACACCACGGCGACACTTTCGCAGCGCCAGACGATGCTGCAGGATTCCTTCATAGCCAATGGCGGACAAGGCACCGCGACGCTGACCAATTTCGTGGGTGGCACCGCCACCAGCGCCACCACCGCGCGGGCCACGGCAAGTTTCGCCATGCCGACCGTCTTCATGACCATCGCCAGGATTGACACCGTACCGATCGCCGTGGCCTCGGCGGTCAGCAAGCCGCCGGCGCTGGTCAAGGCGGACTTCAAGGTCACCGGAGTGTCGGGCTACTGGAACAAGACGATGACGCTCTACGGCACGCAATTCGGCGCCACGGTGGCCAAGCCGCTGATGACGATCGACTACGTCTATGGCAAGACCGGAGACCCGAAGGGGTATGGCACCACCACCACCAGCATCCTTACGACTGATTCAACCGGCAAGACCGTCAGCACGGTGGCCCAGACGCAGGTCTGCAAGCTCGCCGGCTCCAACCCGCCCGCCGGTGCGGTGATCCAGACCGACAAGTTTCTGACGAAATTTTACTGTGTCGACACGATGTATCCCGCCAATGGCACCGGCGCGTCCATCGATGTCAGCCAGATGGGTGGCCTCAGTTTGCAGATGTATGTGCCATCAGGGAACCCGCAATACCTCAAGTCGAATGATCCGGCCACCTCCAACCGGCTCTACAGCGGGATCAAGGATCCACAGACCGGCAATACCAACTACACAGAAACCGCGACCGGCCAGGTCGTCGACATCTTCGGCCTCGTACCTTGCGGCTCGACAGCCTATCAGGCCTGGGAAGACGGCGGCAACTCGGTTCCGGCGCTTGTCGGCAACGCCGACTTCTTCTACAACGTCACCGGCAAATGCGACTTCAACAAGCGCCCCTCGGACACTGCGCTGACGCAGTGATGTAGACGCGTCTTCCTTCTCCCACGGGGGAGAAGGGAAAAAGCGCTGGCGCTCTTCAATCACAAAGCGGTGAGCGCTGTAACGAAGCTCGTGGTGGCGGCGAAGTGGGGACATGACGGGCGCATCGTGGCGCCGTCCCCACGGAGCACACCGATGTCGCCAGTCATATCCAGCAGGTTTCTCGCACTGTCCGGCTTCGCCGCGCTGGCGCTCGCCGCCTCGCTCGGCGCGGCAGCCGCCCAGCCGCTCACCGTGGTCGAGCTGTTCACCAGCCAGGGCTGCTCGTCCTGCCCGCCGGCCAATGCCAATCTCATCAAGGTCAAGGACCGGCCCGGCGTGCTGGCGCTGTCCTTCAACGTCACCTATTGGGACTATCTCGGCTGGAAGGACACGTTCGGCAAGCAGGAGTTCACCCAGCGCCAGGTTTCCTACGAGCGCCCGCTCGGCCATGACGGACCGTTCACGCCGCAAGTGGTGGTCAACGGCCATGCCGATGTCGTCGGCGCCGCGCCCGGCCAGATCGAACATCTGATCGCCGCGACGGCCAAGACCGGCGGTCCCTCGCTGTCGCTCGAGGGCGGCAAGGTCGCGATCGGCGCCGGTGCGGCACCGGGCGGCAAGGCCGATGTCTGGCTGGTGCACTACACCAAGGGTGTCGTCGAGGTGCCGGTGGCGCGCGGCGAAAACACCGGCCGCACCTTGCCGCACGCCAATGTCGTGCATGCGCTGACAAAACTCGGCAGCTGGAGCGGCGAGGCCAAGACGCTCGATTTGCCGGCAGCCTCGGGCGGCCTCAGCACCGCCGTGCTGGTGCAGTCGCCCGGCGGCGGGCCGATCCTGGCCGCCGCCGCCAACTAGATCGCGTCCAAGTAGAGATTTGCCGAGCAGAGATTTGCCAAGCAGAGATTTGCGCCGCCGCACGGACAGCGGCGCAAGAGCCCGGCCGCCCGGAAAGGGCGTGCCATCAACCCAGCAAGGAAGCCTATCATGACCAATTTCTCCCGCCTGACGCTGCCGGCGCTCGCGCTCGCTCTCTGCTCGACGGCGCTGTCTGCCGGCGGCATCGCGCGCGCCGATGACGCCACCAACACGATGAAGCCCGCCGCCAACGCCATGGCGCCGGCCGCGGACGCCATGAAACCGGCAACCGATGCGATGAAGCCGGCCGACCCGATGGCCACCAACTCCATGAAGCCCGCCGCCGATGCCATGAAGCCCGCGACGGACGCGATGAAACCGGCGACCGATGCGATGAAGCCGGCAACGGATGCCACGGCCAATTGATAGCCAATTGAGATTGGCGCGTGGCCTTCTGTCCCTGGCGGGCTCCCTGTCCAGCCGGGGACAGTTGCCGGAGCAATCCCGGAAAGCTTGAAGCGGTTATGCGTCGGGAATGACGTCAAGGCAAAAAGTCCGGGCCGCACGCGAATGTGAGCCTCCGCCGCAACTCGCGCATCGCGCCACGGTAGCCGATCCAATAGACTGATCCCCAATGGACCGATCCCAGGGGAAACCATGAGGAGTGCAACCATGACCAATATCAAGAATCGTTCGACCGGCTTTGTCCGCGGCGGGCTCGCCGCACTCGCCCTTGCCGTCGCGGGCGCCGCCTTCTGGCTGACGCCGGCCATCTCCGCCGAGGACGCGGTGAAAATCCCGCCGCCGGCAATCGACGAAAAGGCGGCTCCAGGCAGCGAGAAGGCCATCTTCGCCGGCGGCTGCTTCTGGGGCGTGCAGGGCGTGTTCCAGCACGTCAAGGGCGTCAGCAAGGCGGTCTCGGGCTATACAGGCGGCGCCAAGGACGACGCCGTCTACGAGACGGTCGGCACCGGCCGCACCGGCCACGCCGAATCCGTCGAGATCACCTATGATCCGTCCAAGGTGACCTATGGCCAGCTGCTGCAGGTCTATTTCTCGGTCGCCCACAATCCGACCCAGCTCAACTACCAGGGTCCGGACTCCGGCACGCAGTACCGCTCGACGATCTTTGCCGAAAACGACGCCCAGAAGAAGATCGCGCAGAGCTATATCGCCCAGCTCGACAAGGCCAAGGTGTTTTCCGAACCCATCGTCACCACGCTGGAGACCGGCAAGACCTTCTACCCGGCCGAAAACTACCACCAGGATTTCCTGACGCTGAACCCGACCTACCCCTACATCGTCTACAACGACTTGCCCAAGGTGGCGAATTTGAAGACGCTGTTCCCGTCGCTGTACAGCGAAAAGCCGGTGCTGGTGCTGTCGGCTTCGAACTGACCTTGCCGCAACGTCCCGCGGGCGAGTGTCCCCCGGGACCAATCGGCTCCGGCCCGCCCCGCCTGGGTGGGCACTGGATGCGTTGGCCCCGGGGTGAAGGCCGGCTACATGCCGTCGGCCTTCATTGCATCGCACGACACGTCAGGGTTCATGTCGGCAAAGGTCCCGGTCGGGTTCTTCTTCCACGCCCAGACATGCAGTTCGTAGAAAGCTCCCAAACCATAGCGGTTGGGAGCGCTGTTGAAGTTGAACAGCTGCCCTGCCAGCGAGGCCGGACCTTTCGAGGTGATGTATTCGACGGCAACAAGCCTGAGCTTGCCGTCGGCCGTCGGCTCGTACATCACCGCCTCCGGCTTGGCGACATCGACCGCGTCGTCTTTCAGATAGGCGGCATTGACGTAGTGGATGCCCATGGCGCCTCCGGTAATGCCGCTGGCGCACGGGATCGGCGCATAGCCTTCAGCGGTCGCCATCGCCACATTCTCGAAGCGGCCATTGGCTGCCCGCACCTTCTCGTCCAGCGCGCCGGTATCATGGGCATTCGCCGCCGTGGCCGCGATCGACAGGATCGACAGGTTGATGAGATGTTTGGTCCATAGATGGATGTTCATATTCTCTCCTCGTTTTGATGTGCGCGGGAGCAGCCGCTCCTCGCAGCGAAGCCGGACGGCCGGACGTATCGGTGGCTATAGCCGGGTGAAGTCCCAGTAGTGGGGCAGCTCCTCGCGCTCCGGCAGGCCGATGTCGCGCCTCAGATAGTCGCCTTCCGGTGGCCGGCGCCTGCCCGGCAATTGCGCGGAAAGCGCCGACACGATCCGCCACAGGCGGCGGGGCAAGCCCCACGCCCGGCGGCCATCTCCCATGGCAGGTGTCGTGTCGCTGGCCGGCATGTCGGACATGTTGCCGTTGCGCTGGCTGATCGGACTTTCATGGGCGGTAAAAGTAAGGGTCAAGAACCCGTACCTCCGTGATCTTGTCGACAGGCAGGGAGTTCTTCTGGGCAGTGCTGCGGATCGCCTCCGGCGAAGGCGCGTCATAGATGCAGAAGCTCTGCTTCTTGTCGGGCGACACGAAGGACTGCACCCAGGTGACGCCCTTCTCCGCATTGCGCATGATCACTCCGGCCAGTGCATCGGCGCCGGCATCGTTCATCGGCACGCTGAGGCCGTCAGGAAATGTACGTTCAACCACATAGCGGGGCATATCGAGGTTCCCTTTTCCATTGGACACGCTCGAATTGAGCGCGGCTGGACATGATCACGCCCGTCAACGGCGCGCATCGGAACCTTTCCCTATGTTTGGCGGGACGATTCCCCATGTTAACGGCGTTTAGTCCAGGAGCCACACAGCAGATACCGAGCCCGGCTACCCTGGCGGCCGGGCTGGGGTGCGGCGGCCGCAGCCAGGATCACATGAGCCAATGACGATGCTTCTGGAACGGCAGGAACAGCTGGCGCAATTGGACGGCTTGCTGGCGCAGGCAGGTCGCGGCCGCGGTCACGTGGCGGCGTTGTCGGGCGAAGCGGGCGCCGGCAAGTCGGCCCTTGTCGAAGCCTTCATCGGCGAAACCGGTGCGCGGGCCCAGATCTTCCGCAGCGCCTGCGAAGACCTGTCGATTCCCGATCCGCTCGGGCCGCTCTACGACCTTGCACGCGAGGCGCAATGGGCAATGCCGCAGGCGGTCGACGCGCGGCGGGGAGAGCGGCTGCCGCTGTTTTCCGATGCACTGGATGTCTTCGAGGCGAGAACGGGCGCGACCCTTCTGGTGATCGAGGACCTGCACTGGGCCGATGACGCGACGCTCGACTTCGTCCGCTTTCTCGGCCGCCGCATCGCCAACACCCACATCCTGCTGCTGCTGACGGCGCGCACGGATCGCAGCGAGGGCCAGATGCGCGTGCGCCGCGCGCTGGGTGAAATCCCGGCCGCAAGCGTTGCACGCATCGACGTGCCGCTTTTGAGCGAAGCGGCGGTGCTGTCGCTCGCCGGTGCCGCCGGCCGAGACGGCGATGCCATCTACCGGGCGACCGCCGGCAACGCCTTTTTCGTCACCGAACTGTTGAGCTGCGAATGCGAAACGGCGCTGCCGGCCAGCGTGCGCGACGCGGTGCTCGCGCGCGCCGAACGTCTGTCGGCCGGTGCCCGTTCGATGCTCGACGCCGTCTCGGTATTTCCCCGGCGCGCCGACGCCTGGGCCCTGGCGGGCCTGTGCGGCGTGGCCAGCGCCGGCCAGCTGGCGGAATGCGTATCCAACGGTTTGCTGGACGATCTGGGCGACGCCTATGCGTTTCGCCACGAGATCGCCCGCCACGCCATCGAGACCATGCTGACGACCAGCCACCGGCGGGCGTTCAACCAGCGCGCTCTGTCGGCGCTGCTCGAAAGGGGCGACGTCGCCACCGCGCGGCTGGTCCATCACGCGGTGGAGGCACACAATCTTGAGACGGTGCGCGCACTGGCGCCGGTCGCCGCACGCGAGGCCTCCCGGGTTGGCGCTCATCGCGACGCCGCCGGCTATTACGAGGTCGCCTTGCGCCAGGCCGACACCTTGCCCGCGCAAGAGCGCGCCGGGCTTTACGAGCAGTATGCCTTCGAGTGCCATTTGATCGCGCGCATCGACGAGGCCATCAAGGCGCAGGAGCAGGCGCGCGCACTGCGGCAGGCGCTCGGCGATAGTCTGAAGGAAGGCGACAGCCTCAGATGGCTGTCCCGCTTCGCCTATCTCCTGGGCGACCGACAGGCCGCCGACCGGTTCGGCGCCCAGGCGGTCGCGTTGCTGGAGGCCGTTGGGCCCAGTGCCGAACTTGCCATGGCCTATTCTAACCTTTCGCAGCTGGCGATGCTGGCCGAAAGACTGCACGAGGCATTGTCGCTGGGCTCCAGGGCGATAGAGCTCGCCGAACGGTTGAACCGGGCGGATGTCGTCTGCCACGCGCTCAACAATGTCGGCGCCGCCGAGCAGTGGCTGGATCTGGCCAGCAGCCGGCGGCATCTTGCCCGCAGCCTCGAAATCGCGCTGCAGGAGAATTTTCAGGAGCACGCGGCACGCGCATTCACCAATTGCGCTTGTGGCGGCATGAACCAGCTCGACTACCGCGAGGCTCAATCCTTCCTCGATCGCGGCATCGACTATTGCGTCGAGAACGATCTGGCGACATGGCGCGACTACATGCACGGCGTGCGCGCACAGTTGCGGCTGCGTCAGGGATGCTGGGATGAGGCGGCTTCCGAGGCGCTGGACGTGATCGGCAACGATCAGGCCACGGCCCTGGTGCGCTATCCCGCCTTGGTTGCGCTGGCCAAACTTCGCCTTCGGCGCGGCGACCCGTCGGCCGAGCCGCTTCTGGCGGAGATGAAGCGGTTTCTGGAAAAGGGGATCGAGCTGCAGCGGCTGCTGCCCTACGCGGCGGTGGTTGCCGAACAAGCCTGGCTCGGGCAGGCGGACAAGGATGAGGCGCTGCGGTTCATCGGGCTTGCCGAAGGTCTGTCACCGACGCGGGCGGTCTTTGCCGAACTGGCCGTCTGGCGGCAGATGCTGGCACCGGATGTCGATCCCGGAGACACGGCCGGCATGGCCTTGCCGTACAAGATGCTGCTCACCGGTGACTGGCGTGGCGCGGCCTCGGCCTGGGCCGAGCTCGACGCACCTTACGAACGGGCATTGGCGCTTGCCCAGGGCGACGAGGCCGCGCAGCGGGTAGCACTGGAGACATTCGAGGCGCTCGGTGCCCGGCCGGTCGCCCAGCACGTGCGCGACATCATGCGCCGAAGCGGCGTCATTCACGTCGCCCGTGGCCCGCGCCGCTCCACGCGCGCCAACCGCGCTGGCCTGACAGAGCGCCAGATGGAAGTGTTGCAGCTGATCGAGCGCGGCTTGTCCAACAAGCGCATCGCCGCGCATCTCGCCATTTCGCCCAAAACGGTCGACCACCATGTCTCGGCGGTGCTGGGCAAGCTCGAGGCCGTGTCGCGCGGTGAGGCCACCGCCGCCGCGCGAGACAGCGGGCTGATCTGAACCGGCAGTTTGATCCGCCGCCCGTCCTACTCGTAGGTCAGAGCCTCAATCATACGTCAAATCCGTCGCCTTGCCGCCGAACACGCGGTAGGCGTAGAACGAATAGAAGATGATCACCGGCAGCACCACCACGGTGCCGGCCAGGATGATGGCCAGGCTTTCGGTCGCCGACGCCGCCTGCCAGATGGTCAGGCGATCGGGCACCACATAGGGATAGAACGACCAGGCAAGGCCGGCAAAGCCGAGCGCGAAGATGGCGGCCAGCGTCAGGAACGGCGTCAGCGAATGGCGGTCGTTGGGCCGCGGCAGGTGGAAGGTCTGCCGCCACAGCCAGAGGAACAGCAGCGCCGACAGGATCGGCAGCGGCGACAGATAGAGCATCCGCGGCCAATCGAACCATTTGGCGAAGATGCGCGGGCTGGCGAAGGGTGTCGCCAGCGACACGGCGGCCATGCCGAGCGCGGTCAGCACCAGCGCCGTGCGCAGCCAGAGCACCGCCTTCTTCTGCAACTCGCCCTCGGTCTTGTAGATCACCCAGGCAGCGCCCATCGCGGCATAAGCCGCAGCAAGACAGAACGCCACCAGCACGCCGAACGCCATGCCGCCTGGCCCGACATCGAGGCCGAGCACGTAGACGCCCAGCATGTAGCCTTGTGCCAGCGAGGCGGTGAGTGAGCCCAGGAAGAAAATACGGTTCCAGCGGTGCTTGCGGCCGGCCGGCACCTTGGCGCGGAAATCGAAGGCGACGCCGCGCAGGATCAGTCCGACCAGCAGCACGAAGACCGGAATGTAGAGCGCGGTGAGGATGACGCCATGCGCCAGCGGAAAGGCGACTAGGAGCAGGCCGACGGCCAGCACCAGCCAGGTCTCGTTGGCGTCCCAGAACGGGCCGATCGCGGCGATCATCGTGTCCTGCTCGGTGTCTTCGGCGGCGGCGAACAGCATGCCGATGCCGAGGTCGAAGCCGTCGAGGATGACGTAGATCAGAATGGCGAGGCCCATCAGGCCGGCGAAGATGAGGGGGAGCAGGGTTGGCCAGTCGTAGCTCATCTTTTCACTCCCCCGCCGCCGGTTGCGACATGGCCGTCTTCATCACACCCGGCAGCGGCGAGGTGTCGCCATCCTTGGCCGCCTTCAGCGCCAGGTGCACCAGCACGCCGAGATAGGCGATCAGCAAAAGCACGTAGAGGAGAAGGTAGACGGCGAGCGTCAGCGCGACATGGCTGCCGGCCACCGGACCGACGGCGTCGGCGGTCTTCAGCACGCCGGTCACCAGCCAGGGCTGGCGGCCGATCTCGGTCGTGTACCAGCCGGCCAGTGTCGCCAGCCAGCCCGACAGCGCCATCGGCACCATCAGCAGCGCGAGCGGCTTGGGCAGCGAATGCCGGCGCTTGAGGAAGAAGGCGGCCGACCACGAGATGGCGAGCATAAAAAGCCCGGTGCCGACCATGATGCGAAAACTCCAGAAGAGCGGAAAGACCGGCGGGTGGTTGCCCGGAAAATCGTTCAGCCCCGGCACGACACCGTCGATGCTGTGCCGCAGGATAAGGCTGGCGCCGTCGGGAATCGCGACCTCGAACTTGTTTTCCCTGGCCGCCTCGTCGGGCAGCGCGAACAGCACCAGCGGCACGTTGGGGCCGGTGTTCCAGTTGGCCTCCATGGCGGCGATCTTCTGCGGCTGATGCTCCAGCGTGTTCAGCCCATGCTGGTCGCCGGCCAGGATTTGGATCGGGATCAGGATGGCGGCGGTGAAGACGCCGGTGCGCAGCGCCTTCCACATTGATTCCGAACGGTCGCCCTTGAGGTAGCGCAGCGCCGACAGGCCAGCGATCAGGAACGACACCGTCAGCCCCGAGGCGAGCAGCATGTGCACCAGCCGATAGGGCATGGACGGGTTGAAGACGATGGCCCACCAGTCGACGGCGTGCGCGACGCCGTCGCGCATTTCGAAACCCGCCGGGGTCTGCATCCAGGAATTGAGCGCGATGATCCAGAAGGCCGATAGGGTGGTGCCGCCGGCGACCAGCACCGTCGCCAGCGTGTGGACGCGGTTGGAAACGCGGCGGAAGCCGAACAGCATAATGCCGAGGAAGGCCGCTTCAAGGAAGAAGGCGGTGAGTATCTCGTAGGCGAGCAGCGGTCCCGCGATGTTGCCGACATGCTGCATATAGCCCGGCCAGTTGGTGCCGAACTGGAAGCTCATGGTGACGCCCGAAACCACGCCCATGGCAAAGGACAGCGCGAACACCTTCACCCAGGTGAAATAGGCGCGCATCCAGGCGGAATCATTGGTCGCGTTGTAGCGAAGCTTGAAGAACAGCAGCACCCAGCCAAGGGCAATGGTGATCGTCGGAAACAGGATATGGAACGAGATATTCGCGCCGAACTGCATGCGCGAGAGAATAAGCGGGTCCATGGCGGGCTCCGGCTGCTATTATTTATTTTGCCGCAATTCCCTAGGGAAAGCGTTATGCGCCTTTCCCGGGAAAACCGCTTCACACTTTTCCTGGAATTGCTCCAATACTGGCGAAGGATAAGCCCGAAGCTGGGTCAGGTCAAAGCGGCGTCCCGCCGCGAGGCTGAACGCCACAGGACAATTTTACCGAATAGAAGCCACCCATTTCCAACCGGCCCCCGGCTTCAATGTCGAGAACTGGCAGCAGGGCATTGACTTGCAGTTGCACTGGGCGACAACAGGCCTATATCAAGTCACCTCTTTCAAGCAGCCGTTTTCAGCCATGCCCTCCATTCTTTCCATTTCCGGGGTCTCCAAGACCTACGCCACCGGCTTCACCGCGCTCAAGGAAGTCAGCCTCGACATAGCGCGCGGCGAGATCTTCGCGCTGCTCGGTCCCAACGGCGCCGGCAAGACGACGCTGATCTCGATCGTCTGCGGCATCGTCAACCGCTCGTCGGGCACCGTCACCGTCGACGGCCACGACATAAACAAGGACTATCGCGCCGCGCGCAGCCTGATCGGGCTGGTGCCGCAGGAACTCACCATCGACGCCTTCGAGAGCGTCTGGGCAACCGTCAATTACAGCCGCGGCCTGTTCGGCAGGCCGGCCAATCCGGCCTTTGTCGAGAAGGTGCTGCGCGATCTGTCGCTGTGGGACAAGAAGGACGCCAAGGCGATCACGCTTTCGGGCGGCATGAAGCGGCGGCTGATGATCGCCAAGGCGCTGTCGCACGAGCCGCGCGTCCTGTTCCTTGACGAGCCGACCGCCGGCGTCGACGTCGAACTGCGCCAGGACATGTGGGCGATGGTGCGCCGGCTGCGCGAGGATGGCGTCACCATTATCCTCACCACGCACTATATCGAGGAAGCCGAGGCCATGGCCGACCGCGTCGGCGTCATCAACCGCGGCGAGATCATCCTGGTCGAGGACAAGGCCGAACTGATGCTCAAGCTCGGCCGCAAGGAGATGAGGCTGGAGCTGCGCGCGCCACTCGGCAGCGTGCCCGAGGGCCTCTCGAACTACGCGCTCGAACTGTCGCCGGACGGCAACCAGCTCACCTATACCTATGACAACCAGAGCGACCGGCCGGGCGTCGCCTCGCTGATCCGCGATCTCGAGGCGGCCGGCATTCAATTCCGCGATCTCGACACCAAGAACAGTTCGCTCGAAGAGATCTTCGTCAATCTCCTGAGGCAAGAGCCATGAACCCGCGCGCGGCCATGAATCTACGTGCGGTGTGGGCGATCTATCGGGTCGAGATGGCGCGTGCGTTCCGCACCGTGCTGCAGAGCATCATCTCGCCGGTCATCTCGACATCGCTTTATTTCGTCGTCTTCGGCTCGGCCATCGGCTCGCGCATCACCGAGATCGACGGCATCAGCTACGGCGCCTTCATCGTGCCGGGACTGATCATGCTGTCGCTCTTGACCCAGTCGATCTCCAACGCCTCCTTCGCCATCTATTTCCCGAAATTCGTCGGCTCGATCTACGAGCTTCTGTCGGCGCCGGTCTCCTATCTGGAGATCGTCATCGCCTATGTCGGCGGCGCGGCCACCAAGTCGATCATCCTCGGCCTGATCATCCTGGCCACGGCCTCGCTGTTCGTGCCGCTGCACATCGAACATCCGTTCTGGATGCTCGCCTTCCTAATCCTGACGGCGGTGACCTTCAGCCTGTTCGGCTTCATCATCGGCATCTGGGCGAAAAGCTTCGAGCAGCTGCAGTTGGTGCCGCTGCTGATCGTCACCCCGCTGACCTTCCTCGGCGGCAGCTTCTATTCGATCCACATGCTGCCCGGCATCTGGAAGACGATCACGCTGTTCAACCCGGTGGTCTACCTGATCAGCGGTTTCCGCTGGAGTTTCTACGGCAAGGCCGACGTCTCGGTCGGCATCAGCCTCGGCATGACGCTGGTGTTCCTGGCCGTCTGCATCGCGATCGTCGCCTGGATCTTCCGGACCGGCTACCGGCTGCGGAACTGATCGGCTGGGACTTGGTTCCTCTCCCCGCTCCGCGGGGCGAGGAAAGGGCAGATCTCAAATCGCCTTGACCAGCCGCAGCAATCCCAGCATCTCGATGTAGGTCCCCTCGCGAAAGGCGATGTAGACCGGCTCCTCGACGCCGTGGAAGCGGCGCTTGAATGCCGCCTGGCCCTGCAGGTTGAACCGGCGGCGGTTGACCCAGGGCGAATCGTAGGCGCGCTGGAAGGTGTTGCGCCAGAAGTCGCTTTCGGCAAATCCGCTGGGACCCACATCGACGAGCGGCGACAGGCCGAGTGTCACCACCGAAATGCCTTCCTCGCGAAACCGGTCGACGGCGAATTTGGTCAGGCCGATCTCGGCATGCGGCGAGGCATCGATATGCTTGCGCTTGAAGGCGGTGGTGTAGCCGATCACCTTGCCGCCAGCGAACATCGGATCGAAGTCGAGCAGGGCGACCAGGTCGCCATCGGGACCGTGCAGCACGAAACGGCGCATGTCGCTGCCGAGCTGATTGTAAAACGGACGGTTGAGGAAACCCATCTCCCATCGCTTGACGATGCGGTCGCCGCGCCAATTCTGGGAGAGCCGGGAGATCTCGTCGAGGTTGATCGTGCGTTTGTCCTCCTCGAACGAAAAGCCTTTCTTCAGCAGCCAGCGCTCGGAATAGCGCACCGTCTCGTTTCGCTTGCCGGAGAAATCATGGTCGGGCAGCGGCAGGCGGGTATCGATGCCCAGCCGGTTGACCTTGTAGCCGAGGCCGGCAAGGACCTGGGCGGTCTGTTCGCCGATCTGCACGAACCATGGGCCGCCGGCACTCTCGACGAAGCGTCTGATATAACCGGGCCGCTGCGCCGGCGCCGCCACCGGATCGCCGAGCGCGAAATGATGCTTCATCTTGGTGCCGAAGGCGATGTAGCCGTCGGCGTCGCCAAAATAGGAAAGCTTGTGCTGCACGGCGGTGGAATAGGCGAGCGAGAAGTCGCCATGGCGGCGAACCAGCGCCAGCCGCTCGACATGCGCCAGCGCCTGGCGCTCGACCTTGGGCGAGGCCCCCTCGAGGATGTTGTCGAAATAGATCCGCAAGGAGGGCATGGTCGAGATTCCGCGTGCCGTTTGTGGCGCGACGTGTCGGTCGACACGCAAGACGCGCCACGGCGTCTTGATTTCTCGCGGGTAGCCGAAATCGATTGCCGGTTTCGAATGCCCACGTCCGTGACGAGATCCCCAGCCCCCGGACCTCGAATCAATCACTTTGCCGCGACCTGATTATCGCCGATGCCGCCGATATGCCATATAGGGCTGGATGTATTCGGACAGAAGCGGGTAATCCGCTCCTGTCGTTGTTTTGGCCGCGGTACCGCGACCGGCAGTTTCCACCGGGCGGTGGAATGCTCCGGAGCGAGATCGCGCCTCGGCGCGGGGCCTTCGAAGATCGGCATCGAGTTGCCGTTCGGGACCTGCACGCGATCAAACTGTTACAACGGCCTGCGAGCCTTTCGGGGTTGCCGCAAGGGCGAACGGGATTCGAGAGTGAATGGCTGATACGACACCCGGGACGATGATGGAGCAGATGGTAGCGATCGAGCCGGCGATCGTCATTGGCGCCGGCGTCGCCGGGCTGGCTGTCGCGCGGGCTTTGATGAAGGCCGGCGTGGCGGCGGCGGTCCTCGAGAAGGAAAGCCGGCTCGCCGAGCCCTGGCGCCGGCGCCACGAGCAGCTGCACCTCAACACCCACCGCGATCTCTCGGCGCTGCCCGGCCTTGCCTATCCCAAGGGGACCCCCGCCTTTCCGCACCGGGATGTCGTCATCCGCCATATGAACGATTTCCATGAGGCGAACCGTTTGCCGGTCGAGTTTGGCGTTTCCGCCGAGGCCATCATGTTCGCGGGCGACCACTGGATCGTGCGCACCAGCGCCGGCTCGCGCCTGGCGCGTCACGTCGTTGTCGCCACCGGCCGCGACAGGGAGCCCTACACGCCGCAATGGAAGGGCATGCGGGCGTTCGCGGGCCGCATCATCCATTCGGCGGATTTTGGCGACGCCCGGGCCTATGCAGGCAAGAAGGTCCTGGTTGTCGGCGCCGGCAATTCGGGCTTCGACGCCCTCAATCACCTGGCGGGCGTCGACACCGCCGCTGTCTGGCTGTCGGCTCGCAACGGTCCCGCCCTTTTGCCCAAGCGCGTCGGCAAGATCGCCGTACACCGCCTCTCGCCGCTCATGGCTCGCTTGCCGCTGCGCGTCGCCGATGCGGTTATGGCGGTGACGCAGCGCCTGGTTTTCGGCGATCTCACCAAATTCGGCATGCCGCCGGCACCCGCCGGCGGCGCCAGCCGCCTGACTTCGGACTATACCGCGATCGCCGCGGACGACGGCGCCGTCGATGCCATCAAATCGGGCAGGATCGTGGTCGTGCCGGCGATACGGGAGTTCACCCGCGATGGCGTCATCCTGGCCAATGGCAGCATGGTTGCTCCCGACATCGTCATAGCCGCGACGGGCTACCGTACCGGGCTGGAGCGCATGGTCGGCGATCTCGGCGTGCTCGATGAAAAGGGCGTTCCGCTCTTCAACGGCGGCCAGGCCGACCCGAAATGGCCCGGCCTGTGGTTCACCGGCATGCGGCCGAGCATCCGCGGCTGCTTCGCCAATGCCGCCATATTGGCCAGGGCGATAGCCGGGCGGATCGCCGGTCCCGGTCAGCCGGGCACCTCACGCTGATTTCGGCTCCAGCCGCCGGAAACCGACAGCCTCGGTCAGCATCTCCTCGTCGACCATGCCGGCATTGTAGAGGGCGAGCAAGGTGAGAGCCAATTCACGCGCCTTGGCGGATTCGGGATGCGCTTCGCGTCGGCGGCAGGCCTCATCGAAGACACGTTGCAAGGTGGCCACTTCGTCAGGTTTGAGCAGGCCACGGTCGTAGATCGACTTGGGCATGGCGGTGATCTCCTGGTCGCGATCTAGGGCGCCACGTGTAAATTGCCAATCTTTCCCGAGGCTTGAATACAATGCCACACAAAAAGAGGGACTTCGGATGCCCGGAGCCTCTCTCGTTTGTCTCGCCCGACGTCAGATGGCGATCTTGCCGCCGCCCTGTTTGGTGATCGCCACGACCGCCGGCCGCACCGGCATGTCCGGCTTGAAATCGGGCCAGCGGGTCGACGGGTCCTCGTAGTAGGAGGGCCGGCCGAACGCATCCCAGTCCTCGCCGCCGTCACCCGGATGCTGGACGGCGACGAAAGCGGTCTGGTCGTCCGGCGCGAACAGCGGGCCGCACATTTCGGCGCCGATCGGCACCCGGAAGAACAGTTTCGAGGTCGCCCGCGCCGATCCTTCCGTGTCCACCGCCCACAGGCCGTCGGTGCGGCCGGTGGCCTTCGGGCCCTGGCCGTCGGTGGCGACCCACAGGCGCCCGGCCGAATCGATCGCGCAATTGTCGGGCATGCCGAACCAGCCATGGGCCGTCGTCGCGGTGGAGAAGGTGGCGCCGACATCGGCCACCGCCGGATCGCCGCATTTCAGCAGCACTTCCCACTTGCCCTTCGTGGCGGCGAAATCGCCGCCGTCCTCGACGATCTCGATGATGTGGCCGAAGGCATTCCCGGCGCGCGGGTTGGCGGCGTCGACCTGATCGGCCTTGCGCTTGGAATTGTTGGTCAGCATGACATAGACCTTGCCGTTGCCGGCATTGGGCTGGATGTCTTCCGGCCGGTCCATTTTGGTGGCGCCAAGCAGGTCGGCGGCGCGGCGCGTCTCGATCAGCACGTCAGCCTGGCCGGCAAAACCGTTTTCCGCCGTCAGCGGACCCTGCCCGAACACGATCGGCATCCATTCGACCGAGCCGTCCTCGGCGAATTTGGCGACATGCAGCGTGCCGTCGTCGAGCAGGTCCTTGTTGGCCGCGCGGTCGCCGGCGTTGAACGTGCCCTTGGTGACGAACTTGTAGACATAGTCGAAGCGCTCGTCGTCGCCGAGATAGAAGACGACGCGGCCGTCCTTGGCGACGATCGATTCTGCACCCTCATGCTTGAAACGGCCCATGGCAGTACGCTTGCGCGGTACCGAATTCGGGTCGTTGACATCGACCTCGACGATCCAGCCGAAGCGGTTGGGCTCGTTCGGCTCCTTGGCGAGGTTGAAGCGGTCATAATGCGCGCCCCATTCATAGGCGCCTTCCGGTATGCCGAGGCGCTTGTAGTTGGCGGCTTCCTTGTGGCCCTCCGGCAGCTCGCCGGAGAAATAGCCGTGGATGTTCTCCTCGGCCATAACATAGGTGCCCCAGGGCGTGACGCCGCCGGCGCAGTTGTTGATCGTGCCGAAGACTTTCGTTCCGGACGGATCGGCATTGGTCTTGACGCGGTCATGGCCGGCGACCGGGCCGGACAGCGCCATCTCGGTGTTGGAGGTGATGCGGCGGTTGAGCTTGCCGTCACGCACCACCTGCCATTTGCCGCCGTCCTTGCGGATCTCGACGATGGTGCCGCCATGGGCGGCCATCTCGACATCGACCTGCTCCTTCGAGAGCGGCGCCACCTCGGCCGACTTCTTGCCGTCCTTCTCGACGATCTTGACGATGCCCGGGAACATCAGATGCGGGTTGGTGTATTCGTGGTTCACGACCAGCAGGCCGTGTTCCGCCGAGCCGTCGATCGCGACATAGCCGACATAGTCGTTGTTATAGCCGAACTGCCTGGCCTGGGCTTGCGCCGACTGCCTGGTCGGGTCGAATTCCGGCGAATCGGCAAACAGCGGATCGCCCCAGCGCAACAACACGTCGGCGTCGTAGCCCGGCGCGACATGGTGCTTGTCGTCGATACCGGCCTCCAGCTCGTCGAATGTGAAGGCCGAGCCTTCCGCGGCGCGAGCATCGTCGGCGGCGATCATCGCCAGCGGGCTGACGGTGGCGGCGATCGCCGAGACGGCAAGCGAGCCCTTGAGGAAGCCACGGCGCGAGAACCGCGCGGCGATAATCTCGCCCATCGTGCGGTTTTCGCTGGGATTGTTGGCTGGGCCTTCGTTTTCCTCGAGCAGGCTGGTGCGGAATCGGGCATCAGTGGAGCGATGTTCGGTCATGGGAGCCTCTGGCTGGATTTGGCTGGATTTTGTTGCCTGTTCGACCGCCTTACAGTCGACCGATCACATTTTCGTGACATCGTATGCGCGCTGCCGCTCCCTCACGATACCGGTTTTCACGCCGGGGCCTTGGGACTTTAGTCCAATCTTGCGCCTGCAAAGGTCCTGGGGGACAAACGCAACGGTCGGAGGCTGCTTTCGGTCACCACGTCTTTCGGCGATGTTGGTTGCACTGCAACGTTGGGGTGAGCGCGCCGGCTCAATCGACGGAGATCAGTATGCACGGATCGATTATGGCCCGTTGTTGTCGCCTGGCTCTGAGATCGGCGGCGCTTCTGGCGCTGACCGTCGCTCCCTATGGAATTGCCTTCCATGGATTCGTGCCTGGAATCGATGCCGCGACCGCACATGCCAAGGGTGGCGGAGACGGTGGCAATGGTGGCGGCAACGGCGGCAACGGCGGCAATGGTGGCAACGGTGGTGGCAGCGGGAATAGTGGGAATAGCGGGAACAGTAACGGGAATAGCGGCGGCGGGAACAACGGAAATGGCAAGGGCCAGCGCGACAAGAGCAGCGACAAGAGCAGCCATGTCAACGCCACCACCGGCGACGAGGTCGACGTGGACGGCAACAAGATTACAGTTCAGCACCCGGACGGTATGACGGAAAACATCGAGAACGGCCGTTTCAGGATGAAGGATGCGCTCGGCCGCACCATCATCGACCGCCCGGCCACACCGGCCGATGTCAGCCGTCTCAAGGCGCTGTGAATTTCGGCCCTGTGAATTCGGCCTTATGAATTTCGGCCTTGTGAAGCTGGTCAACAGGCAACGACCAGTTTCACACGTCACCTCCGCCGGGCCCCGGCGGAGGTGACCTCCTTTGCGTGGCGTTCCAAATGCCCCGAGGGCTTATTCCAGGAAAAAACGGTTTTCCCGCGAAAAGCGCAGCGCTTTCTCCTGGCGGAATTACGCAGACGCCGAACCGCTCTATGAGCGGTCCGTCTCGCGGTCGCGAAACTCGCGCATCATGAGGGCTGCTTCCGTGCGGTTTCGCACGCTGAGTTTCGACAGCACCCCCGTCATGTGGTGCTTCACGGTCTTCTCCTGCAGTTCCAGGCGCAAGGCAACTTCCTTGTTGCTCAGTCCCTCCGCCACCAGCCGCAGGATTTCGGTCTGCCGGCCGGTGAGTTGCCGCAGCCGGTCCGCCACGCCGTTGGCAGGCTGCAGGGACTGCACATCGGAAAGCAGCCGGGCCGACAACATCGGCGAAAGATAGCTTTCGCCGGCCGCCACGTTGCGCAGGATATCGGCAAGCGAGCGCGACCCAACGCCTTTGAGGACATAGCCGCGCACGCCAGCATTCAGGGCCTTGGTGACATCGCCATTGGCCTCTGAAACGGTCAATAGGACGATCTTCTGGGCGGGATGGTCGGCAAGGATGCTTGCAACCGCGGCCAGGCCGCCGCCCGGCATCGAAATATCGAGCAGCAATATGTCGGGCTGCATGGTCGAGACGATGCGTTCCGCGTCCTGCGCGGTCGCACCTTCTCCGGCTATCTCGAAGCCTCCGATCTCCGACAGGCTGCGGGTCACGCCTTCGCGGAACAGCGGATGGTCGTCGACAATGGCGATGCGAATGGCGTCCATTATGCTTGCTCCTCGACTGAAAGACGGATCACCAGCTTTGTGCCTTTCGGCCCGGTCAGGGTTTCGAACTGTCCGCCGATGCTTTCAACGCGCTCCCTGAGGCCGGCCAGCCCCAACCCCTCGGCCCGCGCCGGATCGAAGCCCGGCCCGCCATCCGACACCTCAACGAAAAGCCTGCCGTTTTTCATTCCTGCATGCACCGCCTGATCCTTGCCTCGCCCGTGGCGGTAGGCATTGTTCAGCCCCTCCTGCACGAAGCGATAGATGCTGATCTTCTCAGAAGCGCCGGGTTCGGGCAAATGTCCGGGCAGGGTGAGCCTCACCGACGTGCCCGTCCGGTGCTCATGTTCCTCGACGGCCAGCCGCAACACGTCCGCGGCCGCCGCCGTTTCTATCTGCGGCAGCACCAGGCCTGTGCAGATGCCGCGTATTTCGCGCATCGCGTCCTCCAGCGTCTTGCGGATCATGGCGACCTCGGTCGAGCGGCCTTCGCTGCCATGGCCGTCGCCGGTGAACACCGGACTGTCCATGCGCAGCGCCGCCAGGGCCACGAGCTGGGCCGGGCCGTCATGCAGGTCGGCGCCGATCCGGCGCAGGTATCTTTCGTTGAGTGCGGTGGCGCGGCGGGACGCCCGCTGCACGCGTTGCCGCAAGGCGCTGTTCTGCGTCACCAGCCCTTGCAGCTCCGACACCTGGCGGCGCAGCGCCCCGCGCTGGTCGTCGATGGTGCGGCTGGCGCGCAGGACGATGCTCGACAGAAGCAGGAATGCCGTCAAGGTGGTGCCGGCCACCACCAGCCAGCTCGACAGCAGGGCGGAAGCCAGGGTGGCTTTGAAATCGCTGGCGATCTCGTAGAATTCGGTGACGGCGACCACGTCGCCGGACCAGGGTTCGCGCACGGGATTGTAGATCTCGAGCAACGGCACGCCCGCGGCCCGCTCCTTCTCTTCGTTCTCGTCGAACGTATCGAACTGGGCAACGACACTGCCCTGGAAGGCGGAACGCAGATTTTTGTTCAGGTCGAAGCGGCGGCCGATCAAATCCGCGTCCTTCGCGTAGAGCACCGTGCCGTCGCGACGCCAGAGCCTGAACGATGCCAGGCGTTTGCCGAGAGCGCCCTGGCCGAGCGTCTCGTCGAGCGCCTGTTTGACAGATGCGCTAAGCTCCTCGCTCTTGCGCAGGTCGGGCAGTAGCGGCGCAATCACGCTGTCGACATAAAGGGCCGTCGTGGCAGCCGAATTGCGAGTGATGCCGTCCCGGATCTGCGTCGTCACCCAGGTCCCTACGACCAGCATGACGACCAGAAGCCCAAAGCCGCCGGCAACGACGAATTGCAGGGCAAGGGAAAGCTCGCTCCAGCGCCGCGCTAAGTTCTGAAGAATACGAATCATGGTCCCCTGACCGCCCTTCTATCGACATGCCGGGCGATTCCAGCACATTGAGCTTCAGTCTCGCCGTTGCCAAGACCTTCGTTGGAGACGACGTCGCTTGACGTCCCGACGCGCTTCGGAAACATGGTCCGCGACATCAGGCGAAAGCCGCTTCGAGGGGGACGGACGTTGAGTTTTTCGGGACTGCTGCAGCTTGGCCTTTCGACGGTGATCTTCCTGCTGGCGGCGACCGCCGCCAAGCAATGGGGCCTGGCACCGAGCCTGGGCAAGATCCTGCTGACGCTCGCGCTCTATTCGCTGGGCAATCTGATCATGCTGCGGCTGATCCGCGAGTTCGGCATGTCGGTGTCTTTCAGCCTCTCGGCGGTGATCCAGCTGGTCTCGGTCAACGTCGTGGCGCTGGTGTTCTTCGGCGAGCGCGTCAACGCGCTGCAGGCCGCCGGCATCGCGCTGGCGATCGCCGCCGTGGCGCTGATCACCCTTGGACCCTATCTGCAAGGGCGGTTGTAACGGTGCCGATGAAGAACGCTGCGAAAGCTATGCTCAACCGGGTCGAATTCCCGGTGCTGCTGGCCGGCCTGGTCATCGCCGGTGGGCTGTGGGCGTTCGAGGAATTGATGGAGGTGGCACGGGCCACCACGCCGCACGCCTTCGATACCGAAATCCTGCTTGCCTTCCGCCAGCCGGGCCAGCCCGGCGTTCCCATCGGCTCGCCATGGCTGGAAGGGGCGATGCGCGACATCACCAGCCTTGGCAGTACCAGCGTGCTGGTGCTGATCACCACGGCGACGATCATCTATCTGCTGTTGATCCGCCGCCCGGCGACGGCGCTTCTCATCTTCGTTGCGGTAGCGGGCGGCCAAGTGCTGTCGAGCCTGCTGAAAGTCGGCGTCGACCGGCCACGCCCGGAACTGGTTTCGCATCTGGTCAACGAGACCTCGCTTTCCTTCCCGAGCGGCCATGCCATGCTGTCGGCGGTGACCTATCTCACGCTCGGTTCGCTCGCGGCGCGCTTCCTGCCGGGCCGGACGACCAAGGTCTACGTCTTATTCTTGGCAGTGCTCACGACGGTGCTGGTCGGCGTCAGCCGCGTCTATCTCGGCGTCCACTGGCCGTCGGACGTGCTGGCGGGCTGGTGCGCCGGTTTCGCCTGGGCGATGCTATGCTGGTTGGTGGCGAGGCTTCTGCAACGGCGCCAGGCCGTGAGCGACGACACCTGACCTCGCTGTCAGATCAATCTGTTGATGAGGTGCCCACCACAGCCCGCCAGCGCCAAAACCATCGACAGCAAGCACGCCGATGTCATCAAAGTCTTGAAAACGGTCAACTGCGTCTACCCCTGTCCCGGATGCACGCCACCCTAGCTTGAAATCCTCGCGGAGTATCGAAGAAAATGGGCAATCAGGCGACAACGATTATGTCTAACGCATTTACAATGAT
This sequence comes from Mesorhizobium sp. B2-5-13, assembly GCF_006440535.1. NCBI lineage: Bacteria > Pseudomonadati > Pseudomonadota > Alphaproteobacteria > Hyphomicrobiales > Phyllobacteriaceae > Mesorhizobium > Mesorhizobium sp. B2-5-13. Next base: position 134,744 of record NZ_VFUI01000011.1, on the reverse strand, counting down.
GCTTGAAACATCACAATGATGGTATTACACATTATCTCCGCAGACTCAGATATGGGTTCCGGCCGATGATCACTGCCGCGCAAATGCGTGCCGCAAGGGCGTTGGCCGGCATCGACCAGAAGACGCTCGCCGAGCGCGCCGGCGTCTCGCTTCCGACCATCCAGCGCATGGAAGCGAGCGACGGCGTGGTCAGGGGCGTGGTCGATACGCTGATGAAGGTCATCCAGGCTCTCGATGGTGCCGGGGTGGAACTGATCGGCGAGAACCAGCCCAGCGAGCGCGGCGGCAGGGGCGTGCGCCTCAAGCCCGCCGTGCCGCCGGATCCCTAGGCTGAGCCGGCATAAGTCGCGACGGCGACCGCCGACAGTCCTGCCGACGATCCCGCCGCCTTTGCAGGTGCGGAAGGCAGCCCATGGATCAAGCGCGTCAGGCAGTGCATCAACCGGCCCATCAGCCGGTGAAGCCGACATTTTCCGAATTGTTCACGCCGAAGCTGGCGACAGTCTGGCGCGAGGGCTATCACCTGCCGCAATTCAAGGCCGACTTCATGTCCGGCCTGACCGTCGCCATCGTCGCGCTGCCGCTGTCGATGGCAATCGCGATCGCGTCGGGGGTGACGCCGGAACGCGGCCTCTACACCTCCATCGTCGGCGGCTTCATTATCTCGGCCTTGGGCGGCAGCCGCTTCCAGATCGGCGGCCCGGCCGGCGCCTTCATCGTGCTGGTGGCGGCGACGGTCGCCCGCGTCGGCGTCGACGGCCTGCTGCTGGCGACGATGATGGCGGGCTTCTTCCTGCTTGCGATCGGGTACCTCCGCCTCGGCACCTACATCAAATTCATTCCCTATCCGGTGACCGTCGGCTTCACCGCCGGCATTGCCGTCATCATCTTCTCCGGCCAGATCGTCGAACTGTTCGGGCTGACCCTGCCGGGCAGGGAACCCGGACCGTTCGTGCCCAAGTTGATCGCGCTTGGCGAAGCGGCCGGCACGATCAACCCCGCCGCGACCTTGGTGGCGGTGCTGACCATCGCAACCATCGTTTTCCTGAAGCGCTGGCGGCCGAAATGGCCTTCCATGCTGATCGCCATCGGGCTAGCCTCGCTCGTCGTGGCGCTGTTTGCGCTGCCGGCCGAGACGATCGGCACGCGCTACGGCGGCATCCCGCGCAGCCTGCAATGGCCTGGCCTGCCACCGGTCAGCTTCGGCAGGATGCTCGACGTCTTGCCGGACGCGATCGCCTTCGCGCTGCTCGGCGCCATCGAATCGCTGCTGTCGGCCGTTGTCGCCGACGGCATGACTGGCCGGCGGCACCGCTCGAATTGCGAGCTGGTGGCGCAAGGCTTCGCCAACATCGCGTCCGCCCTGTTCGGCGGCATCTGCGCCACCGGCACCATCGCCCGCACCGCCACCAACGTGCGGGCCGGCGCGCACGGCCCGGTTTCGGGCATCGTCCATTCGGCCATCCTGCTGGTGCTGATGCTGGTGGCGGCGCCGTTAGCCAGCTACATCCCGCTCTCGGCCCTTGCCGGCGTGCTGGCGGTGGTCTGCTGGAACATGTTCGAGAAACAGGCGTTCGCCACGCTGCTCAGGGCATCGCGCGGCGATGCGCTGGTGCTGCTGGCGACCTTCCTGATCGTCGTCTTCCGCGACCTGACCGAAGGCATCGTCGTCGGCTTCGCGCTCGGCTCGATCCTGTTCATCGACCGCATGGCGAAGTCCGTCGCCGTCGAGGCGGATCTGGCGCAGGACGATGTCGCCGACAGCGTCGACGGCGCCCGTGCCTATGATTCCAGCGAGGCCGCCGACGCCGACACCGTCGTCTACCGCATCTCGGGCGCCTTCTTCTTCGGCGCCGCCTCCACCGTCGGCAGCGTGCTCGACCGCATCGCCGACCAGCGCCGCAACTTCATCCTCGACTGTTCGGCCGTGCCGCTTTTTGATTCGACGGCGGCCAATGTCATCGAAAGCGCGGCCCGCAAGGCGAGGCGCGCCGGCGTGCGCTTCATCATTTCGGGCGCCTCGCCGCGGATACGGCGCATGCTGATCAACCACGGCGTCAAGCGGCCGCTGGTGACCTATGCCGCTTCGATCCGCGACGCTCGGGCGCAGCTGGCGGGAAAACAAGAGGTGGAGCAGCCGTCCCTCACCGGTTGAGCGATGCCGGGCCGCTGACGAACCGGCTTCCCACGAGATAAAATCGCAGCAGGCGCTCGGCATCCTTCGAAATGCCGATCCTGATGCTCTGCCCGATCGCGCCGGTTTCAGTGTCATCCCGAGCGAGCCATAGCGGGCCTTCCCGGCAAAGGTCGAGCCCGTCGATCGATCGATCGATCCGCAATGCCGCGGCCAGCCGTCCCGGCCCGCGCGCCAGGTCGCGCAGGCGCTCGACGCCACGGTTCAGCCGCATGATTGCGATGCCTTCCAGCGGCTCCAGCGCCCGGATCAGCACGCCGGTCCCGGTGCCTTGCGTGTCGCTCGAAACGTTCAGCATGAACGAGATGCCATAGGCGAGATAGACATAGGCGTGCCCGCGCTCGAGAAACAGCGACCGGTTGCGCGGCGTCATTCCCCGAAAGCCATGCCCGGCGGCATCGCCGACGACATAGGCCTCGGTCTCGACGATGCGGCCGCTGACCCTGCCTTCAGGCAAGTCACGCACCACCAGCTTGCCGATGAGATAGCGGGCGAGGGCGGCCGTATCGTCGGGCAGTTCTTCTCGCGCGAGCGGCGGATGATCGTCGCTGTGGCTCACGATATCCGCTCGACCCATTGCGCGCGCGAAGGTCCGGGTTCGAACGGATCGCCGAAATACTGGGTCTCGCGGGCCACCTTGCCGTCGAGGAACTCCATGATGCTGACGGTATAGGATGGCCGGCCGTCATAGGTCAGGACATATTCGGTGACCCAGAGGTCACCGGTGCCGGTGATGCGGCGCACGGTGAAGCGCTTGCGGTTCGGCTGCGCGGCGCGCGATGACTTGATCTTGCGCCGCCCATTTATGCGCTCGCCCGATTGCGGATAGTGGAGCACCGCATCCTCCCGGTAGATCTGGTGCTCCATCTCGAAGTCGCTGGCGTCGGAGGCGGCCCAGTGGCGATCCAGGGCCGCTCTGATCTCCCGGTCGTCCATGGCAAACCTCCTTGACCATCGCCGTGTGGACCGTCCTACCACGGTCCATCCACGGCTGTCAGCGAAGGTCGCGCGGATCGGCGTCGGGACGCCGGCTCTCAGTCGAGCTTCAGCGCCGCCACTTCGCCCTCGTTCATCAGCGGCACATAGAGGATCGACTTGCCGTCGGTACCGATGTCGGCGCTGCCGGGCTTGAACCGCGCCACCGCTTCCGGCGTGCCGCCGGTCCTGTATCGGTAGAGCGTGCCGGCCATGTAGGCGGTGGCATAGATGGTGTCGCCAATGGCGACGACGCCGTCGAGATCGGCGAACCTTTGGGCGCCCGCCAACGGCGTCACCGCCTTGCTGGCGAGGTCGACCGCCAGCAGCCCGCCCGGCTCGGCGGTGCTGAAGTCGGCCTTGATTCCCTTACCCCATGAGGCGACGATCAGCCTGGTGCCATCGGCGAAGACGCCGTTGGGCGAAGCGAGCAACGCATCCTTCACGAACAGCTCCGGCCTGTCGCCATCGATGCGATAGATCGTGTCGGCCAGCATGTCGGTGACATAGACCTTGCCGGACTGGTCCGATGTCATGTCGTTCAGGAAGACCGCCTTCGGCACGGCGATGCTTGCGATGAGCTTGCCGCTGGCGAGGTCGACGACACGGACCTTGGTGATGTCGGCGACATAGAGCTTGCCGCCCGATATCGCCATGCCCTTGGGCGCGTCCATACCGTCGGTCCAGTGTTGCGTTACGATCTCGCCGTCGAGGGACAGCACGCTGAGATAACCATTGCCGTCGGCGTCGCCCGGATTGCCGACGATGTTGGAAACGATGATGCGGTTATTGGCGGCGTCGAACAGCGCCGATTCCGGCTGCTCGAGGCCCCTTGCGCGCCAGAGCTCGCCGGCCTGGGCGGGAGCCGCGATGCCGATGGCGGCGATGAAGGCTGAGGTGATGAGGCGTTTCATGTCCGGTCTCCTGTGATGACGGCGGAGACCTATGGTTTTCGATACTTTTCGGGAAGAGCGATTGGCCCTAGTATCGAATATCGATACGAAACTGCCGGAATGAGGTGCATGCCATGAACGGCCCGATCTTCGAGGCGCTGAAACGGACACTGAAGGCGAAGGGGGTCACCTATCGCGAGCTTGGCGAGCGGATGGGCGTTTCCGAGCCGACGGTGAAGCGCATCTTCCACGAGAAGAACTGCAAGCTCGATCGGCTGGTGGAGATCTGCGCCGCCGCCGGCGTCGAGCTGGAAAACGTGCTCGGCTCGATGAACCGGGGGCCGGGGCCGGTCAACCACATCGCGCCGGAGATCGAGCGCAGGCTCGCCGGCCGGCCGGCGCTGCTCTTCGTCTTCGTCATGCTGTCGGAAAAGTTCACGCCGCAAGGCGTCATGCGCTCGCAGGGACTGAGCGAGGCCTCGATGTTCCTCTATCTGCGCGACCTCGAGGAACTCGGCCTGATCGCGCTCGGTCGTGGCCTGTCGGCGAAATTGCTGGTCGAAACGCCCATCCAGTGGAATTTCGAGGGGCCGCTCAGGCCGCTGTTCGAGATGACCAACAAGAATTTCATCGGCTGGGCGATCACCCATCTCGAGCGGGAGGCGACCTTCGTCAGCTTCTCCAGGCGGATGCGGCCGGAGACGGCGGAGATGGTGCGGCGCGAGGCGGAGGAGCTTGCCGACCGCGCGAAACTGCTGGCCCATCACGACCAGCACACCACGCCCGAGGACGGACTGGTCGGCTACAAATGGACGTTTGCCTTTGGCGCGACGCCGTTCGAGGCGATCATGCCGATTGGCCCACACCCGCGCGACGCCGGCGCGCGGGTGAAGGATCAGGCGTCCGAGGCAAAAAGGCGACCGCCGCTACCCGCTTAGCGCAATGGCGATCGGCGAGGTCTTCCGCCGTCAACCGGCCGCGGCGGCCAGATCGTCGGCGGGCGAGGCGCCGGCGAGATCGTCGCGGGCCTTGCGGGCAAGCCTCTTCGTCGAGCGCTTCGGGCTGTCGCCGAACAGTTCGGCCGCGTCGGCAAGGCACGCCTTCCTCAGGCTCTTTTCCGAGCGCTTGAGCAGCTTGCCGATAAGTTCCGTGTCCTCGGGCGGCCCAAGCGGCTCGCTGTCCGCCTCGAGCAGCGCGCGCATGACGAACACGTCATGCAGTTCGCCGAGCTGCTCGCCCAGTTCATCGACAGCCTTGCGCCGCGCCTTGATCGGGGTCGGCCACAGCCTGCCCAGCAGCGACAGGTGCATGCCATGCGTCTTGGCCGCCTTGCGCAGGTCGTGGAAATCGTCGGCCTTGCCGTGGGCGCCAGCCTTGTCGAGCGCCTTCCTGGCACGGCGCAAGGTGACGCGGGCGCCCTCGGCGAGCACGTCTGCGGCCTGTTCCGGCTGGTCGGGCAAGGCAAGGGCTTCGATGCGCTTCATGCCGTCTTCGCACGCGGCGGTCGCCGCGCCGATCGCCGCCTGCAGCCCGGCGCCTTCGTGCAAATCATGCTGGCGCGCGATCAGCCTGTCGCGCACGGCATCGAGCCCGCCATCGGCGCTCTCCTTCGCGAAACGCGCCGCCAGCCGGTCGATGGTCTCGATCAGCGCCGTCGCCTCACGCGGGCCGGCTAGCAGCGCTGCCACGTTGCGGTAGCACTGATTCTCGGTCGCGCAGAATGTTTCGTCTCCGGAACGAACGAGGCGCAGCAAGGCACGCGCGCTCTTCAGCCGCTTGCGGCACTTATGCAGGCCCTGTTCCGGCCGGGCGCGTGCCGCATCCAGATGCAACAGGGCCTTGCCGATCTCCTCGGCAAGGATGCGTCTGACCTCGCCGGTCAGCGGCATGCGCGGGTCTATGCGAAAGCTCATGCGGCGATCTCCGGTATCCCTCCGAGGGCGAGCGACGCGTTGTAGAACTTCTGATCGCCGGTGACTTCATGGCCGAGCCAGTCCGGCAGCATTTCATCCGGAACGTCTTCCGGAGTCTCGAGTTCGGCCACCACAAGTCCCGCCAGTGCACCGCCAAAGACATCGACTTCATAGAGATAGCCGCGATGTCTAACATGGTGACGTGTCTTCTCGATGACACGTCCGATGGCGAAGTCCAGCATCTCCACCGCCTCCGCGAGCGGGATCGGATATTCGAACTCGTCGCGCTCGCGCGCGCTGCTGCCGAATTTGAGCGTCAGCTTGGCCGAGGCTCCGTCGCTGATGCGGATGCGGACGGTTCGTCCGGGTGCCATGGCGAGATAGAACTGGAGAATGCGAATATCCGCTTCCACCAGATCCCGCCATGCTGTGCTGGAGACCAGGAACTTACGCTCGACTTCCTTGCCCATGGCCGCGCACTAAAGCGTTTGCCGCGCGCGATGGCAAGACGGAGCGCGCGGAAGTTGACTTTAATCAATCGATTGATTAAGATCTTCAACATGATCAAATCGCCAGATGCCAAGACGCCCCGCCGCGAGACATCCCCGGCAGAGCTGACGCGCTCCGCGCTCGTCCGGGCGGCGCTGAAACTGTTCGGGCGGCAAGGCTTCGACGGCACCTCGACGCGCGAGATCGCGGCCGAGGCGGGGGCCAATATCGGCTCGATCGCCTATCATTTCGGCGGCAAGGAAGGTCTTCGCGCAGCTGCCGCCGACTTTATCGTCGAGACCATTCAGGCCGTCGCCGGTCAGGCGCTCAATGAACAGGCCGCGACGGCTGGCGATCCGGAGGCGGCGCGCGCGCAGCTCTTCGCGGCCCTGGAACGGATGGTCGGCTTTGTCGTTGCCAGTCCGCAGGCCGGAGAGATCGTGCAGTTCGTGTTGCGCGAGCTGTCGTATCCGACGGCGGCGCTCGACCGCATCTATGAAGGCGTCTTCGATCCGGCGCATCGTCGTTTGTGTCTGCTCTGGGAGCAGGCCACCGGCGAGCCGGCCGAGAGCGAACGGACCCGGCTCACCGTGTTCACGTTGATCGGCCAGGTCATCTATTTCCGCATCGGCCGCGAGGCGGTGATGCGCCGCATGGGCTGGCACGAAATCGGTGCCGCCGAGGCCGCCAAGGTGGTGGCGGTCACCACGGACAACCTCGGCGCCATACTCGCCACCCGAAAGAGGCAGGGATGAAGGGATCAAGACAATGAGCATTTTGTGTTCGCTGCCGCTCGCTGCCCAACTGTTCGCTGCCTGCGCCCCGGCGGCACCGCTCGCCGTCGGCTATGTCGAGGGCGATTATGTGCTCCTGGCGCCGATCGAAGTGGCGCAGGTCGAGACGGTGACCGTGAAGCGCGGCGATCGCGTCACGCCGGGAGCCACCGTGGTGACACTCGAAAATGCCGACGCCAAGATCGCGGTGGCGCAAGCGCAGGCGGCCCTTGCACAGGCGCAGGCGCAGTTTGCCGACCTCCAGGTCGGCAAACGGCCGGAAGAGATCGCCGTGCTGAAGGCCGAGGTCGACATGGCCAAGGCACAGGCCGCCGACGCCAAGCGAAAAAACGACCGCGCCTCCGATCTGTTCAAGCGCGGTACCGGCACCCAAGCGGACTATGACACCGCCTCGGCGACGCTGGAAACCGCCAATGCCCAGGTTGGCCAGGCCGAGGCCAATCTCGCCGTCGGCGGCCTGCCGGCGCGGCCCGAGACGATCAAGGCCGCCGACAACCAGGTCAAGCAGGCGCAGGCGGAACTGGAACAGGCGCGATGGCGCCTGTCCAAGCGCACGCTCGCAGCCCCTTCGCCCGGCCGCGTTAACGACGTCATCCGCAATCCCGGCGACACGGCGGGCCCGACCGCGCCTGTCATCTCGGTGCTTCCCGACGGCGCGGTGAAGCTCAGCGTCTATATTCCGGAAAGCGCGTTCTCCTCGGTCAAGGTCGGCAGCCTGCTCAGCGTCCGTTGCGACGGCTGCGGCCCGGACGTGAAGGCGCGCGTCAGTTACGTTTCGCCTGATCCCGAATTCACCCCGCCGGTGATCTATTCGCTCGAGAACCGGCAGAAGCTGGTCTACCTCGTCGAGGCGCGGCCGGAGGGCGATGCGGGGCCGCTTCAGCCCGGCCAGATCGTCGATGTCGATCTCGCGGATATGGGAAAATGAACGCCATCGACGTTCACGGCCTGGTCAAGCGCTTCGGCGACAAGACCGTCGTCGATCATGTGACGATGTCGGTCGCCGAGGGCGAGATCATCGGCTTCCTCGGCCCCAACGGCTCGGGCAAGACCACCACCATCCGCATCATGTGCGGCCTGCTGACGCCGGACGAGGGCGAAGGCACGGTGCTGGGCTTCAACATCCGCACCGATGCGCTCAGGATCAAGCGTGAAGTCGGCTACATGACGCAGAAATTCTCGTTCTACGAGGACCTGACGATCGGCGAGAACCTGGAATTCGTGGCGCGGCTCTACCGGCTGAAGCCGGTCGAGGAATATGTCTCGCGCACGCTGGAGGATCTCGGCCTGGCGACGCGCCGCAACCAGCTGGCCGGCACCTTGTCCGGCGGCTGGAAGCAGCGTCTGGCGCTGGCCGCCTGTATCATGCACAAGCCGAAACTGCTTCTGCTCGACGAGCCGACGGCCGGCGTCGACCCGAAGGCGCGGCGCGAGTTCTGGGACGAGATCCATCGCCTGGCCAGCGGCGGGCTCACCGTGCTGGTTTCCACTCATTACATGGACGAGGCCGAGCGCTGCCACCGCATCAGCTACATTTCCTACGGCAAGATGCTAGCCACCGGTACCGTCGCCGAGGTGGTGAAGAATGCGGGCCTGGCCACTTTCGTGCTGCAGGGTCCGCGGCTCGACGAGGTGGCGCAAACGCTGCAAGGCCGTCCCGGCGTCGACCAAGTGGCACCGTTCGGCGCGACGCTGCATGTCGTCGGTTCCGACCGCAAGAAGCTTGAGGCTGCCCTTGCCGATGTTGAGAGAGAGCACAAAGGGGTGACCATGAAACCCGGCGAAACCAGCCTGGAGGACGTCTTCATTCAGTTCATGTCGGGATCGAAGGACAATATGGCATGAACAACGTCTTTTCCTTCGCCAGGCTCGGCGCCCTGCTGATCAAGGAGTTCATCCAGATGCGGCGCGACCGCATCACCTTCGCCATGATGCTGGGCGTGCCGCTGATACAGCTCGTCCTGTTCGGCTACGCCATCAACAACGACCCGAAAAGCCTGCCGGCGGCGCTGGTGGCGACCAGCAGCGACCCCTACACCCGCGCCATGGTCTCGGCGTTGCAGACCACCGGCTACTACCGCTTCGACAATGTCGCGCAAAGCGCTGACGAGGCCGAGTTCCTGATGGCGCGCGGCGACGTCGCCTTCGTCGTCACCATCCCCGCCGATTTCGCCCGGCGCGTCGAGCGCGGTGACAAGCCGCAGATCCTGATCGAGGCCGACGCCACCGATCCGGCGGTCGCCAGCGGCGCGATATCGACGCTCGGCACCATCGCCGGCCAGGCGCTGCTGAGAGCGCAGGGCATGCAGGAAGCCGCCGCCGAGGCCGCCAGGGGCCAACTCGATGTCGTCGTGCACCGGCGCTACAATCCCGAAGGCATCTCGCAATACAACATCGTGCCCGGCCTGCTCGGCGTCATCCTGCAGATGACCATGGTGATGATGACCTCGATCGCGCTGACGCGCGAGACCGAGCGTGGCACGATGGAGAATCTCCTGGCGATGCCATCGAGCCCGCTGGAGATCATGATGGGCAAGGTGCTGCCCTATCTGGCGGTCGGCGCGGTGCAGGTGGTGGTGGTGCTGGCGGCGTCGAAGCTTCTGTTCGCCATCCCTTTCACCGGCTCGATGACGCTGCTTTTGTCGGCGGTGCTGGTGTTCGTGCTGTCCCTGGTGCTGCTCGGCTACACGATCTCGACGATCGCGCGCACGCAGATGCAGGCGCTTCAGCTCACCTTCTTCTTCTTCCTGCCCTCAATCATGCTGTCGGGCTTCATGTTTCCCTATCGCGGCATGCCGGGCTGGGCGCAGACCTTCGGCGAGATTTTTCCGCTGACGCATTTCCTGCGCATCACCCGCGCGGTGATGTTGAAGAGCGCCCAGCTGCCGGCGGTGGCGACCGAGATCGGCTGGCTGGCGGCGTTCGTGGCGCTGTTCGCCGGCGTGGCGCTGGTACGGTTCAGGCGCACGTTGGACTAAAGTTTCGAGCGCCCTCTCACATCATCGCTCAGCCGCCGCACGATCTCGGTCGTCCTGCGAATATCCGGTTCGCTGAGCGCGACGCCCATGGTGGTTGCGATCGAAAGGAGCTGGGTGTTGAGTTCGCGGTAGCGCGCGTCGCCTATGGGCGTCAGCTGCACGAGCTTGGAGCGCCGGTGCTTCGGATTGTGGACGAATTTGACGAGCCCCTCGGCCGCAAGCTCATCCGCCAGCCGCTGCATCCGCTGGCGGCTGGTGGGTCTCATCTGAGCGATCTGCGGCACGGTCAGGGGACCAAGCAGCGCGAGACTTCGCATGAAGCCGAACGCACCGCCGCCCCAGCTGGTGATGAGCCCCGTCTTCTGACCCAGGGCCCGTATTCTGAAGAAGCACTGGGCCACTTCGAGCATCAGCTCGGCGATTGCCTCGCCCTTGCTGTCGACGATTGGTCCGATCCCGTCCTTCGGCATGCCTCGGTCCTGTGTCATGCCGCTGCCATGCGCATCCATTCCGCTGACCTCGCCTGTTTCCTGATTGACACGCCGATTGTCAAGTATAGAATGACACCTTAGTTGTCATTTGAAGGCGACCTCCCCTACGTAGCCTCCAGGACCTGCAGGAGCAGCCACGGGTATGGACACAGATGGGCAACAAGTGGCCGCGACAGCAGGCGTCGCTGGGCGACCGATCCTTTTCTTTCCTGCCGCTGTTCTGGTCGGTCTCAGCTTGGATCGGGTGCTGCCTTTGCCGTTCCCGGTGCCGGGGATCGACCTGGTCCACCGGATCGTCGGCGGGTCGCTGATCCTGATAGGTTTGGCGCTTTTTGCCGCGGGGGTCCGCCGCTTCTCCAGCGCTGCGACGCCTTTGCCCACGAACCAGCCCGCCCGCGTGCTCGTGACGACAGGCATTTACCGCTGGACCCGCAATCCCATCTATCTTGGGTTTTTTCTCATGTACGGCGGCATCGGCGTCGCGACACAAAGCTCGTGGGTTCTGATCCTAACACTGCCGCTTGTGTTCATGGTCCGCTATGGCGTCGTCGCGCGCGAGGAGGCTTACCTGGAAAGGCGGTTCGGCGACATCTATCGGGGCTACAAGGCCCGCGTGCGCCGCTGGCTGTGACAGTTGGACAAGAGCGCCGGCCTGCAGCGCCGGCGCCATTTGCGGCAGCCAACTGATTTGGCTTTGACCCAGAGTGCCGCGCGTCCAATTGGCCAGCGCATGATCCCGCAGATCAATTGCAACCTTTATGCGGCCCCCATGATTTCCGCATAGGTGCCGAAATCGACATTGCCGCCGGACAGCATCACGGCAACGCATTTGCCGGACAGTTCGATCTCGCCCGATGACAGCGCCGCGAGCGCAACGCAGCCGCCGGGCTCGACCACCAGCTTGAGATGGGCCATGGCGTCGCGCATCGCCTGTGCGGTCGCCTTGTCGGAAACGGCGATGGCGCCGGCGAGGTTGCGGCGGTTGATTTCGAAGGTGATGACGCCCGGCTCGGCGGTCAGGATGGCGTCGCAGATCGAACTGTGGCCCGGCTCGTTCGAAACCCTGGCGCCCGCCGCCAGCGAGCGGCGAGTGTCGTCGAAATGCTCGGGTTCGACCGCCCAGATCGCGGTGCCGGGCGAGGCATCCTTGACCGCGACGGAAATGCCGCTGGTCAGGCCGCCGCCGCCACAGGGGATGACGACCGCGTCGAGCGATACACCGAGCGCCCGCGTCTGCTTCACCAGCTCCAGTCCGATCGTGCCCTGGCCGGCGATGATAGCCGGGTCGTCGAAGGGCGGCACCAACGCCATGCCCCTGTCGAGGTAAGGGCGAACCACCGTCATGCGGTCGTCCTTGAAACGGTCGAAGGGCACCACCTCGGCGCCCATCTTGCGGACATTGGCGATCTTCATGTCAGGTGCATCCGCTGGCATGGCGATGACCGCTTTGACGCCGAACATGGCGGCCGAAGCCGCCACGCCTTGCGCATGGTTGCCCGAGGAGAAAGCGACGACGCCACGGCTGCGTTCCGCCTCGCTCAGCGAGGACAGCTTGTTGTAGGCGCCGCGGAACTTGAACGAGCCGGTGCGCTGCAGTGTCTCCGGCTTGAACAGGATGCGGCCGCCGAAGCGCCTGTTCAGCTCCTGCGATTCGATCAGCGGGGTCTCGACGATCAGCCCCGAAAGGCGCGCGGCGGCGGCGTGGATGTCGGCAATGCCGGGAGGGGTGGTCATGGCAGGTCCTGTGGTGATGCGATCCGGCCATGGTGCACGGAAAGGCTCGCGCGATGCCAACGAAAAGATGTGACCGGGACAATTTGCGATTGTGATCAAGATACAAATATAGCCCGCGTTGCGGCCGCCAGCGTATCGCACTTCACCCCAGCAACGTCCGCTGCCTTTTTGTCCCGCCCAGCTTGCGCCAGCTGTTGAACCGATGCGTGGCGGCGGCGAACGAGATCTTCATCTGCTGGGCCACCGAATAGCGCGACTTGCCTTCGTCGAACATGCGGTAGCAGCACTCGACGCCTTCCTCGGTCAGCTTGCCGTCCGGCGCCTTGTTGTGCGGATTGGCAGGGTCGAATTTCTCGACCTGCTGTTCGACAAGGCCTTTCAGGCGCTGCAGGTCGGCCTCAATGCTGGCGATGAGATCGAGGACCGGTTTCGGGTCATAGGCGTGCGGAGGCGTCTTTGCCGTCATCAGCTCGTTCCTTTTTATGGCTTGGTGCCACATATAGGTGAACATTCGGCAATAATGAAGGACGATACCAAGGCCGGGCTTCAACTATTGTTGACCGCGGCCAAGCGCGCGATTGACCACCGACGCCGTAAACCCTAGTTTAGAACAATTCTAAACTAGGGTGATTTCCTCATGCTTTCCCGTGTTTTCGGCTTCGGCCGCCGCTCCTTCGAATCGCTCTCCGAACAAGAGATCCTGGCGCTGGCCATTTCATCGGAAGAAGATGATGGCCGCATCTACCGCGCCTACGCGGATGGACTGGCCGAGACTTTCCCGCGATCGGCCAAACTGTTCGAGGCGATGGCCAAGGAGGAGGACGGCCATCGCGACTCGCTGATCGAGCTCCATCGCAAGCGTTTCGGCGAGCGCATTCCGCTGATCCGCCGTGAACATGTGAAAGGCTATTATGAGCGCAAGCCCGACTGGCTGGTGCGGCCGCTCGGCATCGAGGCCGTGCGTACCCAGGCCGAGGCGATGGAGCGGCAGGCCTACCTGTTCTATGTCGAGGCGGCCAAGCGCACCACCGATGCCTCGACGCGAAAACTGCTCAACGACCTGGCCGCGGCCGAACAGGGCCATGAAAGCTCGGCGCATGCGCTGGAGCAGAAACATGTCCCGGGCGAAGTCAGGGTCGAGGAGGCGACCGCCGAGCAGCGCCAGTTCATTCTCACCTATGTGCAGCCGGGCCTGGCCGGGCTGATGGACGGATCGGTATCGACGCTGGCGCCGATCTTCGCCGCCGCCTTTGCCACGCATGACACGTGGCAGACGCTTCTGGTCGGTCTCGCCGCCTCGATCGGCGCCGGCATCTCGATGGGGTTCACCGAAGTGGCCTCCGACGACGGCAAACTGTCGGGCAGGGGCTCGCCGATCAAGCGCGGCCTGACCGTCGGCGTCATGACTACGCTGGGCGGCCTCGGCCACGCGCTGCCCTACCTCATCCCGCATTTCTGGACGGCGACCGGCGTTGCCGCCGTGGTGGTGTTCTTCGAATTGTGGGCGATCGCCTTCGTCCAGAACCGCTACATGCAGACTCCGTTCCTGCGCGCCGCCTTCCAGGTGGTTCTCGGCGGTGCCCTGGTGTTCGCGGCGGGTGTGCTGATCGGGAATGCGTAGAACGCCTCTTCCTTCCCCCTCGTGGCGGAAGGTGGCCTCGCGCAGCGAGGTCGGATGAGGGGTGCTCCAGGGAAAGCCAGCGTCTCACTCCGCTGGAACACCCCTCGACCGTCTCGGCGCTGCGCGCCGATCCACCGCCCTGGGCGAGTCACGGTCCTCGCCCGCCCTTCGGGCCCCACAAGGGGAGAAGGGAAAAGCGTCGCGCTAACCTCTCACCCATTCACCGCCCGGCTGTCCGCCGGCGCCTCGTCTCTTTCCGTCAGCCCATAATCCCGCACCACATGCGCGATCCGCAATCTATAGCCGGCAAAGATGCCGCCCCGCCCTGCCTTTTGTGCCTGTCGGTGTTCTTCGGTATTGCGCCAGGCCTTGACCGCCTCCTCGTCACGCCAGAACGACAGCGACAGGATCCGGTTCGGGTCGGCCAGGCTCTGGAAGCGCTCGACGGAGATGAACCCATCGATGCCGTCGAGCAGCGGCCGCAGATCGGCGGCGATGCTCAGATAAGCCTCGCGCCGGCCCTGTGCGGGCTGCACCTCGAAGATGACGGCGATCATAGCTTCACCAATGGCGCGTGCGGGCCGGAAGCCAGTTTCAGGAACATGCGGTCCTCCCTAAGGATGAAGCGTTCACGGCGGGCGAACTCGTAGTTTGCCTTGCCGGCGGGGTCGGCGGCAAGCCGGGCGCGATAGGCTTCGTAGGCGGCCAGATTCTCGATGTTGTAGGCGGCATAGGCCGTCGTGGCCGAGCCCTCATGCGGTGCGAAATAACCGATCAGATCGGCGCCGCAGCGCGGAATGGCCTGGCCCCAGTTGCGGGCATACTCCTCGAAGGCGGCCTTGCCGAACGGGTCGATCTCATAGCGGATAAAGCACGTGATGGTCATCTCGGTCTCTCCTTGAAGAGTGTTTTCGCGTCGATAATTCGAGCGGCGTCGAACCGTTGTATCGTCCGATCTGCTAGGCAAATGTCCTGACCTCAAGCCTGCCAGAAGGACTTCGCGCATTCGCGGCGCACATCTTCCCGTGTCAGGCCAAGGTCGCGCAGCAGATGGTCGTCGATCTCGCGGAGGTCGCGGCGCTGCAAATGGCGGTCATACCAGCGGGCCGGCAGCCGCGAGCGGACCCAGCTGATGAACGGGAACGATTGGCGGCGGGGCAACGGTGCGGGGGTGAAAGCGATTCGTGCGGCCATCGTCGTCTCCTTGATCTGGTCGGAGAATAATGTTTACCTGACAAGAATGCTTCGATGAGGATCAAACCATGCGTGAAGGACCCGATATTGCCCGCATCGCCAGCCTGGTCGGCGATCCGGCCCGCGCCAACATGCTGAACGCCCTGATGGGCGGCACGGCATTGACCGCGAGCGAACTGGCGCTGGAGGCCGGCGTGTCGCTGCCGACCGCCTCCTCGCATCTGTCCAAACTGATGGAGGGCGGGTTGCTGACCTTGGCCAGCCAGGGCCGGCATCGTTATTACGGGCTGGCCGGCCCGCAAGTGGCCGGCATGATCGAAGCCATCACCGGCGTGGCCGAAGCTGTTGGCCCCAAACGCGTGCGGCCGGGTCCTCGCGACGGCGCGATGCGCATCGCGCGCGTCTGCTACGATCACCTTGCCGGCGAGCAGGCCGTTGCGATGCTGGATCGCCTTGTCGAGAAAAACATCCTGGTCCGCGACGACAAGGAGATCAGGCTCGGGCCCTCCGCCGCATCGCACTTCGCGGCGATAGGCATCGACGTCTACACCAAGCCGCGGCGGCCGGTGTGCCGCGCCTGCCTCGACTGGAGCGTGCGGCGCTCGCACCTCGCCGGGACGCTGGGCGCCGCCATCCTCGACAAGATCCTTGCCGAGAAATGGGCGCGCCGCGAGAAGGACAGCCGGGCGGTGATTTTCTCGCCGCCCGGCAAGCAGGCGTTCGAGAGGGTGTTTCTGGCGTGATGGATTGCGGAGACCTCGGCGGAACAGCGCCCCCCTCCGGCAGGCCAGAGGGGGGTGGTGCCCCAGGGCGTCGAAAGTCGAGTTAGCCCCGCTTCAACACCTTGCCCTTCTTGAAGAAATCCGCCCACGGATCGGCTTCCGAAAGCCGTTTCAGCGTCGTCTTGTCGCCGATCGGGAAGGCGTTTGGCGGCAAGCCGGCCTCGATCTCGGCCCAGGTCACCGGCATCGACACCGTCGCGCCCTTCTTGGCCCGCGACGAGTACGGTGCGACGGTGGTCGCGCCGCTGCCGTTGCGCAGATAGTCGACGAAGATCTTTCCCGTGCGCGCCTTCTTCGACAGCGTCGCCGTGTAGCGGTCCGGCGCGCCTTGCTCAAGCGCCCTGGCGAAATCATGGGCGAAGCCTTTGACCTCGGCCCAATCCGCCGACGGTTTCAGCGGCACGACGACATGAAAGCCCTTGCCGCCCGATGTCTTGACGAAATTGGGCAGCGACAGCTCATCGAGCTTGGCCCTGATGTCGAGCGCCGCCTCGCGCACCGCTTTCACATCGACGCCTTCGTCGGGGTCGAGATCGAAGACGATCTGGTCCGGCTGTTCAAGCTTGTCGATCGTGCAGCCCCAGATGTGGATCTCGACCACGCCGAGCTGGACCAGCGCCGCGATGCCGTCGAAATCGCGGATGAACAGGATTTCCTCGCCATCCGTGGGATCCCTGGTCTTCTCGATCTTCGCATGCATGCCGGCCGAGGCATGCTTCTGGAAGAAGCGCTGGCCGCCGACGCCATCCGGCGCCCTGACCAGGCTGAGCGGCCGCTCGACAACGAACTGCTTCATGCGCGGCCATACCAGCGCGTAATGATCGAGCAGGGCCCGCTTCGAGATCTTTTCGTCGGGCCACAGAAGCTTGTCCGGGTGGGACAGCTTCACAGTGGTTTTCGCCGCCGTTCCTGCCGTATTGGCGTTTGCCGCCGGCTTGGCCTTGGCCGGGCCCTTGCCTGTCGCCGCCTTATCTGTCGCTGGCTTCGGCTTTTCCTGCACGACTTCCTCCGCCGGCTTGTCCTCGCGCAGCCCCTGGAACGAAGCATGGCGTATTATCCGGTCCGACGTCCAGCTGCGAAATTCCACTTCGCCAACCAGTTCCGGCTTGACCCAGACCAGGCCCTTGCCCTTCGGCACGGCCGCATCGAAGGGCGAGGCGTCTGTCTTCAGCGCATCGAGCTTCTTCTTCAGGTCGTTGGCGCCCTTGGTGGAGAAGCCGGTGCCGACACGGCCGGCATAGTGCAAGCTGCCGTCTTCGAAATAGCCGACCAGCAGCGAGCGCAGGCCGCGTCCGGTCTTGTCCGACGGCAGATAGCCGCCGATGACGAATTCCTGCCGTGCCGTGCATTTCGATTTGACCCATGTCGGACCGCGCCCGCTGCGGTAGGGCGCGTCGGCGCGTTTCGAGACGACGCCTTCCAGCCCCATGCGACAGGCATGTTCCAGCATGATCTTGCCGGGTTCGGTAAAATGGTCGGAGAAGCGCACCGCCGCATTGTCGGCCTGCTCGCCGAGCAGGTCCTGCAAGGTGTGCTTGCGCTCGACCAGGGGTTCACGGCGCAAATCCTTGCCGTCGAGCCGCATCAGGTCGAAAATATAGTAGAGGAAGCGGTTTGTCCGCTTCGCCGACAGATCCTGCTGCAGCAGCGCGAAGGACGACACGCCGCTGTCGGCCAGCACAACGATCTCGCCGTCGATGATGGCATCGCTGCATTTCAGCCCGGCGAGTTCGGCCGTGATCTCGCCGCCGAATTTTTCGGTCCAGTCCAGCCCGGTGCGGGTCAGGAGCCGAACGTCGGTGCCGGCGATCTGCGCCTGCATGCGGTAGCCGTCGAACTTCACCTCATGCAGCCAGTCCTGGCCCGAGGGTGCGTCGCGCTCCAGCGTGGCGAGCTGCGGCTCAATGAAATCGAGCTTCTTGCCGGTTTTGGCCTTGCTGGCGGCCGGCTTGTTCGAATGCCAGACCTTCGGCTTCTCGCCCTTGGCCGCCTTGCCCTCACCGACCTCCTCGATCGTCAGGCCTGACTTCACCGATTTCGGCTCGTCTTGCAGAATATCCTCGCCGGGGCGTGCGGCAGCATCGTCGGACTTGATCAGCAGCCAGTTGTCCCGTTTTTCGCCTGGGCGCGGCCGCAGCCGCACCAGATGCCATTTGCCACGCAGCTTGTGGCCCTCGAGCTCGAAGTTGATGTGGCCCTTCGCCATCATCTTGGCCGGATCGCCCTCGGGCATCCAGGTGCCCTCGTCCCAGACGAGGACCGAGCCGCCGCCATACTCGCCCTTGGGGATGGTGCCTTCGAAGCCGGCATAGTCGATGGGGTGATCCTCGACATGCACGGCCAGCCGCTTTTCGTGCGGGTCGAGGCTGGGACCGCGCGTCACCGCCCAGCTCCACAGCACGCCGTCATGCTCAAGGCGAAAATCGTAATGCAACCTTGTAGCGGCATGCTTCTGAATGACGAAGATGCCGCCGTGCTTCTTCCCGCGCGCAACCTTGCCGGCCGGCTCGGCCGTCTTCCTGAAGTCCCGCTTCGAATGGTACTGTTCGAGGCTGCTGGCCATCTCGTATCCTCAGGCCGATTTGCGCTTCGGCGCGACGCTTTTCGCCTTGACGCGTTTGGCCGCCGGCTTGGCTTTCGCCGAGGATGGCTTCGTTGATCCTGAATCCGACGACAGGCTCTTCTTCAGCGCGTCGAACAGGTTGACGACATTGGAGGGTTTGGGCGCCGCCTTGGCTTTCGGCGCCTTGTGCCCTGCCTTCTTGGCGCGGATCAGTTCGAGCAGGGCTTCCTCATATTTGTCCTCGAATTTCGAGGGATCGAACTTCGTCTTCTTCTTGTCGATGATGAGCTCGGCAAGGTCGGTCATCTCCTGATCGGGCTTCACCGCCTCGATGTCGCCGAAGACGGTCTCTGGCTGGCGCACCGTATTGTCGTAGCGCAGCGTGGTCAGCACCATGCCCTTGCCGAGCGGCTCGATGACCACCGGACGCTCACGGCGGTAGAGGACGATGCGCGCCAGCCCGGCCATCTTCTTGCCCGCCATGGCGTCGCGGATGACGGCGAAGGCATCTTGCGAAACCTTGTCGGCCGGCGCGACATAGTAGGGCGTGTCGAGATAGATCTGCCGGATCGAGGATTTGTCGACGAAGCCGTCGAGGCTCATCGTGTGCGAGGTTTCGATCTGCACCGCCTCGATCTCGTCCTCCTCTATATGGACGAAATCGCCCTTGTCGATCTCGTACCCCTTGATCTCGTCGCCCTCCTCGATCGGCTTGCCGGTCTCGGCGTCGACATAGATACGCTTCACCGTGTTGCCGGTCTTGCGGTTCAGGATGTGGAACGAGACCTTATCGGCATGGGTGACGACATTGGTCAGTTCGATGGCGCAGGTGACCAGCGAGAGCTTCAGATAGCCTTTCCAGGCCGGGCGCGGCGCCATGATGATTTCCCTTGACAAAGATCAGCTGCAACGGACGACCACCCCGATGGGTTCCAACCGGCTGGAGCCGGCGCGGTTGCCGCCGGCCCCGGCTGTCAGCCCCTATTCGGCGGCTTGCAGGTTGATCTTGCTTTCCGCGATTTCGGTCAGCTTGCGATCCGTCGCCTGCTCTTCCCTGAGGTTCTTGGCCAGCACATTGGCGCAGTCGCTGCGGCCGAGCTGCTTGGCCCAAGCGATCAGGGTGCCATAGCGGGTCATCTCATAGTGCTCGACGGCCTGCGCGGATGCGATCAGCGCGGCGTCGAGAACATCCTTGTCGTCGACATCGCCACTGACGTCGTCGGCCTCCTCGAGAATGCCGTCGATGGCCGGGCAGTTAACCTGCTTGGCCTTTACGCCATGCAGCTCGAACACCTCTTCGACGCGTTCGATATGGCCCTTGGTTTGTTCGAGGTGTTTTTCGAACCCGGCCTTCAACTGCGGATCGGTTGCCTTGCCGACCATCTTCGGCAGCGCCTTCTCGATCTGCTTCTCGGCATAATAGATGTCGCGCAGCGTGTGCACGAAGAGATCGTCCAGCGTTTTGATGTCCTTCGAAAAGAAACCCATGATTTCAACCTTTCCATTGCTCTTGCTTGTGTCGAGAATTGCGGCTCGTCAGTGGCAATGCCTCTGAGCCGGCAATGCCGGTCCTAGGATCCCAACGTCCGCTGCGCGGGGCGGTTCCGGCCTACCGGCCATCCGGCAAGGAAATTCCAAGGGCGGCACGAAAGCTGAAACACAAGCGCGCCAAGGCGACATTCAAACGAAACATATGTGATGCAAAAGTCACACCGGACGAAATGGCGACAAAAGGCACCGAAACACCCCGAATCAGCCGCATTCCGGCCACGAAGCGACGGGTTTCCGACCAGAAATTAACATCACGTTCACTGAGTATTCACGCCTCGATGCTATCGTTCCCGCAATTCGGAAGGGACATCCGAAAATCGGGACAGGGACCAGGTAAAATGAACTTCCTCACGCACCTCATCGGCTATGTCGCCGCCATCCGCGAATTCGTCGCGCCGACCTATCGGCCCGAGCGCTATTACATGCGCGGCCCCGGTCCGGCCTGCGCCCGTCGCGGCACGTCGCTGGGTGCGCACTGACCATGACTTTCGAAAGCCGCCACAACAGCCGCATCTGCAGGCCGGGCATCGAGACCCGCGCCACCGCCTATCGCCCGACTTTCACCGACAGACGGCGGGTCCCGCACGCAAGCGCGCTCTAGCATGCGCGATGGGCCTAACCTGTCGTGAACTTGGTATGTCCACAACGGGTCGTAAAGCGAACTTGGCTCACTTCCGGAGAGCGGACATTACGAGCCGCTTGACCTATGTCCGCTTGCGGGCACGAACATAAAGGCGGTTTCGACCATTGCGGAATTCAACATCAACCGCGAGCAATCGGCCTAGGTGTTCTCCATTGTATGGCTTAGACTCGCCGCATGGGACTATTGACCTTCAGCATCAACGTTACCCTGGATGGCTGCGTCGACCACAAGGAGGGCATTGCCGACGACGAGACGCACGCCTTCTTTACCCGCCTTATGGACGAGGTCGGGGCGATGCTGTGGGGTCGCGTCACCTACGAGATGATGGAGAGCTACTGGCCGGCAGTCGCCCGCGGCGACGAGGAGGCGCCGCCGGCGATACGCGAGTGGGCGGTCAAGCTGGAGGCCAAGCCGAAGTACGTAGTGTCGTCGACGCGAAAGTCCTTCCCGTGGACCAACAGCCACCACATCGCCGGCGACCTCCGCAGGGGCGTGCAGAGGCTCAAGGACGCGACCCCGGCGGGCGTGCTCCTCGGTAGCGGCAAGCTTGCGACCGAGCTGGACCGGCTGGATCTAATCGACGAGTACAAGCTCCTCGTCCACCCTAGCATAGCCGGCCACGGTCCGACCCTCTACCAGAGCGGGCTGCCCAGCACACGACGGCTCGAACTGATCTCGGCCAAGCCGCTCCGCAACGGCGCGGTCGCCATGCATTACCGGCGCGCGCGCTGACTTATAGCAGCTTCTTCCCGCCCAGCTCACGGGAGCTCGGTTGATCAGGCCGGAGACTTTGTGGGCAATGGCGGCTTTCCACCCCGAACGGTATCTCACGAGGTCCGCTTTTGGGCAGCGACCCCATCAAAGGCTTGGTCACGGCTTGCACAGCCTGTTCCCCAAATCCTGAACCGCGCCCTGAGCGGCCTTGCCTGGCTGGCGCGCATCGGCATGGTCCGCTCGCTGTCGCCGCTCGCCCCGCTGATGCATTGGGCGTCCAATCGTGGCCGAAGGCGGCCAGCTGAGGCTGATCCTGCGGCGCTGGAGCATTCTCGGCCTGCCATTGCCGATGTGGCTCTGCCCGCGCTCGACCTCCTTCGAGACCGTCGAGGACGGAAAATTCCGCTTCCATGTCGAGATTTCACACCCGCTCACCGGCCTGATCGTGCGCTATCGCGGCTGGCTGAAGCCGGTGGGTTCACAGGGCTCGAGCGAGATCGTGTCGCCCGCCGTCTTGCCGAGTTCCAGGCAGCCCTGAACCGTGCACAGCGTCCAGCCATCGCCGGTCGCGCCGGAGGCGGCGAGCAGGATTCGACGCTGCGCGCCCATCTTGGGCGCATAGAGCCACCAGCCGTTTTTCAATATCGCACCGTCAGGCGGCTCCATGCCGGCCCCCGAGCCCTTGATGCGGGCTTCTATCACCTGCAGGCCGGACGGTGTCACCCTCCAGTCCTCCTCCCAGCGCGTCCGTTCCACCGAATGGGTCCAGGCCAGCGTGAAGGCGGCTACGCCAAGCGTCACCGTCTTGCCGGCGGCGAGGATGCACAGGCTCATGCGGTTCCTCGTTTGAGCAGGATCTCCTGCGAAAACCGGGTCCCGTTTTTTGCGTTCGCTGACCTTTGGTTCGGGATCATGCCCTGGCCGGCGCCTGCCGCGCACGCCAGACATGCCAGCCGATCCAGGCCAGCGACAGCGCCCAGCCGGTCTCGTCGGTCAGCGGCACCGCCGCCACCAGCAGCACGCCGGCGGCGAAGGCGACGAGCCGCTCCCACCAGGCCATGCGCGCGGCAAGGAAGCCGACCGCGGCAGCGCCCCACAGCACGATGCCCATGCACGCCTTGAGAACGATGTAGGCGACCTCGACGGGATAGCCGAACTGCGCGGCGATCGGTCCGGCGTCCTGCAGCATCAAAGCCGGCGTATAGACCGCCATGAACGGCACGACGAAGCCGGCAATGGCAAGCTTGGTCGCCTGGATGCCGATCTTGAGGCCGCTCTCCCTGGCCATCGGCGCTGCGGCGAAGGCGGCCAGCGCCACCGGTGGCGTCAGGTCGGCCATGATGCCGAAATAGAAGACGAACATGTGGCTGACGACCAGCGGCACGCCGAGCGACAGCAGCGCCGGCCCGGCCAGCGACGAGGTGATGATGTAGTTGGGGATGGTCGGGATGCCCATGCCCAGCACCAGGCAGGTCAACATGGTCAACACCAGGGACAGAAACAGATTGTTCTCGCCGATCGAGATGATCCAGCCGATAAAGGTGGAGGCCACGCCGGTCAGCGTCAGCGTACCGATGACGATGCCGACGATCGCGCAGGCGATGCCCACCGGCAGCGCGTTCTTTGCGCCTTCAGCAAGAGAGTCGATGCAGATTTGCAGCGTCTCGCGGCCGCCCTTGAAGGCAAGGCAGGCAATGACGAGGGCCGCGATGACAAGGCTAAGGATGTTGACGCCGAATTTCATGAAGGAGGCGGCGGCAAGCCCGAGCGCCAGCCAGAAGACGACGCGGAAGGCGAGCGGCCCGATCAGCGCCGCCAGCGGCGTACCGAGGATCAGCACGATGGTCAGCGCGAGGCCCATCGTGCCGGCGAAGACCGGCGTGTAGCCGGCGAACAACAGGTAGATCAGTGCCGCGAGCGGCAGCACCAGCGGCCAGTGTTGTCGCACCGCGTCCCAGGGGTTTGGCAGGTCCGCCTTGGCCATGCCGCGCAGGCCTGCCTTGCCGGCCTCCAGATGCACCTGCCAGAAGCAGGCGCCGAAATAGAGCAGCGCCGGGATGATCGCCGCCTTGACCACGTCGGCATAGGGGATGTTCAGCGTCTCGGCCATGATGAAGGCGACCGCGCCCATCACCGGCGGCATGATCTGGCCACCCATCGAGGACGTCGCTTCGACGGCGCCGGCAAAGGCCGAGCGGAAGCCGAAGCGCTTCATCAGCGGGATGGTGAACTGGCCGCTCGCCACCACATTGGCGACGCCGGATCCGGAAATGGTGCCCATCAGCGCCGAAGACAGCACGCAGACCTGCGCCGGGCCGCCGCGCCAGGTGCCGACCAGCCCGAGAGCGAAATCGTTGAACAGCGCGATCATGCCGGCGCGTTCGAGGAAGGCGGCGAAGACGACGAAGATAAAGATATAGGCGGCCGAAACGTAGATCGGCGTGCCGTAAATGCCTTCGGTGCCGTAGGCGAAGGTGTCGACGAGCTGGGCGAAATCATAGCCGCGATGAATGAAGGGCGGCGGCAGATGATTGCCGACGAAGCAATAGGCGAGAAAGATGAAGGCGATGACCGCCAGCGGCAGCCCCATCAGCCGCCTGGCCGCCTCGAACACCAGCACCACCAGCCCCGCGCCGACGATCAGGTCCGGCGTGGTCAGAAAGCCGGAGCGCCGGATGAGGTCGGTATAGAACACCCAGTTATAGAGGCCGGTGCCGAAGCCGAGCAGGCCGAGTGCCCAGAAGAAGGCTTTTGCCGGCAGGCTGGTGGCGCGCAGATTGGCGATCAGGGCGAAACCGAGCAGCAGCAGGAAGCCGACATGCATGGCCCGCACCACCTGGCTCGGAAGGCTGCCATAGGCGGCGATGTAGATCTGGAAGGCGGAAAAGGCGACCGCGATGGCGAAGGCCGCCTTGCCGGCGATGCCGTCGCCGAAGCCCGGCGGCAACCCTTCGACCTGCTCTTCGCCCGGGGGGAGATGGGCGAGGGACGATTTGCCGTCGGCTATCCCTCCAGACGGTGTTTCGCTCATTGGATGCGCTCCCTAGCAGGCGAATTGCAGTGCCTCGCGAAGACATGTCGGATTGCCGCGATACCTTACTTCAACAGCCCCTTTTCCTTGTAATAGCGCTCGGCTCCCGGATGCAGCGGCACCGGCATGCCGTCGAGCGCCTTGGCCGGATCGATCGCCTTGGCGGCGGCGTGCGCGGCGGCGAGCTGGTCGAGATGCTCGAACAGCTGCTTGGTCATCTGGTAGGCGGTCTCATCCGAGACATCGGCACGGGTGATGAGGAAATTGCCGACGGCGGCCGTGGCGACATCCTCGCCCTGGCCTTCATAGGTGCCCTTGGGGATTACCACCGACAGATAGGGCGAGCCGATCCTGGCGACGTCTTCGGGCGGCACGGCAACGACATTGATCGGCACGGAGGTGGCGAGGTCGCGGATCGAGGCGACACCCAGCCCGGCCGATTGCAGCGTGGCATCGAGCTGGCGGTTCTTGATCAGCTCCACCGATTCGGCGAAGGGCAGGTATTCGACGCGGCCGAGGTCCTCATATTTCAGCCCGGCGGCGGCGAAGATGGCGCGCGCGTTGAGCTCGGTGCCGGAGGCCGGCGCGCCGACCGACAGGCTCTTGCCCTTGAGGTCGGCGAGCGTCTTGATGCCGGACTCCTGGCTGGCGACGATCTGGATATAGTTGGGATAGATGGCGGCGATGCCGCGCAGCTTGTCGAGCTTGCCGGGGAAGCCGGCCTCGGCGTTGCCTTCGGCGGCCATCTTGACGGAATCGCCGAGCGCGAACGCGATCTCGCCCTTGCCTTGCTGCAGGAGGTTGAGGTTCTCGACCGACGCCTTGGTCGCCTGCACCTGCGTGCGGGCACCCTCGATGCCCTTGCCGTAGATTTCCGACAGCGCTACGCCGAGCGGATAGTAAACGCCCGAAGTGCCGCCGGTCAGCACATTGATGAATTCCTGCGCCTTGGCCGACGCCGCACCAAGGACAAGTGAAAGCGCCATCGCGCCGGCAGCAACGAATTTCGTTCTGAAATTCAACATCTGGTTTCCTCCCTGAAATAGTGGCCGCATCACCTCCCTGATGCGAAGAGAGGCGAGTTTAGACAGCGAAAGGGAAATGCCAACCCGCAATTCCACGCGTTAGACGAATGGTTGAGAGGTCGCCAAACACATACCCGCTTGCGCAAGGCGCGGCCGGAGCCGAAAGTTTTTTCCGCAACCTGTCGAAATCGGTCGCCGACGCGCGACATACGTTCGGCCCGCAACGAAGCGGCCTTCCAAACCACGGGAGAAGACCCATGCGATACATGCTTTTGATCAACAACGATGAAGCCGCGCTGGCGAACACGCCGGTCGAGAAAGCCCAGCAGATGAGCGCGGCCTACGCCGCCTATACCGAAGCGTTGAAGAAGTCCGGTGCGTGGCTGGCCGGCGAAAGGCTGCGCCCGACCCAGGCGACGACCTCGGTGCGGATCGCCGATGGCAAAACCAACGTTATCGACGGTCCCTATGCCGACACCAAGGAGCAGCTTGCCGGCTTCTACATGATCGAGGCGGCCGATATCGATACCGCCATCGACTGGGCGGCGCGCTGTCCGGCGGCCAGCACCGGCACGGTCGAGTTGCGGCCGATCTGGGAAATGGCCGACTATATGCCCAAGTGACGGCGTGATGGACAGTCGCCCGGATATCGCCCGGGCGGCCGCCGAGGCCGCCGCCCGGGAAAGCTATGGCAAGCTGGTCGCCTGGCTCGCCGCGCGCACGCGCGACGTCGCCGCCGCGGAGGATGCGCTGGCCGACGCCTTCGCGGCGGCGCTCGAACGCTGGCCGCGCACCGGCGTGCCGGAAAAGCCGGAAGCCTGGTTGCTCGCCGTAGCCAGGCGGCGGCGTGTCGATGCGGTGCGGCGGCGGCTGACCAGCGAAGCCGGCCGTGACCATCTCAAGCTGATTGCCGAGGAAGCGGAGGCACGCATGACCGACGAGGACCTGCCGGACGAACGATTGCGGCTGATGTTCGCCTGCGCCCATCCGGCGATCGAATCCGGCGTGCGGGCACCGCTGATCCTGCAGACCATCCTCGGCTTCGATGCCGCGACGATCGCTTCCGCTTTCCTGCTCTCGCCGTCAACGATGGGCCAGCGCCTGGTGCGCGCCAAGAGCCGCATCCGCGAGACCGGCATCCCGTTCCGCGTACCGGAGCGAGCCGAACTCGGCGAAAGGCTGGACGCGGTGCTGGAGGCGATCTACGCCGCTTTCGCCGAGGGCTGGTCCGACCCGGCCGGTACCGAGACGCGACGCCGAAACCTCGCCACCGAAGGGATCTGGCTCGGCCGGCTGATGGCCTCGCTGCTGCCGGGCGAGCCGGAAGCGCTGGGCCTGCTGGCTCTGATGCTGTTCGCCGAGGCGCGCCGCGCGGCGCGGCGCGACCCGGCCGGAGAGTATGTGCCGCTCGCCGAGCAGGATCATGCATTGTGGGATCATGCCCTGGTCGACGAGGCGGAAGCCCTGCTCGGCCGCGCCGCCACCATGGGCACGATCGGCCGCTATCAGCTCGAGGCGGCGGTACAGTCGGCGCATGCCGCGCGACGGCTGAGTGGCCGCACCGACTGGGAGGCGATCCGCGGGCTCTACGAAGCTCTGTTTTCGATCGTCGGGTCGCCGGTCGTGGCGATCAATCGCGCGGTGGCGATCGCCGAGACCGAGGGCGCGGTGGCGGGGTTGGCGGCTCTTTACGTGCTGGGCGACGACAAGCGACTCGATGACTACCAACCCTACTGGGCCGCGCGTGCCGGCCTGCTAGCCAGGCTCGGCCAGGGACCGCAGGCGGTCGAAGCCTATGATCGGGCGATCGGCCTCGAGCGCGATCCGGCGGTACGCCGGTTCCTGCAGGCAAAACGCGCCGCGCTCAGACAGTGAGCTGTCAGAGCGCGGGCGACTTTCCGGACCATCCCGCTCAGGCCGGCCACATCTCGTGCGACGTGTTGAGCGTCTTCATGAGCGGATGCTCGCGCAACCGCGCCCACAGGCGTTCGATACCGGGCCAGGCCGCCCGCGCCATGTCGATGTCGGGATGCCAGGCCACCAGCATGACGAGATAGATGTCGGCCACCGACATCTTGTCGCCGGCGAGCCAGTCACGGCCGCGCAAGGCGGCATCGACGACGGCAAAACCGCGATCCATCTCGGCGACCGCCGCCTGTTTCACCGCCTTCGTACCTTCGGCATCCGCCGTGTAGCGATGGGCATAGTAGAACCGCAGGATCGCCGGATAGAGGGCCGACGACATGAACGCCATCCAGCGCAGGAACTCGGCGCGCGCCGGTTCATCGGCCGCCGGCGCCAGACCGGCCCGCGGGTGGCGCTCGGCGAGCAGGATGCAGATCGCCGCCGATTCGGTGATCGAGCGTCCGTCCGGCAAGATCAGCACCGGCACCTGGTTCAACGGGCTGATGGCGAGGAAGGCCGGATCGGGCGCCTCGGTCTTCGGCACGTCGATCTGTTCGAAATGCACATCGATCAGCGCCAGCGCCGCCTCGACGACGAAGCCGCCGCTGCCGGGACGTGTATAAAGCTTGTACATGGAATCCTCCCCGGCCAGTCGTGCGCGGGCCGGGGGTGATATGAACCGGAAGCAGGGGTCGGCTCAAGCTGCGCGCAGGCGGCCACGAGGAGTTTTTCAGCGGGCCAGGCGCTCGCGGGAAGAATGCGAGGGTTAAGCCCCCAGCCCCTCGAACAGGATCGTCGACAAATACCGCTCGGCGAAGTCGGGGATGACCACCACCAGCGTCTTGCCCTTGTTTTCGGGCCGCGAGCCGACGACGATTGCCGCCTGCAGGGCCGCGCCCGACGAGATGCCGACCGGCACGCCCTCGAGGCGGGCAATCAGGCGCGCATTGGCGACCGAATCCTCGTTGGAGACCTTGACGATCTCGTCATAGACCGTGGTATCGAGGATCTTGGGCGCGAAGCCGGCGCCGATGCCCTGGATCTTGTGCGGGCCGGGCTGGCCGCCCGACAGCACCGGCGAGGCATCCGGCTCGACGGCGACGACATGCAGCACGGGCTTACGCTTCTTCAAGACCTGGCCGACGCCGGTGATCGTCCCGCCGGTGCCGATGCCGGCGACGAAGATGTCGATCTCGCCTTGGGTATCGTTCCAGATTTCCTCCGCTGTCGTCTTGCGGTGGATTTCCGGATTGGCCGGGTTTTCGAACTGCTGCGGAATGATGGCGTTGGGGATAGTCGCGGCCAGTTCGTCGGCCTTGGCGATGGCGCCCTTCATGCCTTTCGGCCCCTCGGTCAGCACCAGCTCGGCGCCGAGCAGCGCCAGCATCTTGCGGCGTTCGACCGACATCGTCTCCGGCATTGTCAGGATCAGCTTGTAGCCCTTGGCGGCGGCGGCGAAGGCAAGCGCAATGCCGGTATTGCCGGATGTCGGTTCGATCAACGTGGTCTTGCCGGGCGTAATCTTGCCGGCTGCCTCCAGCGCCTCGATCATCGACACGCCGATACGGTCCTTGACTGAGGCGATCGGATTGAAGAATTCGAGCTTGGCGACCAGATTGGCGACGATGCCCTTCTCCTTGGCGAACTTGTCGAGCCGTACCAAGGGCGTATCGCCGATCGTGTCGGTGATGGAATCGTAGATACGGCCGCGGCCGGGCACGCGGGCTGAAGTGACGGGCTTGTTCATTGGTTTCGCTCCCTGGATTTCAGGCAATTGGCAGTAGCCGACAGAATAGGGCTTTCAGCCGCGCAAGATAGGCTGCGGCTGGAAAATATCCGAGTGGGGCCTGTGCTGAAAACGCCTGGACCCCGGAAAAGCATTCCTCGAAACAGCCGGGCCAGGGAATGGTTTGGTCGAAACGACCTACTGGCGAGCAGCGATCGCCGCCGCCGCGCCAACCATGAAGGCGCCGGCGGTGCGGTTCAGCACCTTGAGCGCGCGCGGCGACTTCAGGAACCAGCGCGCCTTGGCCGCCAGCGCCAGGTAAGGCACCAGCACGACGAACAGGACGACGAACGTCAGCGCGACGAGAATGCCGTAATCGGCAAGCGTGATGGTCTTCAGGTCGACGATGGTCGGCGTGATGGCGAGATAGAAGATCATCGTCTTTGGATTGCCGAGCGTCACGGTGAGGCCGGCGATGAAGCTCGACAGCAAGCCGCCCTTGCCCTTCCTGGCTTCGATGGTTTCGGGCGTTATGCCGGCGGTCCAGAAGCGCCAGCCGAGGAAAGCGAGATAGGCGACGCCGGCCCATTTGATCGCCAGGAAAACCATGCCGAACTCCTGCGCGACGAAGGCCAGGCCCAGCACCACGGCGGTCAAATAAGTGAGATCGCCAAGCATCAGGCCGAAGGACATGGCGAGCGACGAGCGAAAGCCCGAGCCCAGCGCACGTGCGACGAGCGCCGTGACGCCGGGGCCCGGGATGGCGGCGGCGACGCCAAGCGCGGCGCTGTAGGCAAGAAATCCGGTGAGGGTCATGGATTCGGTCTCGGATGAGGGCGCTTCATCGCATATATCTGAATGGAATTGAATTTACTGAGGACTGGATTCGATTGCACCAGCTCCCTGTGAGACCTGGTGAGGGGGCCGGCGCTGCCAATAGACGGATCAGGACCGGCCGTCACTATAGGTCACGCGCCAGATTGTGCCGTTGCCGTCTTCGGTGACGATCAGCGCCCCGTCCTTGGCCACCGCGACGCCAACCGGCCGGCCCCAGACCTCGCCGTTGGAGACGACAAAGCCGGTCATGAAGTCCTCATATTCACCGGTCGGCTTGCCGTCCTTGAACTTGAGCCGCACCACCTTGTAGCCGGTCCTGTTGCCGCGGTTCCAGGAGCCATGCAGGGCCACGAAGGCGTCGCCTTGGTACTCGGCCGGAAAGCTTTTGCCATCGTAGAAAGCGATGTTGAGCGGCGCCGAATGCGCCTGCATCAGCACGTCGGGAATATCAGTCTTGCCGGCGAGGTCGGGACGCTCGCCCTTGTGGCGCGGGTCCTCATTGTTGCCGATGTAATACCACGGCCAGCCATAGAAGGCACCTTCCCTGACCGTCGTCGCGTATTCCGCCGGCGTATTGTCGCCAAGTGCGTCGCGCTCGTTGACGACGCACCACAGCGCGCCGGTCGCCGGCTGCACGGTCATGCCCGAACAATTGCGCAGCCCGGTGGCGACGATGCGCCCATTCCTGCCGTCGGGGTCGAAAGCCCGCACCTCGGCCCGGCCCGCCTCGGCACCCCAACTGGCGCCGAGCGGCTTCGACTTGACCCAGGCGTCGAGCCCGCCTCTGGGTCTTTTGCCCATGTCCTCCGCGATATTCGAGCCGGAGCCGACGGAGAGGTAAAGTGTCTTGCCGTCGGGGGAAAAGGCGATGTCGCGGGTCCAGTGGTGGCTCGAGGGGATGTCGTCGACAATGGTTTGCGGTTCCCCCGAGGCCTTCAGATCGCCATTGCGGTAGCAAAGCGCACGATGCTGTCGCTGTTGGCGACATAGACCCATTGCGGGTCATTGCCGGGTGGATGGAAGGCGATGCCATAGGGCTGGTTGAGGCCGCCGGCGAAGATGCTTTTCTCCGCGGCTTTCGCGCTTCCGTTCGTCAGCCGATAGACACGGACCTGGTTGGCTTCGCTGTCGGCGACGAACAGGTCGCCGTTCGGCGCGACACGCACGACACGCGGATTGTCGATGCCGGACGCAACGAGTTCCGCCGAAAAGCCGGGCGGCAGTTGTGGCTTGGCGCCTTGCGGTCTCTCCGTGAGGCCGGCGCCGTTCGAGGCGGATTTGGTGACATAGGGTCTCGGCAGGTCTTCCGGCTTGATCAACCGGCGCACGCCGGGCTTATCCGCGCGCCAGTCGCCCAAGGCCGCCGGGCCTTTGAGCACGGGCCGGTCGGCCTGCTGGGCGAGAGCCGCGGTCGTGAGAAACAGTGCCGACATCGCCAGTCCGGCCAATCGCATCACTTCCTCCACCCGGTCGTGAAGGAAATTAACGATCGGCTTGTCCGTGGGTTCCGTCACGCGCGGTGAGCAAACTTCCGGGATCAGGTCCCGGCAGCGTAGAAATCGTCGTCCAGGCGCTTTTCCAGTTCCACGAGATCGGCCGGCAACGGCAGGCCCATGGCGCGCATTTCCCGCAGTTTTTCGCGCAGCTGTTCCTGAATTTCGTGCTGGTCCTCCGGCTGGTTGACCATTTCTTCGAGCAGCAGGCTGATCTGGGCCTTGAATGATTCCAGCGCCATTCTTTTTCTCCTTTGCAGCCGGTCCTTCGGTGTCGCACCAAAGGTATGTCGAGATTCGGGTCAGGCCGAGTCGAAAACGGTGGCACCGGAAGCGCAGGTTATCAGCCGTTTGCAGGCCGGCTTCACCCGAATATCAGTACACCTAGCGCAGCATGCGCGATATCAGCTGCGCCGTATAATCCACCATCGGCACGATGCGGGCATAGTTGAGCCGGGTCGGGCCGATGACGCCGAGCGCGCCGACGACGCGGGCGTCCTTGTCGCGATAGGGCGCCACCACCAGCGACGAGCCCGAAAGCGAGAACAGCTTGTTTTCCGAACCGATGAAGATGCGCACGCCCGATCCCTCTTCGGCAAGGTCGAGCAGCTGGATCAAACCATCCTGCGTCTCCATGTCCTCGAACAGATGCCGCAGCAATTCGATGTCGGCCTGGGCGGTGACGTTTTCCAGCAGATTGGCGCGGCCGCGCACGATGAGCCGGGCTGGCAGGCCGCTTTCGGCGCCCGCCCATACAGCCAGCCCCTTCTCGACGAGGTCCTGCGACAGCGTGTCGAGCGCCGCCCTCGTCTCTTCCTTGATGCGGGCGATCTCGGTGCGCGCCTCGGCCAGCGTGCGGCCGCGAATATGCGCATTGAGGAAATTGGAGGCTTCGTGCAGCTGCGAGACGGTGATGCCGGCGGGCAGCTCGACGACGCGGTTCTCGACGTCGCCATTCTGCGACACCAGCACGGCAAGCGCCTTGGTCGGCTCGAGCTGGATGAACTCGATATGCTTCAGCGCCACCTCGTTCTTGGCGGCCAGCACCAGACCGGCGCCGCGCGACATGCCCGACAGCATCTGGCTGGCCTCGGTCAGCATGTGCTCCAGCGTCGCCCCCGAGCCGGAGGCCCGCACCTGCGCCTCGATGGCGCGGCGCTCCTCGTCGGAGAGGTCGCCAAGCTCCATGAAGGCATCGACGAAGAAACGCAGGCCAGCCTGCGTCGGCAGACGGCCGGCCGAAATATGCGGCGCGTAGATCAGCCCGAGATGTTCGAGGTCGCTCATCACGTTGCGGATGGTAGCCGGCGACAGCGAGGACGGCAGGATGCGCGACAAGCTGCGCGAGCCCACGGGCTCGCCGTCCCTCAGGTAGGAATCGACGATGCGCCGGAAGATGTCGCGCGAGCGCATGTCGAGCGATTGAAGCGCGGGCGCCTGCGACGCGGGATCGACTGGCTTGGTCATTTGGCCAAAAACCTCCGGTTCAAGGATATAGACTTCGGTGGGGCGCGCGCAACCGGTGTCTGTGTCGGATCACCTCGGTGTCTGTACCAGATCACCCCGGCTGTCTGTGTCGGATCACCTCGGTGTCTGTGCCAGATCACCCCGGGGTGTCTGTGTCAGATCGCCCCGGGTGTCTGTGTCAGATCGCCGGTCCGTTTTCCTTTGCGCGCTGCCCCCCTTGCGTCTAAAAGCCGGCCACGATTTCAAGAAACTGACAAGAAAGCAGGCCGAATGCGCCCCTCCAAACGCCAATTCGACGAAATGCGCGCCATCTCCTTCGAGCGCGGCGTCTCCAAACACGCCGAAGGCTCCTGCCTGGTGAAGTTCGGCGACACGCACGTCCTGTGCACCGCGAGCCTCGAGGAAAAGGTGCCGGGCTGGATGCGCAATTCCGGCAAGGGCTGGGTCACGGCGGAATACGGCATGCTGCCGCGCTCGACAGGCGAGCGCATGCGCCGCGAGGCCTCCGCCGGCAAGCAGGGCGGCCGCACGCTGGAGATCCAGCGCCTGATCGGCCGCTCCTTGCGCGCCGTGGTCGACCTGCAGGCGCTGGGTGAACAGCAGATCACCGTCGACTGCGATGTCATCCAGGCCGACGGCGGCACCCGCACCGCTTCGATCACCGGCGGCTGGGTGGCGCTCTATGATTGCCTGCGCTGGATGGAAGCCCGGCAGATGGCCAGCGTTTCGAAAGTGCTGAAAGACCATGTCGCGGCGATTTCCTGCGGCATCCATGACGGCCAGCCGGTCATCGACCTCGACTATGTCGAGGATTCCTCGGCCGGCACCGACGCCAATTTCGTCATGACCGGCAAGGGCGGCATCGTCGAGATTCAGGGCACCGCCGAGGGCGAACCTTTCTCCGAAGACCAGTTCGCGACGCTTATGGGCCTGGCCAAGAAGGGCATTTCCCGACTGGTCAGCCTGCAGCAGATGGCGGTCGCGTAGGGTTTAATGCCGAGCTTGAACGTCCCCCTCTGGCCTGCCGGCCATCTCCCCCTCGAGGAGGGAGATCGGATACCGTCTCGGCCTTCGCTGGTTTTCAGCGTTGCTGGGTGTGCGACAACATCGAAATTGCCAATCTCCCCCCTTGAGGGGGAGATGCCCGGCAGGGCAGAGGGGGGTGCCTCGTGACTCCCTCCGCCATCCTGGAATCGGCCCTCTACGTCACCGACCTTGACGCCGCTGAGCACTTCTACACCGACATCCTTGGCCTCATCCTCCTCGGCAAGGTCGACGGCCGCCACCTTTTCTTCCGCTGCGGCCCAGGCGTCCTGCTCGTCTTCAACGCCGAAGCGACCAAAATTCCGCCCGCACCGGACGCGAAGCTGAAAGTGCCGCCGCACGGCGCGGTCGGCGAGGGTCATCTGTGCTTTGCCGCCAGCGCCGCTGAAATCGACGGCTGGAGAACACATCTCCAAGCGAAGAAAATCGCCATCGAAAGCGAATTCGAATGGCCGCAAGGTGGCCGTTCGATCTATATACGCGACCCGTCGGGCAATTCGATCGAGTTCGCCGAGCCAAGAATCTGGGGCCTTTGATGCATTCACCAAACCTCCATACACTCGATGGCAAGAAGATCGTCGTTGCCAGCCACAACGCCGGCAAGCTGCGCGAATTCGCCGACCTGATGGGTCCATTCGGCTTCGAGGCGAAGTCGGCCAAGGAGTATGGCCTGCCCGAACCGGACGAAACCGGCACCACCTTCGAGGAAAACGCCTACATCAAGGCCTTCGCCGCCGCGAAGGCGACCGGCCTGCCGGCGCTGTCGGACGATTCCGGCCTCTGCGTCGACGCGCTCGACGGCGCGCCCGGCGTCTATACCGCCAACTGGGCCGAGACGCCGGAGGGATCGCGCGATTTCGCCATGGCCATGCAGCGCACCGAAGTCGCGTTGCAGGAAGTCGGCGCGGCCACGCCCGAGCGGCGCACGGGCCGCTTCGTCGCCGTCATCTGCCTCGCCTTTCCCGACGGCGAGGCCGAATATTATCGCGGCGAGGCCGAGGGCACGCTGGTCTGGCCGCCGCGCGGCGAGCTCGGCTTCGGCTACGATCCGGTGTTCTTGCCCAATGG
Organism: Mesorhizobium sp. B2-5-13; assembly: GCF_006440535.1. Classification (NCBI taxonomy): domain Bacteria; kingdom Pseudomonadati; phylum Pseudomonadota; class Alphaproteobacteria; order Hyphomicrobiales; family Phyllobacteriaceae; genus Mesorhizobium; species Mesorhizobium sp. B2-5-13. Next base: position 99,619 of record NZ_VFUI01000011.1, on the reverse strand, counting down.
CTTCGACAAAACCTTCGGCGAGATGAGTGCCGAGGAAAAGCACGGCTGGAAGCCAGGCCAGGCGACGGCGCTGTCGCACCGCGCCCGCGCCTTCCAGAAATTCGCCCAAGCTCGGCTTGATTCGGTCAGGCTTGGCTCCGCATGATCGGACCCGCAACCACCATGGCGCTCGACCGCAGTCCCGGCTTTGGCGTCTACGTGCATTGGCCATTCTGCGCGGCCAAGTGCCCCTATTGCGACTTCAACAGCCATGTCCGCCACCAGGAGGTCGACCAGGAGCGCTTTGCCGCCGCCTTCGAGGCCGAGTTGGCGACGATGCGCCAGCGCACCGGGCCGCGCGACGTGACCAGCATTTTTCTCGGCGGCGGCACGCCGTCGCTGATGAAGCCGGAAACGGTGGCCAGGGTTCTGGACGCGGTGGCCAGGAACTGGACGGTGCCCGATGGCATCGAGGTGACGCTCGAGGCCAACCCGTCCTCGGTCGAGGCGGAGCGTTTCCGTGGCTACCGGGCGGCGGGGGTCAACCGCGTCTCGCTCGGCGTGCAGGCGCTGAACGACAAGGATTTGCGCTTTCTCGGCAGGCTGCACAATGTCGAGGAAGCCTTGCACGCCATCGGGCTCGCGCGCGAAATCTTTCCGCGCCTGTCCTTCGACCTGATCTATGCGCGCCCCGGGCAGACGCCACAGGATTGGCAGGCGGAACTCGAACAGGCGATCGGCCATGCCGCCGACCATCTGTCGCTTTACCAGCTGACTATCGAGGAAGGCACGCCCTTCCATGCGCTGCACGCGGCAAAGAAATTCGTCATTCCCGACAACGATCACGCCGCCGATCTCTACGCGTTGACGCAGGAAATCACATCGGCGCAGGGCCTGCCGGCCTACGAGATTTCCAACCACGCCAGGCCGGGCGCCGAGAGCCGGCACAATCTGACCTACTGGCGCTACGGCGAATATGTCGGCGTCGGTCCAGGCGCGCATGGCCGCTTCGTCGAGAACGGCCATCGGGTGGTGACGATTGCCGAAAGAATGCCGGAGACCTGGGCCAATCTGGTCGAGGCCAAGGGCCATGGCATCACCGGCGGCGAACTCCTGACGCGCTCCGAAGAGGCCGACGAGTTTCTTTTGATGGGGCTCAGGCTCGCCGAAGGCATTGACCTCTCCCGCTACGAGGCGTTTTCCGGACGCGGCCTATCGAGCGCGCGGCTGTCGGTGCTGCAGGGTGAGGGGCTGGTGGCGCCGATCGGCAATGCGCGGCTGCGCGCCACGCCGGCCGGCATGATCGTGCTCGACGCCGTGGTGGCGGACCTGGCGCGCTAAACCCTTGAAAAACGTCCTCTTCATCTGCAGCCAGAACCGCTTGCGCAGCCCTACCGCCGAGCAGGTGTTTTCCACGCGGCGCGACATCGAAGTCGCCTCGGCCGGCACCAATCATGATGCCTACACTCCGCTGACGCACGAACTTGTCGCCTGGGCCGACATCATCTTTGTCATGGAGAAAATCCACCGGACGAAACTGCAGAAGAAATTCAAGGCCAGCCTGGAGGCGGCCAAGGTGATCTGCCTCGACATCCCGGACGACTACGAATTTATGGACCCGGAGCTGATAGCGCTCCTGAAGGCGCGCGTTTCACGATATCTGGACTGAGCGCCTGGCCGGCCTTCGCCCCTCCGCCTTCGGCGGCCGCCTTGCCGATCTGAGCCAGATCAGGCGTCGTGTTTGTGGCGGTGCTTTCCGCGCTCCTTCTCTGCATGCGTCTCGCCGCTCCGGACCGGCTTGGCGCCGTCTTTGTCGCGGCGGCCACGGTGCTGGTCGCCTATCGGAGATTGCGGTACGCCGTTGCGGGCGGTTTTCGTTTCAAGACGGGTGATGAAGATATCGAAGCGATTGGGCATCGTCCGGTCAGTGCTCCGTCGTGCTGTCGGGTTTGTTGTCGGAAAGCCTGACGTCTGTTGGCAAGGCACTCGCGGCCTGCTTGGTCAGGCTGGTGTCGTTCCGGGCTGGCAGCCGTTTGTCCTGGCGTGCGGCACTCCGGCTGCGGCCGGCATAGTAAGGCTCGAAAGCGTCCTGTATCGTCAGGCTGTCCATCCTGTCCTCCCTTGGGAATCAGGGGCTAAATCTGCCAAACCCGGTTTCGTTCCCTACTGTGGCGAAGGAATGGCGATTGCCTTACACCGGTGCGAGTTTTGCAAGCCGGCGCCAGCCATGCCAAACAAGATTTGGCGGGCCAGATAGGCCTGAACGGAGACGGCATTGGTGACTGGCGAGACAGGCAAGCGCAGCTATGTGGTCGGGCAGGCCGAGATCGCGGCTCGTCCGCTCGATCCGGCGCTCTATCTGGTGGCGACGCCGATCGGCAACCTCGCCGACATCACGCTGCGCGCGTTGGAGACGCTGGCCGCCGCCGACATCGTCGCCTGCGAGGATACGCGTGTGTCGCGCGTGCTGCTCGACCGGTACGGCATTCGCCGCCGCACCACCGCCTATCACGAACACAATGCCGACCAGGCCGGGCCGAAGCTGATCGCGGCACTCGAAGCCGGCCAGAGCGTGGCGCTGATTTCGGATGCCGGCACGCCGCTGGTCTCCGATCCCGGCTACAGGCTGGTCGGCGAAGCGCTCGACCAGGGCATTCGCGTCGTGCCGATCCCCGGCCCGTCGGCGCCGCTTGCCGCGCTGACGGCGTCGGGCCTGCCGTCCGACGCCTTCCTGTTCGCCGGCTTTTTGCCGGTCAAGGTTGGCCAGCGGCTGTCACGGCTGGAGGCACTGAAGGCGGTGCCGGCGACCTTGATCTTCTTCGAGTCACCGCGCCGGCTGGCTGAGTCGCTCGGCGCCATGGTCGAGGCGCTGGGCGGCGAACGCAAAGCTGCGATCGGCCGGGAATTGACCAAGACGTACGAGGAAATGCGCACCGGCACGCTGCAAGCGCTGGCCGACCATTATGCGGCGGCCGATACGCCGAAGGGCGAGATCGTCGTCTGTATCGGCCCGGCCGAGGCCAAGGCCGACGAACCCGAAGACATCGATCGTCTGCTTTTGTCGCTCGCTGCCGAAATGCCGGCCTCCAAGGCGGCGGCGGAAGCCGCTAAAATGACCGGCGGCCAGAAGCAGGCGCTCTATCGGCGGCTGCTCGAGCTCAAGGACAGACCATGATCCCGAAAAGTGGAAGCCGGTTTTCTCGGACAAACGGTTTCGTTTGTCCAGAGATCATGGTCGAGCAAAGTTCCGGAGCCGGCAGTGGCTGAGCGCCCGAGCGCCAGCCGCCAAAAAGCCTACCGGCGCGGCCATCGCGGCGAATGGCTGGCGGCTGTCGCGCTGATGCTGAAAGGCTACCGCATCCTGGCGCGCCGCCACCGCACGCGCTTTGGCGAGATCGACCTGATCGCGCGGCGCGGCGACCTGGTGCTGTTCGTCGAGGTCAAGGCGCGCCGCACGCTGATCGAAGCCATGGAAGCGATCGGTCACGAATCGGAGCGTCGCATCGAGGGTGCGGCCGACATCTGGCTGTCGCGCCAGCCGGACTATGGCAGGCTGTCGATGCGCTTCGACATGGTCGCCGTGCTGCCCTGGCGCTGGCCCGTGCATGTCCCGAATGCGTTTTATGGGAGGAGTTGAGGCGGGGCATTCCTTGCTCCGCCCGTGGATGACGAAGGCGCGGAGGTGCGGACCGCTCCTCACCCCCAGATCATCAACGTCACCAGCCCGACAACACCCACCACCAGCCGCCACCAGCCGAACAGCGAGTAGCCGTTGCGCGAGACGTAATCGAGCAGGAAGCGCACCACGAACAACGCCGTGACGAAGGCGGCGACGAAGCCGATGGCGATGATCGGCAGGTCGGCCGAGGTCAGCACGTTGCGGTTCTTGAACAGGTCGAAGGCGAACGCGCCGACCATGGTCGGAATGGCGAGGAAGAAGGAAAATTCCGCCGCCGCCCGCTTGTCGACACCCAGGAGCAGCGCGCCGACGATGGTCGAGCCGGAGCGCGACGTGCCGGGGATCAGCGACAGGCACTGGAAAAGCCCGATCTGCAGGTAAAGCCTGGTCGGGAACCGCTCGACGTCGCGGTAGACCGGCTTGAGGTTCATGCGGTCGACGACCAGCAGCACCACGCCGCCGATGATCAGCATGATGCAGATCAGCCGGGGCGATTCGAACAGCACCGTCTTAATGAAGTCGTGCGCCAGCGCGCCGATGATCGCGGCCGGCAGGAAGGCGATGAGGATGCCGATGACGAAATGCCGCGTCAGCCGGTCATGCGGCAGGTCGAGCAGCATCTGCCACAGGCGCCGGAAATAGACGCTGAGGATCGCCAGGATGGCGCCGAGCTGGATCAGGATCTCGAAGGCCTTGCCGGTCGACTGGAAGCCGAGGAAATGGCCGGCGAGCAGGATATGGCCGGTCGAAGACACCGGTATGAATTCGGTCAACCCTTCCAGCAGGCCAAGCAGCAGGGCTTCGACGATGGTCTGGCTTTCCATTTCTACCTCGGCGTTGGCGTGACGGCTAACAGAATGGCTTGCTTGTCATGGCGCCGAAGTCCCCCTATAGGTCGCAACACCCCTGACGGCCCGCTAACCGGGCGGCCAAGACTTACCGGTGCGCCCTGCGATTCGCCAGTGTGGCAATCCGGAATTCGCCACACCCGGGACGAGCGCGATGCGCGAATTCCGGATTCTGAGCCACACTGTCAACTTTGAGTTCTAATGTGGTTTGGATTTGAAGTTCCTGAACGCGGATGCCATTGAGGGGCAGGAACTTCAAATCCAAACCACATTAGTGCGCTTTATCATCGCGGAACCATGCTGACGCTTTTCCACCATCCCATGTTCGCAACCTGCCGCTTCGTCCGCCTCGCCTTTGGCGAGTATGGCGAGGAGCTGGCGCTGATCGAGGAAAAGCCGTGGACGCGGCGCAAGGAATTCTTGGCGCTGAATCCGGCCGGCACGCTGCCGATCCTGCTGGCCGAGGGCGACGTGCCGATCATCGGTGCGACGGTGATCTCGGAATATCTCGACGAGACGCGCGGTGTGCTCAAGCGCGACAAGCGGCTGTTCGCCGAGGACCCGATGCAGCGCGCTGAAATCCGCAGGCTGATCGACTGGTATCTCAACAAGGCCGAAAGCGAAGTGACGCGCCATCTGGTGCGCGAGCGCGTGCTGAAGCCGGTGATGCCGGAAACGGCGGGCGGCGGCTCGCCCGATTCGGGCGCCATCCGCGCCGCGCGCGCCAACATCCGCCAGCACATGAAATACACCAACTGGCTGGCCGGCACCCGTCACTGGCTGGCCGGCGGCAGGGTCACCTATGCCGATCTGGCGGCCGCCGCGACGCTGTCGGTGCTCGACTATCTCGGCGAGATCGACTGGCGCGAACACCCCGCCGCGCGCGAATGGTACACGCGGGTGAAATCGCGGCCTTCATTCCGGCCGCTCCTGACCGACCGCGTGCGCGGCCTGTCGCCGGTATCGCACTATGCGGATCTCGACTTCTGATCCGGCAAAACTGCGTGCGCTGATCGACGCGGAGGCGCGGCGCGCCGGCTTCGACGCCGTCGCAGTCACCACTCCCGATGCCATCCCGCTGGCGCCAGCGCGCCTGGCCGAATTCGTCGCCGACGGCTTTCACGGCTCCATGGACTGGATCGCCGAGACGATTGCGCGCCGCAGCGAGCCTTCCACGCTGTGGCCCGACGTGCGCTCGATCGTCGTGCTGGCGATGAATTATGGGCCTGACCATGATCCGCGCGACGTGCTGGCCCGGCGCGACCGCGGCGCGATCTCGGTCTACGCGAAAAACCGCGACTATCACGAGGTGATGAAAGGTCGGCTGAAGGAAATCGCCGGCAAGATCGTCGCGCGGGCGGGCGGCGACGTCAAAGTATTCGTCGACACCGCACCTGTCATGGAAAAGCCGCTGGCGGAAGCAGCGGGCCTGGGCTGGCAAGGCAAGCACACCAATCTGGTCAGCCGCGAGCACGGCTCCTGGCTGTTCCTCGGCACCATCTTCACCACGGCCGAACTGGTGCCGGATAGCGCCGAGATCGACCATTGCGGCTCCTGCCGCGCCTGCCTCGACGCCTGCCCGACCGACGCCTTTCCGGCGCCTTATCGGCTCGATGCGCGGCGCTGCATCTCCTATCTCACCATCGAGAACAAGGGGCCGATACCGCATGAATTCCGCGAGGCGATCGGCAACCGCATCTATGGCTGCGACGACTGCCTCGCGGCTTGCCCATGGAACAAGTTCGCAAGCGCGGCTTCGGAGGCCAAGCTCGCCGCGCGCGACGATTTGCGCGAGCCTGAACTTGCCGACCTTTTGGCCCTCGACGATGCTGCCTTCCGCAGCTTCTTCTCCGGTTCGCCGATCAAACGCATCGGTCGCGACCGCTTTGTCCGCAACGTGCTGATCGCCGCCGGCAATTCCGGCGAGGCCGCGCTTGCCGATAGCGTCCGGGACCTGCTCGGCGACGCCTCGCCGCTGGTGCGGGGCGCGGCAATATGGGCGCTGGCGCGGCTGGTGCCAGAAACCGAATATGCCGAACGGGCCGCGAACGGCCTGAAGAGCGAGGGCGATGGCGCCGTCCGCGAGGAATGGCGCTTGGCACGGCCAAACAGGACGCATGCATGAACGAAAAGTGGATCTTCCTCTTCGGCGCCGGCTATTCGGGCAAGGCCTTTGGCCGCGCCAACAGGGGAGCCGCCCCGATCTTCGGCACGACACGCTCCGAGGAAAAATTCGAAGCGCTGCGCCAAGCCGGCATCGGCCCGCTGCTGTTCGATGGCGCGCTAACCGGCGAAATCGGCGAAGCGCTCGAGAAAACCACCAATCTGGTGATTTCCGTCGCTCCGGAGGAAGCCGGCGATCCCGTGCTGAATGCCGCCCGCGAGGCGATCGCAGGGATGCCTGACCTGAAATGGATCGGCTATCTCTCGACCGTCGGGGTCTATGGCGATCATGGCGGTGCCTGGGTCGATGAAACGGCCGCGTGCCGGCCGGTTTCGAAGCGCTCGACGATGCGGGTCGAGGCCGAGCAGGACTGGTTGAAGCTTGGCGAGGACATCGACCGGCCGGTGGCGATCCTGCGGCTGTCGGGCATCTACGGTCCGGGCCGCAACGCGCTGGTCAATCTGGAAAACGGCACGGCCAGGCGGCTGGTCAAGCCGGACCAGGTCTTCAACCGCATCCATTGCGACGACATATCGGGCGCGCTCTGGCATCTGATCGGCGGCAATACCGGCGGCATCTTCAACGTCACCGACGATGAGCCGGCGCCGCCGCAGGATGTCGTTGCCTATGCCGCTTCGCTGATGGGTATCGCGCCGCCGCCCGAAATTCCGTTCGAGACCGCCCAACTTTCGCCCATGGCGCGGTCCTTCTATGGCGAGAACAAGCGGGTCGCCAATGCGGCGATCAAGGCGGCGGGCTATCGGTTTCGCTTTCCGGACTATCGCGCCGCCTTCGACCATATGTGGGCAAGCGGCGACTGGCGCGACGGCGCGCCGCGCAGTCCGATGAAGGCCGCGAAGGGGTTAGGATGATCGAAGCGCGGCGCTTGGCGTGGTATGATTCGGCGTTGGAGGCACGGGGGTGCGGTTCATGAAATCATCGACGCGATCGCCTGGCGCCAGAAATTCGGTATTGGCGGCGGCGCTGGCCCTGGCAGGTCTCGCCGCGCAGCCCGCAGCGGCCGAGGAACGGGCAAAAGACCTGTTCGGCGCCGAGAAACTGCCGACGGCTACCGCGGCGCAATCCTTCGGCTTCTATTCCAAGGGCTGCTTTTCCGGCGGCGTCGCCATCCCCATGGATGGTCCGACCTGGCAGGTAATGCGGCCATCGCGCAACCGCCGCTGGGGCCATCCGGCGCTGATCGCGCTGATCGAGAGATTGTCGCGCGATGCGGTCGCCGACGGTTGGCCCGGCCTGCTGATCGGCGACATCGCGCAGCCGCGCGGCGGCCCGATGCTGACCGGCCATGCCTCGCACCAGATCGGGCTCGACGCCGACATCTGGCTGACGCCGATGCCCGACCGCACGATGAGCAGGGCGCAGCGCGAGACCATGAGCGCCACGCTGATGGTCGACGAGAAGACGCATCTGGTGAAGGATGCCCTGTGGACGCCGCGGCATACGGCGTTGCTAAAGCGGGCCGCGAGCTATCCGCAGGTCGAGCGCATCCTGGTCAATCCGGGCATCAAGAAGAAGCTCTGCGACACCGTCAAGGGCGACCGCTCCTGGCTGCGCAAGATCAGGCCGTTCTGGGGCCACGACTATCATTTCCACATGCGCATCGGCTGTCAGCCGGGCTCGCCCAATTGCAAGGCGCAGGAAGCGACGCCGGATGATGACGGTTGCGGCAAGCCGCTGGCCTGGTGGTTCACGCAGGAGCCGTGGCGGCCCAACAAGAACCCGGATGCGCCGAAGGCCCGCGACCTGATGACGATGGCCAACCTGCCCAAGGAATGCCGCGCGGTGCTCGACGCGCCGGGGCCTGCCTCGGCCGAGGCGGCGACCTATCACGGCGACACGATGCCGATAGCGGTGGCGGCGCCCGCGCCCGTACCCGAAACGCCATCGCTGCCCGCCGTCACGGCCAGCAGCACGGCAGGCCTGCCAAGCGCGTTGAACGCCTTCACGGCGACACCCGAGGTCGGCGTGCCGGTGCCGCGTCCACGCCCGCCCGCGAAGTGATTGTCGGGCGCCGTCGGCAAGCTCAATCGGTTTAGCTGCCTGCTTTCATGAAACAGTGGCCGTTTGGCCGCAGAACCTCTTCCTGCGCATCGCCGGGTCCGAAAACCGTTTCCCTTTTCAAACTCATGCGCTAGTCAACGGAAGAACGGCGAAACGCCATCGAGGGCGCCGGGGGACGGACAAGAGCATGCCAGGCACAGGCGATGACGAGACTTTGCTGCGGTTTCCGATCCTGATCGGCGATATCGGCGGCACCAATGCGCGCTTTTCGATCGTGCTCGACGCCAATTCCGAGGCCGGCGAGCCGACCATCGTCCAGACCGCCAATTACAGCACCATCGACGAGGCGATCCAGTCGGCCGTGCTCGATCGCTCCTCGGTCCGGCCCAATTCGGCTGTGCTGGCGGTGGCGGGTCCGGTCGATGGCGACGAGATCGAACTCACCAACTGCCCGTGGATCGTCAAGCCCCGGCAGATGTTCGCCAGCCTCGGCCTGAGCGACATCGTCGTGCTCAACGACTTCGAGGCGCAGGCGCTGGCCGTCGTCGCACTCGGCGAAGAGCAGATGGAAAAGATCGGCGGCAGCACGCCGGAGCCCAATGCCGGCCGCGTCGTGCTGGGACCGGGAACCGGGCTCGGCGTCGCCGGGCTGGTCCACGCGCTTCATCACTGGATACCGGTGCCCGGCGAAGGCGGCCATATGGACATCGGGCCGCGTTCGGCCCGCGATTTCGAGGTGTTCCCGCACATCGAGAAGCTCGACGGCCGCATTTCGGGCGAGCAGATCCTGTCCGGGCGAGGCCTCGTCAATGTCTACCGGGCGGTGGCCAGGGCCGACGGCAAGCCATCGCCCTTCACCACGCCGGCCGAGGTCACCGCTGCGGCGCTGGCCAAGACCGATCCTGTGGCGCAGGAAGCGCTGGAGACCTTTGTCACCTGCCTGGGCCGCACCGCCGGCGACCTTGCCTTGGTGTTCATGAGCCGGGGCGGGGTTTTCCTCACCGGCGGCATCGCGCAAAAGATCGTGCCGGCGCTGAAGGAGGGCAATTTCCGCGCCGCCTTCGAGGACAAGGCGCCGCACAGCGCGCTGATGCGCACCATGCCGGTCTATGTCATCACCCATCCGCTGGCGGCGCTCCTAGGCCTTGCCGCCTATGCCAGGAACCCCTCGCTGTTCGGTGTCCAGACATCGGGCCGGCGCTGGCGCGACGAAGTTAGTCACCCCAAGGCATAGGCAAGCCCGCTGCTTGGCGTTAATAGGGGTGCCGAATTGCCCGGCCACGGGAAGCGGAAACCGACAAAGCCCTCTGATTTGACACTTCAAACTCCAAACAAGCTGAAAGCCCGGCCCGGCGAGGTCACAGCGGTGCTGCGCCGCATTCTGGCTGAGAACAGCCATGACTATCGCTGGACCTATGTGATGGTCATCACCTGCTCGCTGATCGTTTCGGGCACCACCGCCTTCACGGCCTGGATCATGGCCCCGATGGTCAACCAGATATTCTACGAACGGCGTGGCGACGCGATCGTCTGGATCTGCGCCGGCTTCATGGCGGCCTTCCTGCTGCGCGGCTTCGCCGGCTATGGCCAGGCGGTGGCGCTGGCCAAGATCGGCAACAATCTGGTGGCGCGCTACCAGAAGCGCATCTTCGATCACCTGATGAAGCTCGGCGTCGGCTTCTTCAACGACACACGCTCCGGCCGGCTGGCGGCGCAGGTCAACGAAAACGTCGGCGGCATCCGCGACCTGCTGTCGTTGACGCTGACCTCGATTACCCGCGACGCGGTGACGCTGATCGGGCTTCTCGGCGTCATGGTCTACCAGGATCCGGTCCTGTCGCTCAGTTCGCTGCTGATCGGGCCGCCGCTGATCTGGGCCGTCGTCTACCTCACCCGTCGCGTGCGGCGCATAACCCGGGAATCCGTGCTCATCAATTCGCGGCTGATCGGCGCGGTTCAGGAAGCCACGCAAGGCATCGCCATCGTCAAGGCCTTCACCATGGAGGACGAACTGTCGGGCCGCATCGGCAAGCTCGCCAACGACGCCGAACAGCGCTCCAACAAGATTGCCCGCGTCTCCGAACGGCTGTCGCCGATCTCCGACATGCTGGCTGGTCTCGCCGTCACCTCCGTCATCGCCTATTCCGGTTACCGGGCGCTGGTTCTGGGCCAGCCGCCGGGCGCGGTCTTTTCGTTCATCACCGCGCTGATCCTGGCCTATGATCCGGCGCGGCGCCTGGCGCGCATGCAGGTCGGCATGGAACGGGCGCTGGTCAACGCGCGCATGATCTACGAACTGCTCGACCTCGAGCCCAAGCAGGGCGATGCTCCAGGCGCCACACAGGCACATTTCACCACCGGTGAAGTGCGCTTCAACAACGTCTCCTTCCGCTATGTCGAGGAGGCGCCTGTCCTTCAGGGTCTGAGCTTCGTCGCCGCCGCCGGCAAGATGACCGCCGTCATCGGTGCATCCGGCGCCGGCAAGACGACGTTGGTGGCGCTGCTGCAGCGCTTCTATGACGTCGAGAGCGGCACGATCGAGATCGACGGCCAGGACATTTCCAAGGTCACCAAACAGTCGCTGCGCGGCTCGATCGCCTATGTCTCGCAGGCGCCCTATCTGTTCGAAGGCACCATCCGCGACAACATCCGCTACGGCCGCCCCTCGGCGACCGACGCCGAGATCGAACAGGCCGCGCGACTGGCCGCGGCCGACGAGTTCATCCGCCAGCAGCCGCAAGGCTATGACACGCCGGTCGGCGAGAATGGCGCCACGCTCTCCGGCGGCCAGCGCCAGCGTGTGTCGATCGCCCGCGCCATCGTGCGCCAGGCGCCGATCTTGCTGCTCGACGAGGCGACATCGGCGCTCGACAACGAGGCCGAAGCCCGGGTCCAGCAGGCGCTCACCAAGGTCATGGAAGGGCGCACCACCATCGTCATCGCGCACCGCCTGTCGACCGTGGTCAATGCCGACCACATCATCGTGCTGGAACAGGGCCACCTGGTCGAAGAGGGCACGCACGCCTCGCTGATGGCCGACCCGCACAGCGTCTATGCCCGTTTCCACCGGATACAGGGCGTCAAGGGCCTGGGGCTTGTCGATGACAGCGCCCAGGTCGAGACTTCGGTTCAGGAATTAGAGACCCAGAAGATCGCCGGGAGCACGGCATGAGCGAGACAACATCAGGCGAGCCGGCCAGCGATATGGGCCTTGTGGTGGTCGGCGCGGCCGGCCGCATGGGCCAGACGCTGATCCGCGCCATCCACGCCATTCCGGGCGCCCGCGTCATCGGCGCGGTCGAGCGCCCGGATTCGCCTCACCTGGGCAAGGATGCGGGCGAACTGGCAGGCGTCGGCCGCATCGATGTGCCGATCGGCGGCGATCCGCTGCCGGTGTTCGCCAGGGCCGATGGCGTGCTCGATTTCACCACCCCGGCCTCGACGGTCGAGTTCGCCGGTTACGCGGCGCAGGCGCGCATTGTCCACGTCATCGGCACGACCGGCTGTTCGGCTGACGACAATGCGAAAATCGCTGCCGCCGCGCGCCACGCGACCATCGTCAAGTCGGGCAATATGAGCCTCGGCGTCAACCTGCTGGCGGTGCTGGTCGAGCAGGCGGCGCGCGCGCTCGATGCCGATGATTTCGACATCGAGATCCTCGAAATGCACCACAGGCACAAGGTCGACGCGCCTTCGGGCACCGCGCTTCTGCTCGGCGAGGCCGCCGCCGCCGGGCGCGGCATTGCACTGGCCGGCAACGACGTGCGTTCACGCGACGGCCATACGGGTGTGCGACAAACCGGCTCGATCGGTTTCGCCGCGCTGCGCGGTGGCTCGGTGGTCGGCGATCACAGCGTGATCCTGGCCGGCACCGGCGAGCGCATCACGCTGTCCCACCATGCCGAGGATCGCGCCATCTTCGCCCGCGGCGCCGTCAAGGCCGCACTTTGGGCGCGCGGCAGGAAGCCGGGCCTTTACTCAATGCGGGACGTGCTCGGGCTTGCCTGAAACGACCCTGAACCATCTTCGTTCTTACGCAAGTCCGGACAGAAAACCGCTACACACTTTTCCTGGAATGCTCAGACCCCAGAGGAGCAAAAATGTCGAGAACTCTCGTGCTCGTGCGTCACGGCCAGAGCGAATGGAATTTGAAAAACCTGTTCACCGGCTGGCGTGACGTCGACCTGACCGAGCAGGGCCACGCCGAGGCCAAGGCCGCCGGCCAGAAGCTCAAGGCGCGCGGCCTGAAATTCGACATCGCCTTCACCTCGGCGCTGGTCCGGGCGCAGAAGACCTGCCAGCACATTCTCGACGCCGTCGGCCAGAGCGACCTGAAGACCATTCGCGACCAGGCGCTGAACGAGCGCGACTATGGCGACCTTTCCGGCCTCAACAAGGACGATGCGCGCCAGAAATGGGGCGAGGAGCAGGTGCATGTCTGGCGTCGCTCCTACGACGTACCGCCGCCCGCCGGTGAAAGCCTGAAGGACACCGGCGCCCGCGTCTGGCCCTACTACCTGCACGATCTGCAGCCGCACGTGCTGCGCGGCGGCACCGTGCTGGTCGCCGCCCACGGCAATTCGCTGCGCGCGCTGATCATGGCGCTGGACGGCAAGTCGGGCGAGGAGATCGTCAGGCTGGAGCTCGGCACCGGCGTGCCTGTGATCTACCAGCTCAACGCCGATTCGACCGTAGCCTCGAAGGAAGTGCTGGAAGGCTGACGGCTGGCGAGTTGCGGCGGCGGGCCTCCACCAGCTTTGCTAAAGTGACTTCCCAGCTTTTGGCGTCCAGTTCCAAAAAGCGCGTTGACAGCAATCGCTTGCCCGCTTATTGAGCCCGCACCAGCCCAGATGGCGGAATTGGTAGACGCGCACGGTTCAGGTCCGTGTTCCGCAAGGAGTGGAGGTTCGAGTCCTCTTCTGGGCACCAAATTCCCGTTTCGAACCATTCGATCGGTTCAGAAGCTCAAGAGAAAAGCCCGGTTCGTCCGGGCTTTTTTCTTGCCCGATGACCTCCCCTCCTGGCCAGTCCCCAACAAACCGCTTCAAACCGGGCTCCGGCTTCGCTACGCTCGCTTCCATGTCTCAATCCGCCACCGCGATCTTCGGCGCCCGCCGCGACCAGGCCTTCCCAACCCTGGCCGAGGCCGACATCGAGCGCATGCGCCGGTTCGGTGAGGCCAGCGCCTATGCCGCCGGCGAGCACATTTTCGAGGCCGGCGATGTGTCCCCGGGGCTGATCGTCGTCCTGTCGGGCAAGCTGGACATCACCCAGGACGGCAAGCTCGGCCGGCGCGAGACGATCGTCACGCATGGCCCGGGCAGCTTCGTCGGCGAGCTGGCGCAGCTTTCGGCCCGTCCCTCGCTGGTCAATGCGCAGGCCGCCGAGCCAGTGCAGGCGTTCGTCATCTCCTCGCAGAGGCTGCGCGACCTGATGGTGCAGGAGGCCAATCTCGGCGAGCGCATCATGCGGGCGCTGATCCTGCGCCGCGTCGGGCTGCTCGAGAGCGGCACGATCGGTCCCATCATCGTCGGACCGGCCGACAATGGCGACGTCCTGCGCCTTCAGGGGTTTCTCGCCCGCAGCGGCCAGCCCCACCGCGTGCTCGATTCCAAAACCGATCCTTGTGCGAAGACCCTGTTTGAACACTTCCATGTCGATCCCCACCACTTGCCGGTCGTGCTGTGCCCGAACGGCAGACTGCTGCTCAATCCCGCGGAGAAAGACCTCGCCCGCTGCATCGGCCTGCTGCGGCCGGTCGACGCCAGCAAGGTCTATGACGTCGCCATTGTCGGCGCCGGGCCGGCCGGGCTGGCGGCGGCGGTCTATGCGGCCTCCGAAGGGCTGTCGACCATCGTGCTCGATTGCCGTGCCTTCGGCGGCCAGGCGGGCGCTTCCGCGCGCATCGAGAACTATCTTGGCTTTCCCACGGGCATTACCGGCATGGCGCTGATGGCGCGCGCCTATAACCAGGCGCAGAAATTCGGCGTCGAGATGGTCATCCCCGACGAGGTGAAGCTGCTCGGTGCCGCCACCGACGGCGCGCGCTACCAGCTTGCGGTCGGCGACGACGAGACGGTGCGTACGCGCTCGGTGGTGATCGCCAGCGGCGCACGCTACCGCCGCCTCGACGTCGCCAATCTCGCCGAGTTCGAGGGCACATGCGTGCATTATTGGGCCTCGCCCATCGAAGCACGGCTTTGCGGCGGCCAGGACGTAGCGCTGGTCGGCGCCGGCAATTCGGCTGGGCAGGCGGCCGTCTTTTTGGCCAGCCATGTCAGGAAAGTGGCGCTGCTGGCGCGTGGCGGCAGTCTCGAAGCCTCGATGTCGCGTTACCTCGTCGAGCGCATCAGGGCGCAGCCGAACATCGAGGTGCTGACCGGCACCGAGGTCGAGGCGCTGGACGGCGAGGAAGGCAATCTCGCCACGGTCCGCTGGCGCGACCGCTCGAGCGGCGCCTCGACGACGCGGCCGATCCGCCATCTCTTCCTGTTCATCGGTGCCGACCCGAATACCGACTGGCTCGCCCAATCCGACGTGGCGCTGGATGCCAGGGGTTTCATCCGCACCGGATCGGACATGGGATCGGCGCATGGCCTGATGGAGACGAGCCGCAGCGGCGTGTTCGCCATCGGTGACGTGCGCTCCGGCTCCGTTAAACGCGTCGCGGCGGCTGTCGGCGAAGGCGCCCAGGTGGTGGCGGCATTGCATGCATTTCTTGCGCGGGAAGGCAGCCATGCCGACGCGCCTCAACTGGTCGGGGGAGTGTGATGGCGGACGAGTGCAGACACGCGGCTGGGATCAAGGACGTGACGCCGAGCGCGCTCGGCTGCGAGGAATGCCTTAAGAGCGGCTCGTGGTGGGTGCATCTGCGGCTCTGCCGCACCTGCGGCCATGTCGGTTGCTGCGACGACTCACCCAACCGCCACGCCACCAAGCACTTTCATGCCACCAGCCATCCCGTCATAGAGGGCTATGACCCGCCGGAAGGCTGGGGCTGGTGCTATGTCGACGAGATCTTTCTCGACCTCGGCGACCGCACGACGCCGCAGAACGGCCCGATCCCGCGATTTTACTGAGTACTTCGGCGAGCTGGGAAAAGCGGGCCGGTCTGATCTATCGCACCGAACCGGTAACTGTCCGGTCGACATCCGGAACGGATTTGCGATCGTTGCCGGCAAGGGCGGCGATGAGCAGCAGGCTGGCCACGACCGGAACGAACAGGACGGCGACGCGGGCCTGTATATGAAGAATGGCGCGCCATTCGCTGCGCTTGTCGGGGCTGTTGCTCATCATACTCACTTTGCCATGGCCCCCCGAGGTCACATAGCCGTGAACGGTTAAGCAACTCCTTCCGACTTCGTTAACGCAGGCGATTCAAGCCTGAAATCAGCCGAGCCCGATCCGCCTGGCGCCTTGCCGGAACAACGCTTCGGCGTCGGACTCGAAGCGGAACGTGCCGATGAAATCGTCGGCGCGGTAATCCGGCAACGTCTTGCGGATCGCGGCTGCAAAGCCGCGCGCCTCGTCGAGCCGCCCCGCCAGCGCCAGGCAATGTGCCGCGATCGCCAGGATGATGGCGTGCGCGTTCGGCCGCGCCGCCGCTTTCAGCGCCCATACGGCTGCCTCCTCGAACTGGCCGAGACGGACATGCGACATCGCCCGCGCGCCCAGCATGCCGAACAGCAGCGGGTCGAAAGGGCTGAGGTGGCGCGAATGGTCTGAGGAGCTTATTGCCGCTTTCGGGTCGCCCGACTGCGAGTGGACGAAGGACAGCGCGTAATGGCCGAGCGCGAAATTGGGACTGAGTTTGACCGCCTGTTCCAGTTCGCCGAGTGAGCCCTCCTGTTCGCCGCGCAGCCACAGCGCCCGCCCCATTGCCCAGTGTGCGGCCGGATTGTGGTCGTCGACCAGCAGGCTCTGGCCGGCGCTCTCGAACGCCAGCGCGCTTTCCCGGTCGCGGTCGCCCCAGCGCTGGAAGGCGTTCTGCCAATGGGTGAAGGACAGGCCGGCATAGGCGCGGGCGAAGGTCGGATCGAGCTGCAAGGCCCTGGCAAAGAAATGCCGCGCCGTTTCGTTCTCGGCCTGGGTGAAGCGATACATGTGCCAGAGGCCGCGGTGGTAGGCCTCCCAGGCGTTGAGCGAGTTGGGCGCCTTCAGCAGGGCTCGGTTACGCTCGACGGTCTCGACCTCCACCGAGATCGACGACACGATGCTGTCGCCGATGTCGTCGAGCACGGCAAAAATGTCGTCCAGACGGTGCTCGAACGTCTCGGCCCAGATGATCCTGGCGGTACGCACCTCGACGAGTTCGACGCCGACGATCAGGCGGCCGGCCATGCTGCGCACCGTGCCGGTGGCGACATAGTCGACCTTCAGCCGGCGACCGGCCTCCTCGGGTGCGATGCCCTTGTCGGCCAGTGCGAAGACCGATCCGCGCGCGATGACGAAGAAATCCCGTAGCTTGGCGAGACGGGTGATGATGTCGTGGGTAAGGCCATCGGCCAGCCCGCCGCGCAGGCCGGATTCCTCGACGAACGGCATCACCGCCAGCGACGCATGGCTCGGCTCGAGTGGACCGGAGCCGAGTGGACCGGAGTCGGGCGGACCAGGTGACCTCAATTGCGATGCTGTGAACTGGCAGGCCGGCTGCGGCCGCGGCGAGGCAGCCGACTGCTGGTCGCGGATCACCCGCCAGGCTGTCCGGAGCGGGACGAAATCCAGGTCTTCCGACTGGAACAGCTGTGCCGCCACCGCCAGATGCTTCTCGGCCGCGGCGATCTCGCCGCGCCGGGCGAGGCTCGCCAGCAGCGCCGTATGCGCGCGCCCCTCGAAAGGCGCGAGTTCCACCCATCTGTCGAGATGGGCGGTCGCTTCGTCGCAATCAGCGGGCAGGCTCGCGACGAGTCGTTCCAGCACCGCCGCGTGGACGGACCGGAAACGGCGGCGCTGGCCGATCAGCCAGCTGTTGAAGTGCGGATTGCGTTCGAGTTCCAGCCCGTCGAGAAAATCGCCGGCGAAGAGTTCTGCCAGCGCTCGCAACCGCTCGGCATCGAGCTTGTCGATCCCGTGCGCGGCGGCATGGCTGATCTCCAGCGCATCGACAAGGCAACCGCCGAGATCGAGCGCGACCGTATCGTCCTGCGTACGGACACGGCGCTGGTCCGGCGTGTCGAGAGCGCCGCGCAACTTGCTCAGGCACCAGCGCAGCTCGCCTCGCGGATCGTTGGGCACGTCCCACAGAAGTTCGCACAGGCGGCTGCGCCCCACCGGGTGCGGCGCCAGCGCCAGATAGGCAAGCAGCGCCCGCAGCTTGCGCGAGGCCGGCAGTGCCATCGGCACACCGTTGCGCGTGATCCCCAATTGGCCGAGCAGGCGCACGGACAGGCCCGGCATACCGCCGTCCTGGCTCGATGGTGCGGATTCCACGTCCGTTCCCACGCCTGCTCCCACGCTGGCCTGTCGGCCCCTGCTTTATCACCAAACACGATCTGGCGCATCGGCGGCGAATTTCGCGCCGGCAGCGATCATGCCGCATAGCCGACAACGTCAGTCCTAGCGCGGCAAGGTCTCGAGACCTCGCCGCTCGGGCCGCCGCTTCGTAACCGGCCCGTGAAGATGAACACGATCAAGGAGATCAATGATGTTGAACAAACAGAAAATCAGGACCACCGCTGGGCGCGGCCGCCTTTTCGACAGCATTCTCGACACTGTCGGCGACACGCCGGCGGTGCGCATCAACAATCTCGCGCCGGCCCATGCGACCATCTACGTCAAGGCCGAGTTCTTCAACCCGGGCGCCTCGGTGAAGGACCGGCTGGCGCTCAACATCATCGAGGAGGGGGAACGCAGCGGCGCGCTGAAGCCGGGCCAGACCGTGGTCGAGGCGACCAGCGGCAACACCGGCATCGGCCTCGCCATGGTCTGTGCGCAAAAAGCCTATCCGCTGGTCGTCACCATGGCCGACAGCTTTTCGGTCGAGCGCCGCAAGCTGATGCGCATGCTCGGCGCCAAGGTGGTGCTGACGCCGCGCGCCGAAAAGGGTTTTGGCATGTACAAGAAGGCGGTCGAGCTGGCTGAGGCCAATGGCTGGTTCCTCGCCCGCCAGTTCGAGACGGCCGCCAATGCCGCCATCCACGAGGCGACGACGGCGCGCGAAATCATCAACGATTTCGCCGGCTCGCGGCTCGACTGCTTCGTCACCGGCTATGGCACCGGCGGCACCGTCGTCGGCGTGGCGCGAGTCTTGCGCCGCGAACGGCCCGATACCCGCATCGTGCTCTCCGAGCCGGCCAATGCGCAACTGATCGGCAGCGGCAAGACGCAGCTGCGCGGTGCCCGTGGCGCCCCCGCCGCCAGCCATCCGGTCTTCGAGCCGCACCCGATCCAGGGCTGGACGCCGGACTTCATCCCCAATGTCCTGCAGGAAGCGATCGACGCCAGCCTCTATGACGAGGTGATGCCGATCGCAGGGCCAGAGGGCATCAAATGGGCGCGGGCGCTAGCCCAGAAGGAAGGCATCTTCACCGGCATTTCCGGCGGCGCCACCTTCGCCGTGGCGCGGCAGGTCGCGGAGAAGGCGCCGGCGGGATCGGTGATCCTGTGCATGTTGCCCGACACTGGCGAGCGCTACATGTCGACACCGCTGTTCGACGGCATCGAGGCCGAAATGGATGCCGACGAGCTGGCGCTGTCGCGCTCGACGCCCGGCTGCCAGTTTCCGGCGGTTTGACGGAGGCAGTCATGGACGTCGCGCGAGAAACCGTCGGCATGGTGGCCGAGGAAACGCTTGACCCCGCCGACTGGGCCGATGTGCAGGCCTTGTCGCACCGGGTCGTCGACGATGCCGTCGATTATCTGCGCGACGTGCGCGACCGCCCGGTGTGGCGGGAGATGCCGGCCGATGTGCGGGACTTCTTCACCGCCCCGTTGCCGCGCTCGCCGGCACCGCTTGCCGCCGTCTACGGCGAGGTCTCGCGCACCGTGATGTCCTATCCCATGGGCAACATCCATCCGCGCTTCTGGTCCTGGTACATGGGGTCGAGCAACTTCACCGGCGCGATCGGCGATTTTCTGGCGGCGATCCAGGGCTCCAATCTCGGCGGCGGCAACCACGCCGCGGGGCTGATGGACAACCAGGTGGTGAACTGGTGCAAGGAGATGCTGGGCCTTCCGGCATCGGCCTCCGGCACGCTGGTCAGCGGCGGCTCGATGGCCAATATCATCGGGCTGACCGTGGCGCGCAACGCCAAGGCCGGCATCGATGTGCGCGAACACGGCGTCGCCGCCATCGAAAAACCGCTGCGCTTCTACGGCTCGGACCAGATCCATTCCTGCCATCGCAAGGCGATGGAAGCGCTTGGGCTCGGCAACCGGGCGCTGCGCCGGATCGCGACGGATGCCGGGCTGCGCATCGACATATCGGCCTTGCGCGCGGCGATCGCCGAGGACCGGGCAGCCGGCGTCACGCCGGCCTGCGTCATCGGCAATGCCGGTACGGTCAACACCGGCGCGATCGACGATCTCAGGGCGCTTGCCAAACTCGCGCACGAGGAAGGACTCTGGTTTCATGTCGATGGCTGTATTGGCGCGCTGATCGCGATAGCGCCGCAAAACGCCCACCGCGTCGCCGGCATCGAATGGGCCGATTCGATCGCGCTCGATCCGCACAAATGGCTGCACGCGCCGTTCGAGGTCGGCTGTGCCCTGGTCAGGGATGCCACAGCGCACCGCCGGACCTTCGCGGTGACGCCGGAATATCTGGAATCGACGCCGCGCGGCCTCGCATCCGGCGAATGGCTGCACGACTATGGCCTGCAGACCTCGCGCGGCTTTCGCGCGCTGAAAGTGTGGATGGCGCTGAAGGAGCATGGCATCGAAAAATTAGGCCGCCTGATCGACCAGAACATCGCGCAGGTCTCCTATCTGGCCAGGCTGATCGAGGCCGAGCCTTCGCTGGAACTGGCGGCAGCGCCGACCATCAACATCGTCTGCTTCCGCTACCAACCCGGTTTGGCGGGCGAAGCGCTGAAGGCGCTCAACACCGAGATCATGCTGCGGCTGCAGGAGCAAGGCATCGCGGCACTCTCCGACACCACCGTGCATGGCGAGCACTGGCTGCGTGTGGCGATCACCAATCATCGCACCCGCCGCGACGATCTCGATCTGCTGGTGCGTGAAGCGGTGAGGCTGGGGCGTGAGATCACTGCGGAGGGCCGCGTGTCTTCCTAGTTCCGGGCGGCCGTGCGAACCTGCCCGCGATGATTCGGGGGAGGTCGGCGGTGACGTTGTTTCGCATGGTTGCGCTGGCGGCACTGGTCCTGGCCAATTCGGCCGATGCCGCCGATATGGCCTTTTTCGTCAAGAACCTGCGCAAGGAGGCGGTCGCGGTCGAGCTGTTCAGCCGCGACCGTGAGACCGTCTGGCCGGGCAACGACAAGGTGTTCCTTGTTGATCCGGACTCGCAGAAATCAGTGCCGATCTCCTGCAACCAGGGCGAACGCATCTGCTATGGCGCCTGGGTCGATGGCAATGACAAGATTTCCGCCGGCGTCGGCCCAGACAACGACCAGCCCTGCGATACCTGCTGTTTCATCTGCGTGGAGCACGCGACCGAGACGATCGACCTGGTGCCGTGATCGGGGATCCCGTCCAGGCAGTCATTCCGGGCGTCAGTCTGGGAGGCCGGCCTTGTGGAAGCCCTCGATGAAATGCTCACGCGTCGCGTCATCGCGGAACGGCTCGGTCATCACCCAGTGGCGGGTCGTGAAATGCGGGTTGCCGACGAGGAACAGCTCGACCTCCGCGCGCGCCTCGTCGAGCCGGCCAAGTTGCGCAAGGCTTGCCGCAAGGAAGCGGCGTGAGCTGGTGCGGTAGGTCTCGTCCCGGCGCAGCGTCTCGACGGCGGCAGCGTAGTCGCGCGCCGCATATTGCGCCTGGCCGAGCGTCAGATAGTACCAGCTTGCCGGAAACGGGTTCAGCCGGAACGCCTTGCGGATCTGCTGCAGGCCCTCCTCCACCCGCCCGGCGAGCGTCGTTATATCGGACAATGTCGCCCAGGCATCGGCCTCGTTGGGGTCGAGTTCGAACGCCCTGGCGAATTCGGCATCCGACTCGGCGAAATCATGCTCATAGGCAAGCAAATTGCCGAGCACCCAGTGGCAGCCGGCATCGTTCGGATCGATCGCGACCGCCTTGCGCGCCAGGTCCAGGGCAATGCGGCGGTTAGGGTCGATCGGCTCGCCCCAGTGCACCCATCCCATCCAGTGGTTCATGGCGAGCCAGCGATAGGCCTCGGCGTAGTCGGGGTCGAGCGCAACCGCGCGCGTCAGCATCAGATGCGCTTCCCGTGCCGTCTGCGGCGAATCGTCGATCAGCTTGCGCGCCCGCACGCACAGATCGTAGGCATCGAGATTGGTGGGCCTGTTGCGTGGCGGCGGCGCGCGCAGCCGGCCGAGCAACGCCTCCACGATCTTGGCGGTCACCTCGTCCTGGACGGCGAAGATATCGTCCAGGCCGCGGTCGAAGCGTTCCGCCCAGAGATGGTCGCCGCTCGCCGCGTCGACCAGCTGTGCGTTGATGCGCACGCGCCCCGCGTCACGCCGCGCGCTGCCCTCCAGCAGGTAGCGGACGCCAAGTTCCCTGGCGATCTCGCGCACATCCATCGCCCTTCCCTTATAGGCAAAGGTCGAATTGCGCGCGATGACGAACAGGCCGGAGATCCTCGACAGGTCGGTGATCAGGTCTTCGGTCAAGCCGTCGCAGAAAGCGTCCTGCCCGGCATCGTTGCTGAAATTGACGAAGGGCAGCACCGCGATCGATGGTTTGTCAGGCAGCGGCAACGGTTTTCGCTTGGCGCCGGCGAGCTGTTCGACGGCTCCCGTGAAGCGGTAGCCGACGCGTGGAACGGTGGCGATCCATTCGCCGCCTCCTTCACTAGCAATGCCGGGTGGACCGAGCAGCTTGCGCAATTGCGCGATCTGGACGGTGAGGTTGCCTTCCTCGACGGCCGTGCCCGGCCACGCCGCGTCCATGAGTTCGGCCTTCTCAAGGATTTCGCCGGCCCTTGCGACCAGCGCCGCGAGCAGCTTCAGCCCGCGATAACCGATGGCTACGGGGACGTCGTTCCGGAGCAGCGTTCCCGCACCGGCATCGAGCATGAACGGGCCAAAGGCAAAGCGCTCTCCCTGCATGGCGCATCTATAGAGCAATTCCAGGAAAAGTGCGAAGCGGTGCCCCGGAGAAGCGCATAGCGCTTTCCCTGGAGGAAATTGGATGAAAACAAAGAGTTAGACGCCGTTTGGAACTTTTGAGAACTATTTGGCGGGCCTTAATTACGGCGGCGTTCGCGTCCCGCAGAATGCAACCTCTTTCAGCTCGAGGGCTCCGGCCCCACGGAGGTTGTTATGAACCATATCCTTGTTTCGGTTCCGCCGGCAGTGCGGCAGCCCGCAAGTCCCAAGCAAGCGCCGCGTCGGCGCCTGGCGGTCTTGCGAAACACCATCGCGGCCTGGCGCGAGCGGACACGCTTTCGCTGGGACCTCAAGCGAATGTCGGAGGTCAGCCCACATCTGATCGACGACATCGGTTTGACGACGCCACAGGTAGAGGAAGAAATCGCCAAACTGCCCTTCTGGCAGCGATAAGGCGAAATGTCGCGATGATTTGGACGGGATTGCCGGCATCATCCCTTTAGTGCCCGCCCGCGTCATGTCATGATGCCCCATCGGCCGTGGGGGCCGATTCTACATCGGGGGTTTTCATGTCTTTCACATCAGCGCGCCGGCTCGCCGCCGCGTTTTCGCTTGCCGTCCTGTTTGTATCGACCGCCCAAGCCGGCGACGTCACCTTCGCCGTCAAGAACAGCCACCCCAACGCCATGCGCCTCGAGCTCTACAGCCAGGACCGCGACTATGTCTGGCCGGGCGATGGCAAGGATTTCTATCTCGATGACGGCGAGACCAAGCAGCTGCCGATATCCTGCAATGAAGGCGAATCGATCTGCTACGGCGCCTGGGTTGACGGCGACGAAGGCACCTATTGGGGCGTCGGCCCCGGCAACAAGGAAAAATGCGAGGATTGCTGCTATACCTGCAGCGGCGGCGAGACCGAGGAGATCGATCTGGTCCCCTGACCGGTTTGCCAGCTTGACGGGTTTCCCGCTGGGGACCATAGCCCAAACACCCAAGGCACGCCGCGTGCAATCAGGCGCGGTGTGCTCCAGGCACACAGGGAGCACGGCAATGGCTGGCATGGTCGAAAGCGACAAAATCGACGTCGGATTTTCCGGCAAACGCTGCATCCACTCGCGCAATTGCGTGCTCGGCGACCCAAATGTCTTCGTGCCCAACGCGCCGGGACAATGGATCCATCCCGAGGCGGCCAGCGTCGAAAAGATCGTCGCGCTGGCCGAGAATTGCCCCTCGGGCGCCATCACCTATATGCGCAAGGATGGCGGACCGCAGGAAAAACCGCCTGTGGTCAACACCGTGCGGTTGCGCGAAAACGGTCCGCTGGCGGTGCATGCCGAGATCGTGCTTGGCGACGAGACATTCTTCCGCGCCACGCTCTGCCGCTGCGGCGCCTCGCAGAACAAGCCGTTCTGCGACAACAGCCACATCAAGGCGGGCTTTGCCGCCACCGGCGAACCGGCGCTGAAGGACGCGCCCGCGCTGGAGGCCCGTGACGGCCCGCTGAAGGCGACGCCTACCACCAACGGCCCGCTCAAGCTCGAAGGCAATGTCGAGATCGTCACCGGCACCGGCCACACGGTCGATCGCACCACGAAGGTCTTCCTGTGCCGCTGCGGCCACTCGGCGAACAAACCGTTCTGCGATGGCAGTCATAAGAAGGTTGGGTTTGTCGGATAAGGCGGCGCGTCCACGCTGCCAATTTCCCCCCTCGTGGCGACGAGGAACCCCCACATACGTTGGCGGGACGGCGCACCGACCTTCCGGTGGGTTCACGACACCGTGGCCCATCTCACGCTGCTTTATCGGCCGGCCCGTTTCGGCTAAGGGCACGGGTGAAAAGAACGCCTCCCGTCCCGGATCCACCAAAGAATGACCGCCAAGACCAAGCCCGCCCCTCTCTTCCTCGGCATCGACACCGGCGGCACCTACACCGATGCCGTGCTGTGGTCCGAGACCGAAGGTCCGCAAGAGGGGCCGAACAAGGGCAAGGTGCTGGCCAAGGCCAAGGCGCTGACCACGCGGCATGATCTGGCCGTCGGCATTTCGGGTGCCGTCGACGCGGTCCTGGAAAAGGCGGCCACCGATCCGGCTCACATCAAGCTGGTCTCGATGTCGACGACGCTCGCCACCAACGCGCTGGTCGAGGGGCAGGGCGGCCGGGTGGCGCTGGTCATGATCGGCTTTTCCGAGGCCGATCTTGCCCGTGATGGGCTGAAGACGGCACTCGGCACCGACCCGGTGGTGTTTTGTCCGGGCGGCCATGATGTGCACGGCAACGCGGCAAAACTCGACCTGTCCGGGCTGGAGGCGATGCTGCCGGAACTCGGCGCGTCGGTGTCCGGTTTCGCCGTCTGCGCCTATTTCGCCACCCGCAATCCCGCGCATGAGATCGCCGCCCGCGAGCTGATCCGCGACAGGACCGGCCTGCCGGTCACATCAAGCCACGAATTGTCGGCCAAGCTCGGCGGGCCACGCCGTGCGCTCACCACACTGCTCAATGCCAGACTGATCTCGATGATCGACCGGCTGGTGGCGGCGACCGAGGGGTTCCTTCAGGCGCGCAACATTGCCGCTCCCCTGATGGTGGTGCGCGGCGATGGGGCGCTGGTTTCGGCGGAGTTTGCCCGCCAGCGGCCGATCGAGACGATCCTCTCCGGTCCCGCCGCCAGCCTGGTCGGCGCCCGCCACATGACCGGGCTCGACAACGCGGTGGTCTCCGATATCGGCGGCACCACCACGGATGTCGCCGTGCTCGACGGCGGCCGGCCGCGGCTCGATCCGGAAGGCGCCACCGTCGGCGGCTTCCGCACCATGGTCGAGGCGGTGGCCATGCGCACTTTCGGCCTCGGCGGCGATTCCGAAGTGACGCTGGAGGACGGCGCGCTCAATCCGAAGATCCTGCTTGGGCCGCGCCGCCTGGTGCCGCTGGCGCTGGCCGGCATGGCGCATGGCGAGGCGGTGACGGCGGAACTCGAACGCCAGTTGCGCGCCCCCAACACTGGCCGCATGGACGGCCGCTTCGCGGTCCGCACCGGCGTGCCGGACCGGCTCGCCGCGGGGCTGACCGCACCGGAGGCAAAGCTCTACGAGGCAATCGGTGCGACCCCGCTCGCCCTCGACAGGCTGCTGACCTCGAATGCCCAGAATGCCACGCTGAACCGGCTGGTCTCGCGCGGGTTAGTGCATGTCTCAGGCTTCACGCCGTCGGATGCCGCGCATGTGCTCGGCAAGCAGGCGACCTGGGATGCCGCCGCCGCCCGCTTAGGCGCCGAACTGTTCGCCCGCAGGCGCGATGGCCGTGGCCAGGCGATCGCGGCCTCCCCGGAAGCGATCTCGGAACGAGTGCTGGTGACGCTGACGCGCTGGTCGGCCGAATATATCCTGGAAACCGCCTTTGCCGAGGACGGGCTCGATGGCGCGGCGACCGTGGCGCACGCGCTGGTCCAGCGCGCCGTCGACGCCCACCCCGGCATCGCCCGCCTCAGCGTCGCGCTCGACCGTCCGGTCATCGGGCTCGGCGCTTCGGCCCCCCTGCACTATGCCGGCCTGGCGCCGTTGGTCGGCAATGAGTGCGTGGTGCCCCGGGATACCGATGTCGCCAACGCGCTTGGTGCCGTCGTCGGCCAGGTCAGGGTCTCGGCCGAGGCGCGCGTCAGCCAGCCCAAGGAAGGCCTGTTCCGGCTTGCCTCGGGTGAAACGGTGCGCGATTTCCTCGACGAGGCGGCGGCGATAGCAGCCGCCGAGGCGGATGTCCGCGCCATTGTCGCCCAGCGGGCCCTTGATGCCGGCACCGACAGCGCCGAGATCGACGTGGCGACGGAGTTCCGGGTCTCGACTGTCGAAGCGCAGCGCATGTTCATCGAAGCGCATGTCGTGGCGGTGGCCTCCGGCAGGCCAAGGATCGCGGTTTGAGGAAGAAGAGCGATCTCCCCCCTCGTTGGGGAGATGGCCGGCAGGCCAGAGGGGGGCGCTGTCCCGCCAGCATCTCCGTTCTCCCTTCGCTCCTATATTCTGGTTGGGATGAGTCCCACGGCAAAAGTGGGCAACGTCGGCGATCCTTCGCGCCCCCCTCTGCCCTGCCGGGCGTCTCCCCCACGAGGGGGTAGGTTGGCCAACCGCCCAAAATGCCCCACCTTCACCCTAAGCTGAATTGACCCCGCAACCTCAAACATGCCAAACGCCCCGCAAAGCCTTTCATCTGGAGTAGCCTGATGACCGATCGCATCGAGATCGCCGGATTGCGCATTGCCCGCGAGCTGCATGACTTCGTCGTCGACGAAGCGTTGCCCGGCACCGGCATCGAGGCGGCGCGCTTCTGGGACGGATTTTCGGCCATCGTCCATGATTTGGCGCCCAAGAACCGGGCGCTGCTGGCAAAACGCGATGCCATGCAGGAAAAGCTCGACGGCTGGTATCGCGACAATGGCGCGCCAATCGACATGGACGCCTACAAGGCGTTCCTGAAGGAGATCGGCTATCTCGTTCCGGAAGGGCCGGCCTTCAGCGTCTCGACCGCCAATGTCGACCCGGAAATCGCCGTCGTCGCCGGGCCGCAGCTTGTCGTGCCGGTGATGAACGCGCGCTATGCGCTGAATGCCGCCAATGCGCGCTGGGGCTCGCTCTATGACGCGCTCTACGGCACCGACGCCATTCCCGAAACCGATGGCGCGCAGAAGGGCAAGGGGTTCAACCCGGCGCGCGGCGCCAAGGTGATCGCCTGGGCCAAGGATTTTCTCGACCAGTCGGTGCCGCTCACCTCTGGCAAATGGGCAGGGGTGAATGGCCTGTCGGTGGCCAACGGCGCGTTGCGGCTCGGCGAAGGCGCCGGCTCCACCACGCTCGCCGACCCGAAACAGTTCGTTGGCTATCGCGGCGATGCCGCCAACCCGGAAACCGTGTTGCTGGTGAGGAACGGGCTGCATATCGAGATCGTCATCGACCGCGCCAACCAGATCGGCCGCACCGATCCGGCTGGCATTGCCGACGTCATCTTGGAATCGGCGCTGACCACCATCCAGGACTGCGAGGATTCGATCGCGGCGGTGGATGCTGAGGACAAGGTCGTCGTCTACCGCAACTGGCTCGGCCTGATGAAGGGTGACCTGGCCGAGGAAATCACCAAGGGCGGCAAGACTTTTACCCGCAAGCTCAACCCCGACCGCGTCTACACCATCCCTGCCGGCGGCACGCTGGCCGTGCCCGGCCGCTCGCTGATGCTGGTGCGCAATGTCGGCCACCTCATGACCAATCCGGCGATCCTGGACCGCGACGGCAACGAGGTACCGGAAGGCATCGTGGACGCGGCGATGACGGCCCTGATCGCGCTTCACGACGTTGGGCCGAAGGGGCGGCGGATGAACTCCCGCGCCGGCTCGATGTACGTCGTGAAGCCCAAGATGCACGGGCCGGAGGAAGTCGCCTTCGCCGTCGAGATTTTCGACCGTGTCGAAGCGCTGCTCGGCATGGCCCCAAACACCATCAAGATGGGCATCATGGACGAGGAGCGGCGCACGACGATCAATCTCAAGGAGGCGATCCGCGCCGCACGCGAGCGCGTGGTGTTCATCAACACCGGCTTCCTCGACCGCACCGGCGACGAGATCCACACCTCGATGGAAGCCGGCCCGATGATCCGCAAGGGCGACATGAAGCAGGCCGCATGGATTTCGGCCTACGAGGCCTGGAATGTCGACACCGGGCTCGAATGCGGTCTCGCCGGCCACGCCCAGATCGGCAAGGGCATGTGGGCGATGCCCGATCTGATGGCAGCCATGCTGGTCGAGAAGATCGCCCACCCCAAGGCCGGCGCCAACACCGCCTGGGTGCCCTCGCCGACAGCGGCGACGCTGCACGCCACGCACTATCACAAGGTCGATGTCCACGCCGTCCAGGCGGCGCTGAAGAGCCGGCCAAAGGCGAAACTCGACGACATCCTCTCGGTGCCGGTGGCCGTGCGGCCCAACTGGACGCCCGACGAAATCCAGCGCGAGCTCGACAACAACGCGCAAGGCATTCTGGGCTATGTCGTGCGCTGGATCGACCAGGGCGTCGGCTGCTCCAAGGTTCCCGACATCAACGATGTCGGCCTGATGGAAGACCGCGCCACGCTTCGCATCTCCTCGCAGCACATCGCCAACTGGCTTCGTCACAAGGTCTGCTCGGAAATCCAGGTCAGGGATTCGCTGCAGCGCATGGCCGCGATCGTCGATCTGCAGAATGTCGGCGATCCGCTCTACCGGTCGATGGCGCCGGACTTCGACAGCTCGATCGCCTTCCAGGCCGCCTGCGACCTTGTGTTCAAGGGAACAAGCCAGCCAAATGGTTACACCGAGCCCGTACTGCATAAGCGGCGGCTGGAGCTGAAGGCGCGGGAGAGCGCCTGAGCCTGCGGCGTCTCATCGAGCTGGTTCCGGCGAGGGCTGCGGCCATGACCTGAAGGGTCACTTTTGCCGCTTTGTCCTGAATTGGATCAATGAGCAGGGCCGCCGGCCGCCGTTCAAACTCCCCGCTTGACCATCTCTCCGCCGGCGAGGTCGGCAGGGCCAGGTGCCGAGGCGGGATGCCGGCCGCCGGGCGAACTCTACGCCGCCTGCGCCATGCGCTCCGAACTCATGCGGTAGGAAATCGCTTCGGCCAGATGGATGCGGCCGACGGCCTCGCTGGCGTCGAGATCGGCGAGCGTGCGCGCGACTTTCAGCACGCGATGGTAGGCCCGTGCGGAAAAGGCGAGTTTTTCGCTGGCGTCCTTGAGCAGCGACAGGCCGGCGGCGTCCGGCATGGCGATCGCTTCGATGACTGCGGGAGAGCAATGCGCGTTGGTGGTGGCGCTGCTGACGCCGAGCCGTTCGAAGCGCTCGCGCTGGAGGGTGCGCGCGCGGCCGACGCGCAGCGCCACATCGGCGCTCTTTTCCGCCCGGTCGGGCCGGATCAGGTCGCTGGCCGAGACCGCCGGCACTTCAATGCGAAGATCGATGCGGTCGAGCAGCGGGCCAGAGATGCGCGCCTGGTAGTCGGTGCGGCAGCGCTCGCCGCGCAGGCAGCGATAGCCGGGTTCCCCGGCCATGCCGCAGCGGCACGGGTTCATCGCCGCCACCAGCTGGATTCGTGCCGGATAAGTGACGCGGTGGTTGGCGCGCGCGATCATGCAGTCACCGGTCTCAAGCGGCTGGCGCAGCGCATCGAGCGTCTGCGGCGTGAATTCGGGGAACTCGTCGAGGAACAGCACGCCGTGGTGGGCGAGCGACACTTCGCCCGGCCGCGCGCGTATGCCGCCGCCCACCATAGCCGCCATCGAGGCCGAATGGTGCGGGGCGCGGAATGGCCGCCGGTCGGTCAGCTTGCCTTCGCCGAGCTCGCCCGCCACCGAGGCGATCATCGAGACTTCGAGCAATTCCTTCGGCGCCAGCGGCGGCAGGATCGAGGGAAGACGCTGCGCCAGCATCGATTTTCCCGAGCCCGGAGGACCGATCATCAAGAGATTGTGGCCGCCCGCGGCCGCCAGTTCCAGCGCCCGCTTCGCCGTCTCCTGGCCCTTGATGTCGGCAAGGTCGGGCAGGTCGCGTGCCGAGGCGTGGATGCCGGCCTCCGGGCGCGACAGCACCTGCGTGCCGCGGAAATGGTTGGCTATGGCAATCAGGCTGCGCGGCGCCAGAATGTCGAATTCCCGCCCCGCCCAGGCCGCTTCCGGCCCACAGGCGAACGGGCAGATCAGGCCCTTGCCCTCGGCATTGGCGCCGATCGCCGCCGGCAGCGCACCGGCGACCGCCGTGATCGTCCCGTCAAGCGACAGTTCGCCGAGCACGACATAGCCGGCCAGCATGTCGCCCGGAATGGCGCCGAGGGCCGCCATCAGGCCGAGTGCGATCGGCAGATCGTAATGGCTGCCTTCCTTGGGCAAATCCGCGGGCGCCAAATTGATCGTTACTTTTTTCGACGGCATCGACAGGCCGGAAGCATGAAGGGCCGCCTGGACCCGCTCGCGGCTCTCGGCCACCGCCTTGTCCGGCAGGCCGACGATGTGCATGTTGACCTTGCCGGGTGCGATCATCACCTGCACGTCGACCGGCACGGCCTCGATGCCCTGGAAAGCGACCGTACGAACCCGCGCCACCATATTCTGCCCCCGATGCCGGCTCGCCCCCAGCCCTTGTGAACAATCCACGAGCGACGTCAGCTCAAGACAACCACAGATTTCAGGCTTAGGCAAGAACAATACAAGAACAAAGGCAAACGGGTGCATACGGTCGGATGGGCTCACTTGTCGTCCGCCTCAACCTGTTGCCTTGTGCGAGGGTCTTCCGGTGTTCGCAACGTCCCGGATTGAGCGGCACGGGATGAGGGCGAACGCACGGCAACCCGCGCCGGATCACGACGGCCTCACCGCCAGGAAGGTGTTCCATCCTCGCTGCTTCCTGCCGATGCGGAAACTATGACTGAGAAGCTCCATGCCGGCGGCCTCGATGCGCGCGGCGAAGGCGTCCTTGCGCCAGTCGACCGTAAGATATCTGCCGCCCGTTTCGCCGTCGCCGTCGCGCATCGAGACGACAAAGGCACTGCCGGGCCGCAATGAACGCGCAATCTTCGCCAGGACCTGGTCGATCTGGTCGCGAGGCACATGGATCAGCACTGCCAGCGCCACAACCGCGTCGTAGGGACCGCCAAGCTCGTCGGTGATCACGTCGAGGAGTTCGCCGGTCTTGCCGCGCGCCGCCTGCAGGTCGAGAAAGCGCCGCGTGGCGTCGGTTCGGCGCACCTTGACGCCAAGGCCCTCCAGGAAATCCGCATCGCGGCCCGGTCCGGACCCGATCTCCAGGACTTGGCCGCCCGGCCCGGCGATCGCCGCGGCGCGCTCGAGCGCGGCCCGGTCGTTCGGATGCGGGATATGCCCGACAATCTCGTCATAACGGACCGCATAATCCTCATACGATTCGATCGTCCGGCGGCTCTTCGCCAGGGCCTCTGCAGGTACCTTCATCGTTCCCTCCTGTCCCTGTTCGCCAAATCGCGCCTAGCGGATACTGCCATAAGGCGCGTGGCCGTCGAGCAGGCCGATATCGCGCTTGAAATGGTCGGACAGCGCGCGCTGGTCGAGCAGGCGGCGCGACCGCGATCTGAAGGGAGCGACGAAGAGGTCGAGGATCGGATGACGGACCGTGACGTGCTGAGCCGAGGTGTTCATTGCCATGTCCTTTCGGGTTAGTTTGATGGTTTGAGTGTGCGCCGGTGCGCCCTTGGTTTCCAATCGAACGTCGCGTATCATGCATCAACAGGATTGATGCATGATGAGCTGGGACCTGCCGCCCTTGGGGGCCATCAGGGTGTTTGAAGCCGCATCGCGGCTGGGCAGCTTTACCAAGGCGGCCGAAGAACTCGGCATGACCCAGTCGGCGGCCAGCTATCAGATCAAGGTGCTGGAAGAACGCGCTGGAACGCCGCTTTTCACAAGAAAAACAAGACAGATCGCCTTGACCGAGGCCGGCGAGCAGCTGGCGCCGCACGCATCGGGCGCGTTCTCGGCGCTGGCCGACGCATGGGTTGCGACCAAGGGCGGCGCCACCGGTGTGCTCTCCGTCACCACGGTCCAGACTTTCGCCTCGACCTGGCTCGCCGTGCGCCTTGGAGCATTCCAGCTGATGCATCCGGACCTTGCCGTGAAAGTCGATACATCGTCCCGGCTGGCCGATTTTGGGCGCGACGGCATGGATATCGGCATTCGCACCGGCACCGGGAAATGGCCGGGCCTGGGAGCCCACTACCTGTTCAAGGCAGACTACACGCCGATGCTCAGCCCAAGGCTGGTGCGGAGCGTGGGAGGCATCCGCCACCCGCAGGATCTCTACAAGCTGCCACTATGCTGTTCGAGCGATCCCTGGTGGAAGATCTGGTTCGAGGCAGCCGGTGCCCGCTTCGAGCCGGATCGCATCATAGCCGGTCCGGAGCTCGGCACACAGGCCTATGACGCGATGGCGGCGCTGACGGACCAGGGTGTCGCCATCCTCACCCGCAATCTCTACTCCTCATTGCTGACGACAGGACAGCTGATCCAGCCGTTCGAGGCGCTGGGGTCCGACGGCGACGGCTATTGGCTCGTGCATTCCGAAGGCCGCCGCAACACCCCGAAGATCCGGCTGTTCAGGGACTGGGTACTGGCCGAGACCGCTGATGTCAGGGCGCGCGAACAGCGCGGGGCCTGAAGAGTCCTCGGTCAAATCAGGAACATCGGGGGAACCCGGTAGCCGCACAGGTTGCGCCCCGGTTGTACCCGGCTGCAAAAGCGGAACATGGTTAACACAAAGTGGAAACGGATTATGCCCGTTTCGCTTCCACCGCGTCCCAGAACAGGCTGGCGATGTCGGCGCCGCCGAAGCGTTGCACTTCACGCACGCCGGTCGGCGAGGTGACGTTGATCTCGGTCATGTAGTCGCCGATGACGTCGATGCCGACCAGGATGAAGCCGCGCTCTTTCAGCGACGGTCCGATGCGGGCGCAGATTTCGCGCTCACGTTCGGTCAACTCGGTCTTCTCCGCGCGGCCGCCGACATGCATGTTGGAGCGGGAATCGTGCTCGGCCGGCACCCGGTTGATGGCGCCGACCGGCTCGCCGTCGATCAGGATGATGCGTTTGTCACCCTTGCGTACATCCTTCAGGTAGCGCTGCACGATATAGGGCTCGCGAAACAGCTGGCCGAACATTTCGAGCAGCGAGGCGAGGTTGCGGTCGGCTTCCAAGAGATGGAAGATGCCGGCGCCACCATTGCCGTAGAGCGGCTTGACGATGATATCGCCGAACTCCTTGCGGAAGGCGGCCACCTCAAGCGGATCCTTGGTGATCAGCGTGTCCGGCATCAGGTCGGGAAACTCGGTGACGAAGATCTTTTCCGGGCTGTTGCGCACCCAGGCCGGGTCGTTGACGACCAGCGTCTTCGGATGGATGCGCTCGAGGATATGGGTCGTGGTGATGTAGTTCATGTCGAAGGGCGGGTCCTGGCGCAGCAGGATGACGTCCATCTCCGACAGGTCGGTGCGCACCTTTTCGCCCAGCGAGTAGTGGCTGCCCTTCTCATCGCGCACCTGCATCTCCTCGATGCGGGCAAACACCTTGCCGTCGCGCAGCGACAACCGGTCTGGGGTGTAGTGGAACAATTGATGGCCGCGCCGCTGCGCTTCCAGCGACAGCGCGAACGAGGTGTCGCCGGCGATCGACACGGTGGAGACATGGTCCATCTGGACGGCGATTTTCAGCTTCATGGTGGATCCCCAACGCAGTCAACGCATGCGATATAAGGGTCGCGGCGCCTTCTGCCAATCGGGCCACGCCGCTAACGGTCGAAGACCAGCCGCGAGTAACCCACGAAGGACAGCGTCATGGCCACCAGCGAAGCGATGGCAAGCGCGCCCAATGGTGGCGCTGCCGGCAGCACCAGCAGGATGGCCGAGTAGACGGCATAGTTGACGATGCTGGTGGCGAGGCCGACGCCGCCATAGCGGGCGCCTTCCTGTGTCAATCCCCTGCTCGACGGCGAGAAGGTCAGATGCCGGTTGATCTGCCATGTGACGCAGAGCGCAAAGCCGATCGAGAGCATGCGGCTGACGAAGGGCCCGAGCGGCGTGACGGCGAGCAGCAGCCAGAGTGCCGCCGCGTCGGCGACGAAACCGATGCCGCCTGCGACGACAAAGCGGACGACGCGTTGCATCGTTCAGGCCGCGCGCGAGGCCTTCCCCCGTTCCGGCTTCTGAACCACATCGCCCGTGCGGCGCTCGACACGGCCCGAAGGCATGGAGAGATAAAAGATCCGCTTCTGTTCGGCGCGCCCACGCGAGACCGAATCAAGAATCAGTCCGGTCACCGCCGCCAGCATGGACAGAAGCAGCAGCCCGACCGACAGCACCCATGTCGGCATGCGCGGAACGAGACCGGTTTCGGCGAATTCGACCAGCACCGGCGCCATCAGGAACAGGCTTGAGGCCAGGAAGAACAGCGAAAAGGCGCCGAAGAAGCGCAGCGGCTGCGTCTCCTTCATCAGCATGGCGAACATCCACAGGATCCTGGCGCCGTCGCGGAAGGTCGACAGTTTCGACGACGAGCCTTCCGGCCGGCGTCCGTAGTCGAGCGCGATTTCGCTGACCGGCAATTTGAGCTGCGAGGCGTGCACCGACATTTCGGTCTCGATCTCGAAGCCGCCGGACACGGCGGGAAAGCTCTTGACGAAACGCCTGGTGAAGACGCGGTAGCCGGAGAAGATGTCGGTGAAATCGTCGCCGAACAGCCATTTGTAGAGGCTGTTGAAGACACGGTTGCCAAAGGCATGGCCGGCGCGGCCGGCATCGTCGTTGACGCCGCGCCTGGTGCCCACCACCATGTCGCAACGTTCGGTCAAGAGCGTGTTGATCAGTTGCGGCGCGTCTTCGGGCGCGTAGGTGCCGTCGCCATCGGCCATCAGATAGATGTCGGCGTCGATGTCGGCGAACATGCGCCGCACCACATTGCCCTTGCCCTGGCGCGGCTCGCGAACCACGATGGCGCCGGCCGCGCGGGCGCGCAGGGCGGTCAGATCCTTCGAATTGTTGTCGTAGACATAGATGGTTGCCGCAGGCAGCGTCTCGCGGAACCGCCGTACCACCTCGGCGATGGTCAGCTCCTCATTGTAGCAAGGCAGGAGCACGGCGATGGTGGGTTCACGGCTGATGTCTTGGGGCATTTTCGTCTCCGAATGCCTTGTCGACCATGCGGCCGCGCTCCGGAAACCGGCCGCGTTCAGGCGGTTTTACTATTTATTGAAGCCGTTAAGGCTAGGTTTAAGACCGACTTCACGAGTGTCGATTGGCCTGGAAAGGCCCGGCATTCACGCCAAGGGCGATCGGGATGGGCACGGCAAGGGGAACTTCCACCTGGAAGTCCGATATCGCATTTGCGTTGTTTGCAGCCTTGCTGCTGCTGGCGCTCGAGGCCCAGCAGGGATTCCCGCAACTGGCCAATCCGGCGGGCGACAATGACAGCCTGCTGCAATTGGTCGAAGTCCGCGACCTGCTGGCGGGCCAGGGCTGGTTCGACCTGCACCAGTACAGGATGGGTCTCGAAGGCGGCTTCGTCATGCACTGGTCGCGGCTGCTCGACGCGCCGCTGGCACTGAGCATCCTTGCCGTTTCGGCCCTGACGGGCAGCACCGCGTTGGCCGAACAAATCGTGCAAATACTTTGGCCCGCGCTGCAGTTCTGGCTCGCGATCTTCTTCATCGTCCGCGCCGCGCGCGCTTTCGCCGGCCCGCACGCGGTGCTGCCCGCCGCCGTCGTCGGCGGGGCGGCCTTGTATTACATCGGGATTTTTTCTCCCGGCGCGCTCGATCATCACAATGTCCAACTGATGCTGACGCTGGCGAGCCTCGCCTTGCTGCTCGAGGCGCCAACGCATCGGCCGGCTGCTCTCGTCGCGGGCCTCTGCGCCACGCTGACCTTGGCCATCGGCATGGAAAGCGCGCCCTATGCCGGATCCCTCGGCGCCGTCGTCGCGCTGCTGTTTCTCGGCAATCGGGAGGGTGAAAGGCTGATCGCCAGGGATTTCGGCCTCGGCGTCGCCGGCGGCTCGGCTCTCGCCTTCGCCGCAACCATCCCCGTCTCGTCCTGGGGTCAGGCCCAATGCGACACGTTCTCGGTCGTGCAGTTCGCCGTCACCGGGCTCGCCGGCGCCGGTCTGGCAATCATTGCTTCATGGAAGGCCGCCAACGCGACGGCCGCCCGGCGCCTGATGTCGCTTGGCCTGCTGGCCGTCGCTCTCGCTCTCGTCGCGGGGCTCCTGTTTCCGCAATGCCTGGCGGCCCCCTATGCTCATCTCGATCCGCGCCTGCAGCAAATGTGGCTCGGCTATATCGAGGAGGCGCAGTCGATCGTCCAGCTTGTCGCCGACGATCCGGCAAGGGCGGTGGCGCGCTTTGCCACGCCATTGGTGGCGATCGTTCTGATGGCGCTCCGCTTCAGCCATGGCGGCTGGCGGCGGCAGGACAGCCTCGTCACCGCGCTGCTGGTGGTGGCGCTTCTGGTCAGTGCCTGGGAAGTGCGCGGCTCGACCTTCTCCATCGTCTTCGCGGTGATCCCGCTTTCGGCCTGGATCGCCAAATGGCGGCAGCGGGCAGAAGCCAGCCCGTCCAGTGGTTCCGTGCTCAGGATGGCCGCGGCCTGGCTGATCTCGGTCAACGCGATCTGGTCGGGCGCAGCTCAAGCGGCATCGAGCGCCTTCGCAGCCGCTGCTCCCGCCAGGGACGCCGGCATCGATGCGCCCTGCAACAGCAAGGCTTCGTTCGCCGCGCTTGGCGCAATGGCCCCCACCACGGTGCTTGCCATCTCCAATCTTGGCTCGCCGATCCTCGCCTTTACCGGTCATCGCGTGTTCGCCGGACCCTATCATCGTAACGTCGCCGGTAACCTGCTCGTGTTCGACGCCTTGCTGGGCTCGGCCACCGACGCGAAAGCCGTCGTCGAAAGCCACCATGTCGGCCTTGTCGCGCTCTGCCGCGGCAACCCGGAAAGCCGGCTGTTCGCGGCCAGGGCGCCGGACGGTTTTCTGGCCGGTCTGATGCGCGGCAACGTGCCGGAATGGCTGGAGCCGGTGGCGGAGACCAGGGGCAGCCCCCTGAAACTCTACCGCGTCCGGCTCGGCGGCTGATCCGACCGGCAGCCGCTACTCCTTCCGATATAGGATCATGCCGCCGTGATGCAGCACGCCGTCGACGAACGTGCCATCGGCGGTGAATCCGGTATCGTCCCAATAGTCGATGTGATTGCCCCCGAACTTCGTAACGCCCCCGATACGCGCTTTCCCGGATCCCACGCGCTTCGTCGTAGCGGCCGTTTGGAAGCAGCTTGTGACGGACATGGCCATCGGCTGTCACCCACATGCCGGCATAGAGATGGCTTTGCGCTGGTTGAGCCATGATTTTCCGGTCGGTGTTCTGGTGCCCATCCTGGAGACCTACTGCCCACGCTTTGCCGGCTTCTTTCTTTATTATCCAGGCCGTCGCAACATGGCGCCGAAGCTGCGCGCACTTGTCGATCACCTGCAGCGCTTCAGATAGCGTCATGGGATCGTTCGCGAGTCTCGAAAAATCGATTCAAGCGATACGTTTCCTAAAGGGTTTACTGCCAGTCTCGAAATAAATTCCGACGACAAAAGCAGGGACGAGCAGGGACACCGATGCAAACTCCGTTTGGCACCGGTCAGGCAAACAGGGAAAGCACGGATCTGGCGTTCACCGATCCGTTGACCGGGCTTGGCAATCATCGCCGCTTCTTCGACAAGGTCGACCGCCTGATCAGCGACCGCGCCGACGATCCCGCGCCCTTCACCGTCGGCATTCTCGACCTTGACGGCTTCAAGCCGATCAACGACCTGTTCGGCCACAAGGCAGGCGACGACATCCTGATCCAGGTCGCGATGCGGCTGCGCGCCTCGATGGACGGCCATTCGACGGTCTGCCGCATCGGCGCCGACGAATTCGCCTTCCTCTATCCCCTGGTATTCTCGGAGGAGGCGGCGGCGGAAAAATCCCGCATGCTGATCGAGATCCTGTCGGCGCCCTATGATGTCGGCGAACGCACCGCCAGACTTTCTGCCTCTGTCGGCTGCTCGCTGTTCTATTCCGGCGACGAGACCACCGAAATCCTCATCAACAAGGCCGAAACGGCGCTTTACCATGCCAAGCGCTCCGGCCGTGGCCGCGTCGTCGTCTACACCCGCGAGATGGAAGAGGCCGCCAAGCGCGTCACCCGCATCGAGCAGGCGCTGCGCCGCGCCGTCTCCGCCGGCGAGGTGGAGCCGCATTTCCAGCCGATCGTCGACCTCACCACGCGCCGCACCATCGGCTTCGAGACGCTGGCGCGCTGGACCGACCGCGACCTCGGCGCGGTGCCGCCGACCGTCTTCATTCCGATCGCCGAGGAGCGCGGCATCATCGGCCCGCTGTCGCAGCTGGTGCTGCGCAAGGCGACGGAAGCCGCCAGGAGCTGGCCGAAGGACCTGTTCCTGTCCTTCAACCTGTCGCCCTCGCAGCTCGTCGACCAGAACACCGGCCTGCACATACTGGCGATCCTCGACCGCACCGGGTTCGATCCGCGCCGGCTGGAGATCGAGATCACCGAGACCGGCCTGATGAACGACCCTGCCTCGGCCGCGCAGATCGTCGAGGATCTGCGCCGTGTCGGCATCCGCATCTCGCTCGACGATTTCGGCACCGGCCAGTCCTCGCTCGGCCGCCTGCGCGAGTTTCATTTCGACAAGCTCAAGATCGACCGCGCCTTCGTCTCCTCCATTCTCGACGACCGGCCGTCCGAACACATCATCCGCGCCATT
Source organism: Mesorhizobium sp. B2-5-13 (assembly GCF_006440535.1). Classification (NCBI taxonomy): domain Bacteria; kingdom Pseudomonadati; phylum Pseudomonadota; class Alphaproteobacteria; order Hyphomicrobiales; family Phyllobacteriaceae; genus Mesorhizobium; species Mesorhizobium sp. B2-5-13. The sequence goes on along the minus strand of NZ_VFUI01000011.1, from coordinate 60,396 downwards.
CTCGCCATGTGCGAAGGGCTCGCCATGGACGTGGTTGCCGAAGGCATCGAAGAGGAGGCGCAGGCCGACCGGCTGGTCCAGTTCGGTTGCGCCGGCGGGCAGGGCTATCTCTTCGGCAAGCCGGCCGATGCCGACGCCACATTGGGCTACCTCCGCGATTCCTTTCGTGGCGCCTTGCGCGCCAAGGCGATCTGAGCGGCGAAATTCGGCGCTGCCGGCCATGCGGCGATGCCGCCTGGCGGTCTCGCGCCATCGCCATCGCCTTTTTGTCCGACATAAGGCCGAAATAGCGTCTTTTCGCCCTTGCCCGCCGGACGTGTCTGGCTAGGATGCGCGCCGGCTGACCCGGGAGACGAAAATCATGATGCCATCGGCGCGTTTTGCCGACCTCGAAGGCGCTTCGGTGCTGATCACCGGCGGCGGCTCCGGCATCGGCGCGGCGTTGACCGAAGGGTTCATGCGCCAGGGCGCCAAGGTCGCCTTCCTCGACATCGCCGACGCGCCGAGCGCCGCGCTCGCCGGTCGCATCGAGAAGGAGCTCGGCCACCGACCGCTCTACCTCAAGACCGATCTGCGCGACGTCGAGGCGCTGCGCGCCTCTGCGGCAAGGGTCGCCGACGCGCATGGCGACGTCACCGTGCTGGTCAACAATGCCGCCTGGGATGAACGCCATGCCGTCGAGGACGTTACCGTTGATTTCTGGGACAACAACCTCGCGATCAACCTGCGACCGCATTTCTTCACCGCGCAGGCCGTGGCACCAGGCATGAAGCGGGCCGGCGGCGGCTCGATCATCAATTTCACCTCGACCTCCTACCTGATCAATCATCCAGACATGCCGGCCTATACCGCCGCCAAGGCGGGCATACTCGGCCTCACTAAGGGGTTGGCCGGCAAGCTTGGTCCCGACCGCATCCGCGTCAACGCCGTCGCGCCCGGCTGGGTGATCACCGAGCGGCAGCAGGAGCGCTGGGTGACGGAAGAGGCACTTGCCGCCCATGTCGCCAAGCAATGCATCAGGGACGTCATGCGGCCGGACGACATGGTCGGCACGGTGCTGTTCCTGGCCTCAGATGCCTCGCGCATGCTGACCGCGCAAATGCTGATCGTCGATGGAGGCTTCCTGTGAGCCCAGGGTTTGCCAGCAACGTTCCGGCAGTCGCCGCACTCGATTGGGGCACGACCCGGCTTCGGGCCTGGCTGATCGACGGCGGCGGCAAGGTGCTTGCCGAACGTCGCGGCGACGATGGCCTGATCACCGCGCGCGAAAAGGGCTTCGCCAACGTCCTGGAGGGCCATCTGGCAGCGATGGGCGCGCCGGAGGCATTGCCCGTCATCATCTGCGGCATGGCCGGTTCCCGCCAGGGCTGGCTGGAGGCGCCCTATGTCAGCGTGCCGTCGCCGCTCGGCGCCATTCTTGGCGGCGCCGCCCGGGTGCCAGATCAGAAACGCGACATCCGCATCGTCCCCGGCCTTGCCCAGCGCCTGGCCGACGCGCCCGACGTCATGCGCGGCGAGGAGACGCAGCTTGCCGGCGCTGGCCTGCCTGCCAGAGGCCGCGAACTGGTCTGCATGCCCGGCACCCATTCGAAATGGGTGCTGGTCGAGGACGGCGCCGTCGCCGGCTTCGGCACCTGGCCGACGGGCGAGCTGTTTTCCGTGCTTGCCGCGCACTCGATCCTGCGCCATTCGATGGGCGAACATCCCAGCCCGGTTGCTCCCGACAATCCGTTCTTCCGCCGCTGGTGCGAAACAGCACTGGACGAGGGTGGTGATGTCACCTCGCGGCTGTTTGCCATCCGCGCTGCCGGCTTGCTCCAGGATCTCAAGGCCGATGATGCGGCCGCCTGCCTGTCGGGCCTGCTGATCGGCGGCGAGATCGCCTCTGCCCGGCGCCGTCATGGCGCCGGCGCGACATCGGTCGTGCTGATTGCCTCGGGCGCGTTGGCCGGGCTCTACCAGGCCGCCCTTAGCCTTGCCGGGCTTGGTGTGCGGACAGTCGATGCGGACGAGGCTGTACGCGCCGGCCTGATCGAGGCCGCGCGGGAGAATGGCATGATTGCCAGAAGTGGAGCCGCCATATGAGCCAGACCGCACCCTTTCCAAAACTCAAGCGCGGCCTGGTCGCTATCCTGCGCGGCCTCAAGCCGGCCGAAGCGATAGCCATGGGCCAGGCGCTGTTCGACGCCGGCATCGAGGCCATAGAGGTGCCGCTGAACTCGCCCGAACCGTTCTCGTCGATCGCCAGGATTGTCGAAGTGCTGCCGAAAACCGCCCTGGTCGGCGCCGGCACGGTGCTTACGGGGGCCGACGTCGACAATCTTCACCAGGCCGGCGGCCGGCTGCTGGTCAGCCCCAACATCGATGCCGAGGTCATGGGCCGTGCCAGGGCATACGGCATGGTCACCATGCCCGGCGTGTTTACCCCCACGGAAGCCTTCCAGGCGATCCGGCTCGGCGCCTCGGCGCTGAAATTCTTTCCCGCCAGCGTGCTCGGCGCATCAGGCATTTCCGCGATCCGGGCCGTGCTGCCGGCGCAGATGCTGGTCGGCGCGGTCGGCGGCGTTTCGGACAAGGACTTTGCCGGTTACAAGGCGGTTGGAGTGACGGTCTTCGGGCTTGGCTCCAGCCTGTTCAAGCCAGGCATGAGCGTCGATGACGTGGCGGCGCGCGCTCACGCCGCCGTCGCTGCCTGGGACGTAGCATTCGGAGACGCATGATGAACAAGGTTTCGGTTTTTTCCGATCATGTCTGCGAGCTCGGCGAAGGGCCAAGCTACGATCCCGCCACCGACGCGCTGTTCTGGTTCGATATCGTCAACGGCCAGCTCCTGGAAAAGCTCGTGGCCGGTGGTGCGCTGAAGATCCATGAGCTTGGCCAGATGGCGAGCGCCATCGCCATCATCGATGACAAGCGCCAGCTGATCGCCACCGAGACCGGCCTCTTCGTCCGCGATGTCGCGACCGGCCAGATGACGCTGCATACGCCTGTCGAGGCGGACAACCCCCTTACCCGGTCCAACGATTCCCGTGTCCATCCCTGCGGCGCCTTGTGGATGGGGACGATGGGCAAGAGCGAGGCAAAGGGCGCCGGTGCGATCTACTGGTTCTTCAGGGGTGAACTGCGCAAGCTGTTCTCCGGCATCACCGTGTCGAACTCGATTTGTTTCTCCGGCGATGGCGCGCTCGCCTATTATACCGACACCTCGACCGGCCTGCTGATGCGCGTCGCCTGCGATCCGGCGAGCGGCCTCCCCTCTGGAGAACCAAAAGTGTTCGTCGATCACCGCTCGTCCAAGGGCTATGTCGACGGATCGGTCGTCGACCGCGACGGCGTGCTGTGGAACGCCGTCTGGGGCGGCAAGGCGGTCAAGGCCTATTCGCCCGACGGAACATTGCTGCGCGAGGTTGCGATGCCGGTGACGCAGCCCTCGTGCCCGGCCTTTGTCGGCAGGAACGCCGACCGGCTGGCGGTGACGTCGGCGTGGAAAGGCAAGGACGACAAGCAGCGCCAGCTCGATCCGCAGGCAGGCATGACGTTCGTCCTAGATATTCCCGTCAACGGCCGCTTCGAGCCGCGCGTGCTGATCGCCTGAACAGGCCGGGCGATCGGCTCCGCGCAATCTATCGTGGTGCTGTCACGCAGGCGTCCGGCTTGAGTCGGTTTCGCGAAAGCCGTTTGCGTCGACCGTGCGATGCTAGGTGATCGCACGGCCGGGAATGTTCGTCTCATGTCGAGTCACAAGCCAAAGCTGATCCTCGTTCACGAGCCGGAGAAGGCCTGCTTCGACCGCCTGGTCGCCGACGGTCACGCACCGCAGCGCGCGGCCGAGATATCGTCCTATCTGGCGCAATCGACCGACCTCGCCCCCGAATTCGATGCGCTGGCCGCCGCCTGTGACAGGCGTGGCCTCATCTTCGCGGCGGTGGAGCTGGACCATGCCGCAAGGGCGCTTCCCAAAGCCGATCCTTCCACGACGCTGGTCTGGACGCTGACCGACGGCATCGCCTATTTCCGTGGCGGCGCCGCACCCGCGCTGGCGCGGCTCAACGGAATGAGAACGATCGGAGCGGACGATGCGCTGATCGCTCTCTGCCAGGACAAGTTCCGTTCCGGCGCCGTGCTTGGCGCGCTCGGCCTGCCGGTGCCGTCGGCGGGTTTTGCGCGCAATGGCGAATGGCTGGTCGAGCCGCCGGCCTCCGCCGCCGGCTGGTTCGTCAAGCCCAACAGGCTCGGCGCCAAGATCGGCATCTGGCCGGATTCGCGCGTAACCGATCTCGGTCACGCGCTGGAGCTTAGCCGGCGTGTTTTCGCGGCCTATCGCGATGATGTCGTCGTCCAGCCCTATGTCGCGGGCCGCAATGTGCGCGCCAGCTTCCTCGGGCTGACGCCGCAAACCGGTGCCGAGGCGCTTGGCATCGCCTTTGTCGAGTCAGGCGCGGATTTCCAGACGATGGCCGACAGCCTGGCGCTTTATGGCGACACCGGCGAAGCCGCGAAGGCCGCCGGGCATTATGCCGAACCCGAACTCGCTCCGGTCGCAAACAGTCAGCCGGTGGCCGATGCCAGAATCCGCACGATTGCCAAACGGTTGATGGACGGGCTCGGCCTGCGCGACGTGTTTTCCGTCGACGCGCGCGTCGAGGCCGACGATACGGTTCATCTCATCGAGTTCGAGGTCTGCCCCGGCCTGCCCTGTTTCGATTTCCGCGCTTATTGCCGCCAGCAATGGGGGCTGGAACTCGTCGACGCGATGGCGGAAACCGCGGCGAACAGGCTCTTTCGCTAGACCCCTTCCACCAGCACGATCTCGCCGTCGGCCACCTTCTGGCGGATCGCCACTGCGCGTTGATATTCCGGCGAATGGTAGCAGTCATGCGCGACGGCGAGCGATTCGAACTCGATGAGCACATTGCGCGCGCGCCCTAGGCCCTCGGCTTTCTCGTGTTCGCCGCCACGCGCCAGAAATTTCGCGCCGAAGCGCTCGAAAGCCGGCTTCGCCGCCGCGACGTAATCCTTGTAGCCTTCCGCGTCGCGCACATCGACGCGGGCGATCCAGTATCCCTTGGGCATTCTTCTTCTCCCTATTCCTTATGCCGAGCGCATTTCGTCGAGGATGGCTTCAGCCGCCGCGCGTCTGTCCGCCGCAGCGACGATCGGGCGCCCGACGACCAGATGGCTGGAGCCGCTGCGAATGGCTTGCGCAGGTGTCATCACGCGCTTCTGGTCGCCATGATCGCTGCCCACGGGGCGTATGCCGGGTGTCACCACCGCCATGTCGGGGCCGACGAGGCGGCGCACCGCTTCGGCCTCCGCGGCCGAGCAGACGATGCCGCCCATGCCGGCATGCAGCGCCTGTTCCGAGCGCCTCAGCACCAGCGTGTGCGGGTCATATTCATAGCCGGCATCGATCATGTCCTGCTCATCCATCGAGGTCAGGACGCTGACGGCAAGCAGGCAAAGCTCGCTGCCGCGCGCTGCCTCCACCGCCGCCTGCATCGCCTTGGGATAAGCATGTATGGTCAGCATGGTCATGCCCATCTTGACGATGTTCTCGACGCCTTTGGCCACCGTGTGGTCGATGTCGAGCAGCTTCATGTCGAGGAAGATCTTCGTTCCGCCGCTGGCCAGCTCCCTGGCGAAGTCGAGCCCGCCGGCAAAGGCCAGCTGATAGCCGATCTTGTAGAAGGAGACGACACCGTCGAGCTCGCGCACCGCCTGCTCGGCCTCCGTCACGGTCGGCACGTCGAGGCCGACGATCAATCTTTCCTGCATGGATTTGGCCTGCATGGGGTGAGCCTGCATGGTAGCGGCAGTCACGCCTCGACCCTGGTCGACAGCATGCGTGAGGTTTCGATCAGCGTGCGGCATAGGTGCTCCATCGATTTGTGCAGTCTTTCGTCACGGAAATGGCCGTCCCCGTCGAAGGCGTCGCCGCCCTCCGGCACCGAGCATTCCGGCGTCACCACCTCCATCTGGCAGCGCACCAGCACGGCGCGCAGATGATTGATGCAGCGGATGCCGGCAAAATGGCCTTTGGAGGACGAGCAGAGGCCGGCGACCTTGCCGGCAAGCGGCCTGACCGACCGGCCGCCATCCCGTCGCACCCGGCTCACCCAGTCGATCGTGTTCTTGAGCAACGGCGGGATGGAGCCGTTATATTCAGGCGTCGCGATCAGCAGCCCATCATGGACGGCGATCAATCGCGCCAGCTTCTGGGCGTTTTCAGGGATGCCATTTTCCCTTTCCAGGTCCTCGTCGAGGATCGGCAAGGGATAATCGGCGAGCGAAATGCGGGTCACCTCGGCGCCTTGCACCGCAAGTTCCTTCTGCGCCACGTCGGCGGTCCTGCCGCTATAGGCGCCGCTGCGCACCGAGCCGGCGAAGACGAGGATTTTCGGGATGATCGGCATCGAGTCTCCCATGCTGTCGCGGCAGCTATAGGCGATGCACGGACTGAATCAAATAGCTGAGCTCATATTGTCGCTAGACACGGAGGCGCATCATGGACGTTGGAGGCGCGGCGATTTCAAAGTTCAGTATCGGCGGGGTTCTCTAGTTCAAAGACCGCTTGGATGACTGCTTGCCTACCTTTTGCCGATCTCACGGACATGGCCATCCACATCCGTCCGCCATCTTTCGAGGCAACAAGAATCTGAAAAGGCTGTCCTTTATAGGAACCACCAGAGTCAGAACCCCATCGCCCTTCTCCCTTCGCGAATCGACCGCCAGCCTGATCTGGAACAACTGTTGCCGTCCATCCGTTATTCGCTGTCACCAAAAGCGCATTACCGTGCTGCTCGATCGATACACGACAATTGCCACAAGCCCCGGCATTGGAGGCGACTTGTCGCCACTGTCCTCGAAGCGAGATGGGCTCGGCGGCCAATGGCGCCGTTGCCAGAAATCCAGAAAAAAACAACAATAGGGAACATACGAGGCGCAAGGGGTAGCTCCTTATGCATCCGGAGCCCACGCTATACCGATCAGCAGTTTCTCTATACCTGCAATTAAATATCAAATGATACCGAACGGCGATAAATCACCAAATTCGTTTTCCCGGCGAAGCAGGCGGGATACCGGGCGAGAATCCGCGTCAATCGCCGCTGCCGCGCCTATAGATCCAGAGCTGCGTCGGCGGGATATTGCGGAAGATGAAGTCGAAATGCTTGACCGTGTAGTCACCGCGGCCGGCCGGGATCGGCGACATCGGACCATAGGTCAGCTGCACGATCGGCCGTCCGGCCGGGATGCGGTCGAGCAGGCTTTCGATGTAGGCGATGCGCTGGGCGACCGGGAAGTTGAGCAGCGGCACTCCGGAAACGACGCTATCGAAGATCATCCCGCTTCTCTCGCCAAGCGTGGCGTTGAGGTTGAAGGCATCGCCCTCGATGACGTTGACGCCGGGATAGAGCTGGCGCAGGTGGCGCACGAAATCGGTGGAATATTCGACCGCGTAGAGGTTTTCAGGCCGCACGCCCTGGGCGAGGATGGCGCGGGTGATGACCCCGGTACCGGGACCGACCTCGAGCACCGGCAGTCCGGACTTCGGGTTGACGATCGAAGCCATCTTGCGGGCGGTGATCGAGCTGGTCGGAACAATGGAGCCGACCGTCTTCGGCTTGTCGATCCAGCCCTTGAAGAATTTGAGTTCGTCGTCGAACTTCTCGGCAAACGCCTTCCGCAGTCCGTGACCACGTGCCATGCAAGCTCTCCTCAGCGCTCCCCTTGGAAGCTACTTAACACCTGGATGACGCAAGGCAAGGCGCTGCCCTGCCTGTGTCGTGGATAAGATAGCTCTGGTCGCGTCTCAACGCTCGCCGAAAGATTCGAAAAAGTCCTTCATGCGGGCGAAAAAGCCGCTCGATTGGGGCGAATTGTCCTGCGAGGACAGTTGTTCGAACTCCTCCAGCAATTCGCGCTGGCGGCGCGACAGGTTCTGCGGCGTCTCGACCGCGGTCTGGATGTAGAGGTCGCCGACATTGGGCTGGCGCAACACCGGCATGCCTTTGCCCTTGAGGCGGAACTGGCGTCCGTTCTGCGTGCCTTCGGTCACCTTCACCTTGGTCTGTGTGCCGTCGAGCGTCGTCACCTCGAACGACCCGCCAAGGGCCGCCGTCGTCATCGAGATCGGCACCTTGCAATAGAGATCGGCGCCGTCGCGCTGGAAGAATTCGTGCGGCTTGACGGCCAGGAAGATATAGAGGTCGCCCGACGGCCCGCCGCGCAGCCCGGCCTCGCCCTCATTGGCAAGGCGGATGCGGGTGCCGTCCTCGATGCCGGCCGGGATGTTGACCGACAGCGAGCGTTCCTCGGTGACGCGGCCTTGGCCGGCGCATTTCGGGCACGGATCCTTGATCGTCTGGCCGCGCCCCTGGCATTGCGGGCAGGTCCGCTCGATCGAGAAAAACCCTTGCGTGGCGCGCACCTTGCCGTGGCCGTTGCACATCGAGCAGGTGACCGGCTGGGTGCCGGGCTTCGCGCCGCTGCCCGAGCATTCCGTGCAGGATATCGAAGCCGGCACGCGAATCTGCGCGGTCTTGCCCGCGAAGGCTTCCTCCAGCGAGATCTCCATGTTGTAGCGCAGGTCGGCGCCGCGCTCGCGGCCACCGGAAGAGCGGCGCTGGCGGCCACCCATCATGTCGCCGAAAATATCCTCGAAGATATCGGCAAAGCCGCCCGCACCAAAGCCCTGCGCGCCATTCATGCCGCTCTGCTCGAAGGCGGCGTGGCCGAAACGGTCATAGGCGGCGCGCTTCTGCGGGTCCTTCAGCGTCTCGTAGGCTTCATTGATTTCCTTGAATTTGTGCTCGCAGGAATGATCGCCGGGATTACGGTCGGGATGGAACTGCATGGCGAGCTTGCGAAAAGCGCTCTTGAGCTCCTTGTCGTCGGCGCCCTTTTGCACGCCCAGCGTTTCGTAGAAATCAGCTTTCATTTTTTCCCGCAGTTCCGGATCAACGTCTTGATGCATGGTGTGCGTCGTTTGCCGGCACGTTGTTCGATTTAGGAGCGGTGCTGCCCGTATGCTAGGGCCGGCGCGAACTTGTCCGTGGTTTTCAGTGATTTTTTCGGCAGCGCTCGCATTTTTTTCAGCGAGGGTTGCAAAAAAGCCCGGCCTTGCGCCGGGCTTTTCGCATTATCTTGCCGTCAGACCGTTCAGGCCGACTTCTTCTTGTCGTCGTCCTCGTCGATTTCCTCGAAATCGGCGTCGACCACATCGGAGTCCTTGGCGGCATCCGCCTTGGCATCGGCTTCCGCCGCTTCCTTCTGCGAGGCCTCGTACATGGCCTGGCCAAGCTTCATGGAGGCTTCGGCAAGCACCTGGCTCTTGGCCTCGATGTCGGCCGGATCGTCGCCCTCGGCAGCGGTCTTCAGCGCCGCGATCGCATCGGATATAGCGGTGCGCTCGGCCTCGGAGACCTTGTCGCCATATTCCTTCAGCGACTTCTCCGACGAATGCACCAGGGCTTCGGCCTGGTTGCGGGCCTCCACCACGGCGCGACGCTTCTTGTCGGTGTCGGCGTTGGCCTCGGCGTCCTTGACCATCTTCTCGATGTCGGCGTCCGAAAGACCACCCGACGCCTGGATGCGGATCTGGTGCTCCTTGCCGGTGCCCTTGTCCTTGGCCGAGACGTTGACAATGCCGTTGGCGTCGATGTCGAAGGTGACTTCGATCTGCGGCACGCCACGCGGCGCCGGCGGAATGCCGACCAGATCGAACTGGCCGAGCGCCTTGTTGTCGGCGGCCATTTCACGCTCGCCCTGGAAGACGCGGATGGTCACGGCCGACTGCGAATCCTCGGCCGTCGAGAACACCTGGCTCTTCTTGGTCGGGATCGTCGTGTTGCGTTCGATCAGTCGCGTGAACACGCCGCCCAGCGTCTCGATGCCGAGCGACAGCGGCGTCACGTCGAGCAGCAGCACGTCCTTGACGTCGCCCTGCAGCACGCCGGCCTGGATGGCGGCGCCGAGTGCGACGACCTCATCCGGGTTGACGCCCTTGTGCGGCTCCTTGCCGAAGAACTGCTTCACGATCTCCTGGATCTTGGGCATGCGGGTCATGCCGCCGACCAGGACCACTTCGTCGATCTCAGCGGCCTTCAGGCCGGCGTCCTTGAGCGCCGCCTTGCACGGCTCGATGGTGCGCTGGACGAGATCCTCGACCAGGCTTTCGAACTTGGCGCGCGTCAGCTTCAGCGTCAGGTGCTTCGGTCCGGTCGCGTCGGCCGTGATGAAGGGCAGGTTGATTTCGGTCTGCGTCGTCGACGACAGCTCGATCTTGGCCTTCTCGGCCGCCTCCTTGAGGCGCTGCAGGGCGAGCTTGTCGTTCTTCAGGTCTATGCCCTGTTCCTTCTTGAACTCGGCCGCCAGATACTCGACCAGGCGCATGTCGAAATCCTCGCCGCCGAGGAAGGTGTCGCCATTGGTCGACTTCACCTCGAACACGCCGTCGCCGATCTCGAGCACCGAAATGTCGAACGTGCCGCCGCCAAGGTCATAGACGGCAATGGTCTTGCCTTCCTTCTTGTCGAGGCCGTAGGCAAGTGCTGCCGCGGTCGGCTCGTTGATGATGCGCAGCACTTCGAGGCCAGCGATCTTGCCGGCGTCCTTGGTCGCCTGGCGCTGGGCGTCGTTGAAATAGGCCGGAACGGTGATGACCGCCTTCTCGACCTTCTCGCCGAGATAGGCCTCCGCCGTTTCCTTCATCTTCTGCAGGATCATGGCCGAGATCTGCGAGGGCGACTGCTTCTTGCCGCCGGCCTCGACCCAGGCATCGCCATTGTCGCCCTTGACGATCTTGTAGGGGACGAGCTTCTTGTCCTTCTCCGTCACCGGATCGTCATAGCGGCGGCCGATCAGGCGCTTGACCGCGAAGATGGTGTTTTCAGGATTGGTGACCGCCTGGCGCTTGGCCGGCTGGCCGACTAGACGTTCGCCATCGCCCGAGATGGCGACGATGGAAGGCGTCGTGCGCGCGCCTTCCGCATTCTCGATTACCTTCGGCTCCTTGCCATCCATGATGGCGATACAGGAGTTGGTGGTGCCGAGATCGATACCGATTACTTTTGCCATTTTTCTAGTCTCTCCGCTAAGCAGGCTCTCAGGACCCGGTAAGGCGTTCCGACGAAAGCCCCTGTTCACAAGAAATCCCGTCCGGCCACCGGTCCTCCGGCGCCGCACGGCTTGGCGCGTATATAAGAACAGGCGGCATCGCGCGCAAGCATTCTGCGCAAGGCTTCCATGAACCTTTCCACCTCCGCCCGCGACTGATGTCCAGGTGCCGCACGGTGCGGCCCCGGAAAGGAAGCCCCCATGACCAGCAACCCAGAGACTCCATGGTCTCCGGGACCAACAGGAGCTCGGCGCGACCACCGCCTTCGGGACGGGGTCGATGCGCTGGGCTTTCCGCTGATTCCGTTGACCCTGCGCAGGAGCAGGCGTATCGTGACTATGAGGAAAGCAGACAATTCGATCAGGGAAGAACGTGCCGGACCACCGCGCCTTGCCCTGATTTGCGCGGCGATGCCGGGTGTTTCTCCCGTGGCTAACGGGGGTAGCTTCATGTCTCGCGTCCACGGCACGTTTGTGTCTTCTCTCCATTTTGCCGGCGGCTTGCGACGAGCTGCGCATGCAGGCAGCAGCTTGCTGGTGCTGGCACTTGCCGCCAGCCTGTGGCTTGGAGGCGCCGCCCAGGCGCAGGAAACCCAGATCATTTATCCCGGCTCGATGGCGGTCACCGGCTTTCCCGGCACCATCATCCCGAATTTCGACGAGGGCCTGCCGCCCGGCGTCGATCCGGTCGACGAGACCTTCATCGACACTTCGCGCGCCAGCTTGCGCGTGTTCGATGCTTCGCACCTGGGCGGCCCGGCCTCCGGCCAGCTCGTCTTCACGCCGCCGCCTTTCGAGGTGACATCAGGCCAGATCGGCGAGGTGTTCGGCCTCGCCTATGATGACGGCGTGCGCGACGGTGTGCCATCGGGCATTCCCAACCTCTATGCCGCCGCCACCTCGCTGCATGGCGTCGAGATCGTCACCCCGGACGCCGACAAGGACGGCAGGCCGGAGCGGCAGCGCCGCGGCACGGCGGGCGCCACTTTCATGGAGGGCCAGTTCGGCACCGAAAACGGCGGCGGACCAGGTACCATCTGGAAGATCGACGGCATCACCGGCCAGGTCGCCAAATTCGCCGACATCGAGACCAACAGCGGTCCCGGCATCGGCAACCTCACCTTCGATCCCGTCCATCGCCAGTTCTTCGCCTCCGACCTCGACACCGGCCTGATCCATCGCATCGACGCCGACGGCGGACCGATCGACACCTTCGATCATGGCGTCGCAGGGCGACCGGCGCATGGGCTGGCTCCCGTCGCCGACGATGGCGCGGTGATGGACATACAGGGCGCCGCCTTCGACACCGAAGACGCCGAGACCTGGGGCTACACCCAGGACGAGCGCCGCGTCTGGGCCGTCTCCTATCATGGCGGCCGGCTCTACTATTCGGTCGGCGAAAAGTCTGAAATCTGGTCGGTGGGCATTGCCCGCGACGGCACCTTCGCCGGCGATCCGCGTTGGGAACTGACGGTCAAGGCCGACAAGGACTACGCCGTCACCGACATCGCCTTCGACAACAGCGGCTTCATGTACCTTGCGCAACGCGGCCCGACCGAAAACCGCTACGACTACAGCCGCTTCGCCGATTCCGGCAAGGGCGAGGTCATCCGCTACTTCAGGGAAAACCCCGACGATCCCTCGACGGAATCGATCTGGGTGGAAGCGCCGCAGGAATATGCGGTCGGCTTCCCGCAAGGCAACAGGCAGTCGGCCGGCGGCCTCGACCTGCAATACGGCTACGACGCCGACGGCAATCTCGACACCTCGGTCTGCACCCAGACCTTGGTCAACACCGGCGACAAATTGCGCGACAACCCCGAGCTCGCCGAAAAGCTCGCTGCCGGCGGGCCGCTTGCCGTCCATGGCGTGCAGATCACGCCCAAGGACGTCGTCAAACCGGCCAACGTGCCGCCCTTCGGCTCCTGGTTCGTCGATTTCGACGGCTATTTCGAGGATCCTGAAGTGGAAGGCCATGTCGGCGACGTCGCCGTCTGGCGCCCCTGCGAGGGCCGTGCCGGCTATTATGAGGAAATACCGGGCGGCTATGAGCCCCCCTTCTACCCGCCGGACTTCCCACCGCCCGGCAATCTGCCTCCGTGTCTCGATGTCGAGGACGTGCGGTATTTCTGCACGCCGCATGGCCTCGAGGCCGATCTCTATCTCCATGACCATGCCGGCTTCGGCGGCGATTCGATCAAGGCCCAGTCCAGGACGCCAGGCGTCGGGGTGACCTCACCCATGTCGCATGCGCCGGGCAAGCCGTACACGATCGACATCACCGGCCACTATCCGGGCGACAGAGTGGATGTTGGACTTTGCTTCTACAGGAAGTCCGACAAGGACAAGGGTGGCTACTACCCTTGCTGCAAGATGACCTTGCCGCTCCGGACCCCAGCCGTCAGCTGCGAACGTTGAGGAGGCGAAGATGAACAGTCTTGCCCCATCCCCGCTCGCGACCCAAACGCAAAAAGCCGTCATGGAGACGATCATGAACCCCCTGTCATATGCCAGGCGCGGTGCGCGCTGGTTGATGGCGGCCGGTATCGCGGTCGCCCTTGCGCCCGCACTGCCGGCATCCGCCTCCCAGACCGTCCAGGCTGTCACCAGCCCAGATGTGCAGCCGTTGCAGCTCGACAATCCGCGCATCATCAATCCGGAGCCCGGACGTGTCGTGCCGTTCTTCACCAAGACCGGCGGCCAGCGCAGCTGCGACTATGTCTTCTACACCTTGACCTTCGGCCTGCGCGGCAATCCGCAGGGCTTTGCCGATCCGGGCCTCGAGGCGGCGCTGAAGAAAGCCCAGCTCGAGTTCAAGGACCAGCTTCCGCACGGTCTTTCCATCGTCAACGTGACGGTCTCCGGCGACGGCACCGATGCGTCGGGTGGGCCTTTGCCTGCCGCCGCCATCAGCAATTCGGCCGGACCCAACGATACGGCAACGGTTTCCGATTTCCGGATGTCCGCCAGCGATCTGGATGGCTCGGGGGCACTGAACGAACGCGTCATCACCTTCCGCATCACGGCCAAGATCGACCACGCCGCGTTTCCAGGGCCGGCCAATGTCGACAATCAGGGCCTGATCAAGGTCACCGGCGGCATCGGCACGGGAACCATCATCCCCTCGCAGGATCCGGGCAAGCCGGACGATGGCAACATCGCGACCGGCGAAAAGACCTCGATCCGGATCGACCTCACCAAATGCGACAAGCAACCTCCGCCCCCAACCGACCATGAGTGCTTCAAGGTCGAGCGCGGCACGGTCGACTGCGTGCCCGGCGGTGGTGCCTTCATCTATCACATGCCTGTCGGCCCGGAGATGGGCGGCAAGTGGGCGCAGGTGTCGACGACCTCATCAGGCATCACCATCATCCCCGACACCCAGAAGGTGCCGGCGGGCGGCGGGGTGCTCAACTGGAAGATCGTCGGCGCGTCACCCGGCGACGTCATCCACCTCATCGTCACCGGCATCGAGACCTATGCCGGACCGAAGGAGGGCTGGGGCCTGTGCTGCACGCAAACCATCGACATCGTCATCCCGCGTGACCAGAGGTGCCCACCTAGGGACAAGGAACCGGACCTCAAGGTTGAAAAGCATGCCGACGTCACACGCTGTACCATGGCCGGCGGCTGCGACTTCACCATCCGGGTCACCAATGTCGGCACGGGGCCCTACAATGGCAAGATCGTGCTCGACGAGGTGACGCTGCCGGCCGGCTCGACGCTGAGTTCAGGGCCCAATCCGCCCTGGGTCTGCGCGCCGGGAACCACCCCCATGACGTGCACCTACCCGGTGACCACGCTCAATCCGGGGGCCTTTGTCGACCTCAAGCTCGGCTTCAGGCCGGCCGGAGGCTGGCAAGGCAGCGTGCTGCGCAACTGCGCCACCTATAATTACGGCGCCAGCGGCAAGCCGCTTTTCGGCAGCCAGGCCAATGACCGGGGCTGCGCGTCGATCCCGATCTGCCGCCGCGGCGACCGCAACCCGGATTGCCAGCCGCCGGTCGAGAAGAAGGTGGACCTGATCCTCAAGAAGCGTGCCCGCACCGAAGTCTGCACCGCCGATGGCGTCTGCACCTTCATCATCGACATCATCAACAACGGCACATCGACCTATAACGGACCGCTGACGGTGATCGACAATTACCCAAGCGGCGCGCCGACGTCCTCGACCTTCGGACCGAGCCCGCCCTGGACCTGCGGCCCGAACGGCCCCGGCCAGTTCCGCTGCGACCATGCCGGCATCTCGCTGCCTGCGGGCGCTTCGACGCCGATCTTCGTCAAGGCGGTGGTGCCGGCCAGCTATCGGTCGGACATGGTCGAGAACTGCGCCGAGGTGAAGGCCATCCCCGGTGAGGTCGATCTCACCAACAACAGGGCCTGCGCCAAGGAACGCATCCGCCACCCCAATGGCGGCCAGCCGACATTGCGCATCACCAAGGTGTGCAACGGCTCGCTGGCTGGTGCGGCGCTGGTTTCCTGCCGCATCACCGTCAGCAGCGTCGGCACGGCTGCCCCCACCGGTCCGGTGCGGGTCAACGATGCCGCCACTCTGGTGTCGGGCGGAGCGCCCGTGCAGATCCAGACCGTCACCCCTGACGGTGCGGAATGGGCGTGCGGACCGGTCCCGGCCAACACTCTGTCGTGCCAGATTCCCGGCGCCGTCATGACGCCCGGAACCTCCAGGCACTTCGATGTGACGGTTTCGGCCAATGGCGAGTTCGAGAACTGCGCACGGGGCTCCTATGGCCCGGCGCAGGGCGACGACGTCGTCTATCCGATCGGCCAGGCCTGCGCCAAGGGCGGCGGCTCCTCGACCATCCGTGTCGAGAAGACCGGCGACCGCGAATGCAGGCTCGGCCGGCCCTGTTCGTTCGACATCACCGTCACAAATGACGGGACGAGCCCCTTCTCGGGTCCGGTCCGCATCGGTGATGCGATCGGGGTGGAGGGGCTTGGCCGACTGGAAGGCGTTGCGATCACCTCGATCGACCCGCCCTTCGGCTGCTCGCCGGAACCGACGACCTTGCCGGCCTCCTGCATCGCCAACCTGACCCTCGGCGCCGGCGAAAGCCAGTCGCACCGTGTGACAGTGGTCATCCCCGACGACGGGCGTCTTGCCAATCTGCAGGGCAACGTCAATGGCCAGAACTGCGTTGGCGTGCTCTCTCCCGACACACGGGTACAGGGCGGCGCCGACGTCCTGTCCAAGGATGCAACCAACGTCGAGGGCGATCGCGGCAAGGCCTATGCGTGCCATCCGTTCATCATCACGCATGAGGTGAAGAATGAGTGCTCGCCGGGCTTTGTCATGAACGACGCCGGCCGCTGCGCCTGCCCGGAAGGCACCACCTTCCGCAACGGCCAGTGCACGGGCGGCGGCACCAATGTTCTGCCGTTGCCACCGCCGCCGCGCTGCGTGCTGCTCGAAGGCCAGATCCGCACCGAGGACGGACATTGCGTCTGCCCGCGCGGCACGGAGCTGGAGAACGGAAAATGCGTCAGGACCGACAAGCCCGAGCAGTGCACCATCCGTGGTCAGGTCCACGACGCCGACGGCGACTGTGTCTGCCCGCGCGGCACCGAGGTGCGGGACGGCGCCTGCCGTCAGATCCGGCCAAAACCACAGCAGTGCCGCATCCCTGGCCAGTTCCGCAATGCCGACGGCGACTGTGTCTGCCCGCAAGACACCGAGGTGCGCAACGGCGCCTGCCGCCCAACTCGGCCGAAGCCCGAGCAGTGCAGCATCCGTGGCCAGGTCCACAACGCGAACGGGGACTGCGTCTGCCCGCAAGGCACCGAGGTGCGCGACGGCGCCTGCCGTCCGATCCGGCCGCAGCCTGATCAGTGCACCATTCGTGGCCAGGTCCATGACTCCGATGGCAATTGCGTCTGCCCGAGGGGTACGGAGGTGCAAGGCAATGCCTGCCGGCGCAAGCAGCCTGACATGCAGCAGTGCGACATACGCGGCCAGGTCCACAACAAGCGCGGCGAATGCGTCTGTCCGCGTGGGACCGAGGTGATCGACGGCGCATGCCGCAAGCCCAGGCAAGAGAGCGAATGCGCGCCGGGCTCGCAGATGGTCAACGGCCAGTGCCAGCCGATCTTCAGACGACACTGCCCGGAGGGTACGATCGGGCGGTACCCGAACTGCAGGCCGATACGCGGGCAGCCGTCGCTGGAAATCGATCCGGGTCAGCTGCTGCAATTGCTGCCGCGGCGCAGGCAGCAGATCGACCAGCAACAGGATCCGGTTCCAAACAGGGTCCTGAAACTCCAGCAGCAGTAACCATCCGCGCGACGCCAAACGAGAACCACCCGCCGGAGCAATCCGGCGGGTTTTTCTTTGTGACCAGGTCAGGCGGTGATTGACGGCAACAGGATCGGCGAGCGCCGCGACGTTACCCTCCCTGTGGAACCGCTGTACTTGCGCCCTCGACAAGTCGCCGGGAGCGCTTTAGGCAGTCGGTTCGGGGCGTCCGTATGGAAAGGGCGCCCGGAAAGGCTGCGAGATGAGCAAAAAAACCTTGATCGCACCGTCGGTGCTGGCATCGGATTTCTCGAAGCTCGGTGACGAGGTCGAGGCGGTGGCGGCGGCCGGTGCCGACTGGATCCATCTCGACGTGATGGACGGGCACTTCGTGCCGAACATCACCTTCGGCCCGCCTGTCATCAAGGCGATCCGCAACCGCACCCAGGCCTTTTTCGACTGCCACCTGATGATCGCGCCCGCCGACCCCTACCTCGCCGCCTTCGCCGAGGCCGGCTGCGACGGCATGACGGTGCATGCCGAGGCCGGACCGCATCTCGACCGCTCGCTGCAGACCATCAGGAATCTCGGTAAGAAGGCCGGTGTCTCACTCAATCCGGCGACGCCGGAAAGCGCCGTCGAATATGTGCTCGACCGGCTCGACCTGATCCTGATCATGACCGTCAATCCGGGCTTCGGCGGGCAGGCCTTCATCCCGGCGATGGTCGACAAGGTGAAAAGGGTCAAGGCATTGATCGGCGACCGGCCGATCCGCATCGAGATCGACGGCGGCGTCTCGCCGGAAACCGCGCCGCTGGTCACATCTGCCGGCGCCGACGTGCTGGTGGCCGGTGCCGCCATCTTCAGGGGCGGCAGCGTCGAAGCGTACCGCGCCAACATCGAGGCGATCAGGACCGCGGCCGAAAAAGCCGCCGGCTAACGCAGCCCGATCGGCCTGAACCGACCAAACCGCGACTGTCTTTGCGCGCGGCAGAAAAGATGCTCGCATGGGGACACAAGAAACAGATGGCCATGCGTGCATACAAAACGCTTTAAGGTTCTGCTGGTTGTAGAGATATTCGAATTCCCGCGATCGGCGCGCCGATTGGGTATATTTCTTTGTTCTAAAGTACAATAACGCGATCTTCTGCTTGAGCGGCGGAAGCGTGGCGCTGTATGGTACATGTACAGAGGGGAATTTCTGACTCGAATTGCCCAACACGACAGTTGGGGACAAGGAGTCGCTTTGACATATGGAGCTGCCAATCTGAACGACGACGGCACGGGCGCCAAGAGTACGCTTGCCAGCACGGTCTATCATCAATTGCGTGATGATCTTCTCGGCGGCGCTCTGGAAGCCGAAAGCAAGCTGCGCGTCGAGTGGGTCGTTTCCAAATATGGCGCCGGTGCCTCTCCGGTTCGCGAAGCTCTCAATCGCCTTGCCTCCGAAGGTCTCCTCGGCCGCCATGACCAGCGCGGCTTCTTCATCATGCCGGTCAGTGCGGCCGAACTCGAGGAGCTGACGCGCACCCGCTGCTGGCTCGAGGAGCGGGCGATGCGCGAATCGATCGCCCACCGCACCGCCGAATGGGAAGAACAATTGGTGCTGGCGCTGCATCGCCTGGGGCGCGCCTCACGGCTTTCGCCGCAAAGTACCTCGTCGCTCAATCCGGACTGGGAGAAATTGCATCGCACTTTCCATCGGGTGCTGATCTCGGCCTGCCGGTCGCACTGGCTGGTGGGCTTCTGCGACCAGCTGTCCGATCACGCCTACCGCTATCGCCAGATGGCCAATGACGGCGAGAGGATCCAGCGCGACGATTTCGCCGAACACCGGCTGATTGCTGAAAATGCGCTGGACGGAAACGCGGATGGCGCCGTCCAGGCCCTGATCGATCACTACCAGCTGACCGCCGCCATGTGCATGGAACGCTTCAAGCAAGGCGAGGCACCACAGGTCGCCGCCGGTCCGAGCCAGCGCGCCCACCGTTGACGGCTGTTTGATCGGCGCGCTCTGCTGACGGATCTCTTCGCCAGGCGCCGGCAGCCGTCTGCGGCTTGACGGCCGGGCCGGGAAACGCGAACGCTTCCCCGCGTGCCGACCCACAGCCGGCGTCGACATTGCCGTCACCCCCAATTACCGTCACCCCCCAATTGCCGTCACCCAGGAAGATTTCATGAGCAATCATCTGTTCGATGCGTTCCGGTCCCGGATGCCAGCGCCTGGGCATCTGTTGATGGAAACCGATGATGGACGCTCGCTCACCTATGGCGACATGCTGGCGCGGTCGGCGCAGTTCGCGCATGCGCTCCTGCAAATGGACGTCGCGCCCGACGACCGGGTCGCCGTGCAGGTGGAGAAGAGCCCGGAGATGGTTTTGCTCTATCTCGCCTGTGTGCGCGCCGGTGCTGTCTTCCTGCCGCTCAACACCGCCTACACGCTGGCCGAGCTCGGCTATTTCTTCCACGATGCGGCACCCCGGGTCATCGTCTGCGATCCGGCACGGTCGGCGGATATCCGTGGGATGGTCGACCCGTCCGGTGCCGTGGTGGTCACGCTCGACCGCAATGGCCGGGGATCCCTTGCGGACCAGGCATCGCGCCAGTCCTCCGATTTCCACGATGTCGAGCGCGGCGGCGACGACCTTGCGGCGATCCTCTACACGTCGGGAACGACCGGCCGCTCGAAAGGCGCCATGCTCAGCCACGAGAACCTCGCCTCGAACGCGCGGGTGCTGGTCGAGCAATGGCGCTTTACCAGGGACGACGTGCTGATCCACGCGCTGCCGATCTTCCATACGCACGGCCTGTTCGTCGCCACCAATGTCGTCTTGATGGCCGGCGCCTCGATGCTGTTCGAGCAGAAATTCGACGCTGGCCGCATCGTCTCGCTGCTGCCGCGCGCCACCGCGCTGATGGGCGTACCGACCTTCTACACCAGGCTGCTGCAACAGGAGGGGCTGGATCGCGAGGCGGCGAAAAACATCCGCCTGTTCGTATCCGGTTCCGCGCCGCTGCTGGCCGAGACGCACAAGGCCTGGAGCGAACGTACCGGCCACGCCATCCTCGAGCGCTATGGCATGACCGAGACCAACATGAACACTTCCAACCCCTATGAGGGCGAGCGGCGCGCCGGCACGGTCGGCTTCCCCTTGCCTGGCGTATCGCTGCGCATTGCCGATCCCGATTCCGGCAAGCCTGTTGGCCACGGCGAGGTCGGCATGATCGAGGTCAAGGGTCCCAACGTGTTCGGCGGCTACTGGCGCATGCCGGAAAAGACCAAGGCGGAATTCCGCGCCGACGGCTTCTTCATCACCGGTGATCTCGGCATGATCGATGCCGACGGCTATGTCCACATCGTCGGTCGCGGCAAGGACCTGATTATCTCAGGCGGTTACAACGTCTATCCGAAGGAACTCGAAAGCGAGATCGACGCGCTCGACGGCGTCCTGGAAAGCGCCGTCATTGGCCTTGCCCATCCGGACTTCGGCGAAGGCGTCACCGCTGTCGTCGTGCGCTCGCCCGCGTCGCGGATCACCGCGGCTGAAATCCTCGACGCCATCACCGGCCGTATGGCGAAGTACAAGCACCCCAAACGGGTGATCTTCGTCGACGAACTGCCGCGCAACACGATGGGCAAGGTGCAGAAGAACTTGCTTCGCGACAGCTACAAGGATCTCTACGCCTCAACCAAAATCGGCTAAGCAGATGTCCCGCTCCGGCCCGGCGCGACGTGCCGGTTCAGGTCGGGTACAAGAGTTCGACGACATGGTCGGCGATCGCCAGGCTCGCCGTCAGGCCGGGGCTCTCGATGCCGAACAGATTGACGATCCGGCCCGCGCCATGATCGGCCGGTCCCTGAATCACGAAGTCCGTGGCGGGCTGTCCGGGGCCCGAAAGCTTCGGCCGGATTCCGGCATAGGCGGGTTGCAGGGCGTCATTGGCCAGGTCGGGCCAATAGCGGCGGATCGCCTTGTAGAAGACGGCGCTTCGGCCGAGGTCGACCGTGTAATCCACGCCGTCGATCCATTCGACGTCGGGGCCAAAGCGCGCGTTGCCGGCGAGGTCGAGCGTCAGGTGGATGCCGAGGCCGCCTTCGACCGGAACCGGATAGATCAGGCGCGAAAACGGCGACCGCCCCGGAAGCGCGAAATAATTGCCGCGCGCCAGCCACTGCCGGGGGACGAGCCTCCTTGGGAAACCGTCGATCCGGCTGGCCACCGCCTGCGCGTCGAGGCCTGTGGCGTTGACGAAAGCGCCGGCCTCCAAGGCGAAGGTCTCGCCGTTGGCATCGCGCGTGTCGATCCGGATCGCGTCGGCTTCGATCGCCGCTCCGGCAACGCAAGTGAGGAACGCAAAGGACGCGCCGGCCGCTTCGGCGTCGCCGCGCAGCGACAACATCAGCGTATGGCTGTCTATGATGCCGGTCGATGGCGACAGCAGCGCGGAGGCACAGGTCAGCGCCGGTTCCAGGCGCTCGGCCTCGCCGCGCGTCAAAAGCTGGAGATCGTCGACCCCGCAGCGCTTCGCATTGGCCTCGATCGCCCGCAACCTGTCCGCCTGGCCGGGCTCGCTGGCGACGATCAGCTTGCCGGCGCGGCGATGGCCGATATCGTGTTCGGCGCAGTAGGCGTAGAGGAGCCGGCGGCCTTCGACGCACAGCCGGGCCTTCAGGCTGCCAGGCGCATAATGCAGCCCGGCATGGATGACTTCCGAATTGCGTGAACTGGTGACCGTACCGATCGCGTCGGCCTTTTCGATCACCACCACCTCGCGGCCCGGCAAGGCAAGCGCCCTGGCAATGGCCAGCCCGACGACGCCTGCTCCGGCGACGACACAATCGATTGTCCGCATGGCCTCGCTCTCAGCGGGGAGCGACAGCCTCGAACACCTTGTCGCCGCCGATCCAGACGCTTCCTATGCCAAGATCGTCCGACAGCGCAACGATGTCCGCCGCCGTGCCCTTGGCGAAGCGGCCAAGCCGGTGCGACTGGTCGATCGCCTGCGCCGGATAGAGCGAGGCCATGCGCAGGGCTTCGGACAGCTCGAGCCCAACGGTGCGGTGCATGAACCGGATTGCAGAGATCATGTCGAGGTCGGCGCCAGCCAGCGTGCCGTCGGCAAGCCTGAGGCTCCCGTCCTTGCGGTAGATGGTGCGGCCGTTGAGCGTGAACGAGCTCATATCGGTGCCGATGGTCGCCATCGCGTCGGTGACCAGCACGATCCTGCCCGGTCCCTGCTTGGCATCGAGCGCGATCCTGATCGTGGCCGGATGGACATGGATGCCGTCGGCGATCAGCCCGGCCGACAAGGTACCGATGTCGATGGCCGCGCCCGCCAGTCCGGGCTCGCGATTGCCGATCTGGCTCATCGCGTTGAAGAGGTGGGTAACGACGCTGGCGCCGGCCTCGGCGAAGGCTTTTGCCGTGGCATGGCCCGTGTCCGAATGGCCGAGGCTGACGATGATCCCGGCCTTGGCCAACGCCCTGACGCGGGCCGCGTCGACGGATTCCGGCGCGATCGTGGTGAGCAGCACCGGCAGCTTCTGGCGTGCCGCGATCAGCATGGCCTGGTCGGCGTCCGTCATCGGCCGGATCAGCGCCGGATCGTGAGCGCCCTTGCGGGCGATCGACAGATGCGGACCTTCCAGATGCAGGCCGAGAAAACCCGGCACCTTCTGCAGCGCTGCCGCTTCGCCGGCGGCGATCGCGGCGGCGGTGATTGCGGGCGTGTCGGTGATCAGCGTCGGCAGCAGCGCCGTCGTGCCGAACGGCGCGTGCGCGCGGCAGATGGTTTCGATCGAGGCGACGTCGGGATGGTCGTTGAGCATCACCCCGCCGCCGCCATTGACCTGGATATCGACAAAGCCCGGCACCAGCATGCCGCCACCGGTGTCGATGGCGCGGATATCCCCGGGAAGGGCGCCTTGCGGCAGCATGGCTTCGACGAGGCCGTTGCGCACGACAAGGGCTGCGCCTTCGTGCCAGTCGTCGCCGTCGAAAATGCGGGCGCCGGTCAGGGCAAAACGATCGCTCATACGGTCTCCGTCACCTTGCGAAGGTTCCGTGGTGCGTCCGGATCGAGGCCGCGATGCCGGGCAAAGGCCTCGACGAACATGTAGAAGGAGACGATCAGCGTCAGCGGATCGGTCAGCGGGTGACCGGTGGCGACATGCGGCAGGCGCGTGGCACGATTGGCGAGTGCCGAGGTGACGAACACCGGCGCGCCCTTGGCCGCCAGGCTGTCGGCGGCTTCGGCGACGGATGGCTCGGACGCGTCGCGCGCGGCCAGCGCCAGCACCGGAAAGTCGGGGCCGATCAGCGCCAGCGGACCGTGCATGACTTCGGCCGCGCTGTAGGCCTCGGCATGTATGCCGCAGGTCTCCTTGAACTTCAGCGCCGCTTCGTTGGCCATTGCCGCCGACGGCCCTCGGCCAAGGATGAACAGCGATTTCTGCTTCTCGATCGTTTCGGCCAGAACGCTCATCCAGTCGCAAGCGATCGCCTTGCCGAAATGCTCGGGCAGGCGGGCAAGTGCCGCGAGAAGCGCTTCGTCGCCGGTCGAATGCGCCATCAGGGCGAGCCCGGCAACGGCGGAGTTGATGAAGGTCTTGGTTGCCGCGACGCTGCGCTCGGGGCCGGCCAGGATGTCGATGGCGAAATCCGAGGCCCGTGCGAGCGGCGAATCAGCGGTGTTGGTTACCGCGATGGTCAGCGCGCCGCCGGCCCGGGCGGTTTCGGCCATGGCGACGATGTCGGGACTCTTGCCCGATTGCGAGATCGCCAGGCAAGCCGAGCCGTCAAGCCGGAGCTTGCGGCCGTAGATCGAGGCGATGGAGGGCCCGACCGAGGCGACGGCAAGGCCCGCGGTCAGCTCGACGGCATATTTCATGAAGGTGGCGGCATGGTCGGACGAGCCACGTGCCACGGTGACGACGAAATGCGGGTCGCGTTCCCTGATGCCGCGCCCGGCTTCGGCCAGCACCGCTCCCGAGCCGTCGAGCAGGCGAGCCACCGCCTGCGGGATCTCCTCGATCTCGCGCTGCATATGAGTGGTGTTGGCAATCATGGTCGGCCCTCTTCGCTTGGCCCTGTCAGCCGCAGCTCGGCGACGAAATCATAGGCGTCGCCCCGGTAGATGGAGCGGGTGAACTCGATCACCTTGCCGCTCGCCAGATAAGAAATACGCTCGATGTGCAGGCCGGCAATGCCTGGCGGCACTTCGAGCAGGCGCGCATCGCCATCGCCGAGATTGGCGGCGGAGATGCGCTGCACGGCGCGCACCGGCCGGTTGCCGGTCAGTTCCAGTGCCGCGTAGAGCGAGGAGCCAATGCCGGCCGGGTCGGGCAGCACGCTGGCCGAGAGCGAGGCGCGTTCGATCGCCAGCGGCGTGTCGTTGGCGATGCGCAGGCGCGCCACGCGTGCCACCAGCTCGTTCGACGACAGGCCGAGCACCATCATCTCGTCGGGCGACGGCGCGTAGAGGCCGCGGTCGAGCCAGGCCGAGCGCACCGCCATGCCGCGCCGCGCCATGTCCTCGGTGAAGGAGGTCAGCCGCGACAGCGACTGCTCGACGCGTTCCATGCGCGGCGCCACGAAGGTGCCGGAGCCGTGCCGCTGCACCAATATGCCGCCCTTGACCAGGTCCTGCACCGCCTTGCGCACGGTGACGCGCGAAATGTCGGCCTTGGTGGCGATGTCGCGCTCGGAAGGCAGCGCGTCGCCCGGGCCGATCAGCCCGCGATTGACGGCGTCCTCGATGCTTTTGCGCAGCTGCAGATAAAGCGGCGCACCGCTTTGCGAGGATTGTTTGAGCGCGGCGAAGATCTGGTCGGCGGCATCGCTCATCGTGCGGCCTCTGTCCTGGCGAACAGACGCGCCGCCATCTGCACCGCACCGCCTAGCGCATCGTCGAGCGGTTCCTTCAGCAGGGCGCGGTAGCGCGCCGACAGGCGCGGCGCGTAGAGCGGTGCCAGTCCGCCGAGCAGGCAGAGCGGCGCTCCGGCCGCGAGCTCGAGCGCGCCGAGCGAGGCCTCGACATCGGCGACCGCCTTGTCGAGGATCCAGTTGGCGACGATGTCGCCTTTTTGCGCGTGTTCGAACACTTTCGGCGCGAAGCCGCCGAAATCGCCTGGTTTGGCGTTGGTGGTGAATTCGACCACGTCCTCGGGATTGTTGCGGAAAACGGCCATCATGCTGTCGGTCAGCGGCGAGGCCTGGCGCACGCCATCATGCGCGAGCAATGTCTGTTCCAGGAGGTCGCGGCCGATGCGGGCGCCGCTGCCCTGGTCGCCGACCTGGAATCCCCAGCCGCCGATGGCACGAGATCTGCCATCCTTGCGCGCCATATAGGCTGTGCCGGTGCCAAGGATCGCCATCGCGCCGTCACCCGAACCGACCGCGCCTTCGAGCGCGATTTCCGCATCGGTCTCGACGCGGCTGGTGCTGAACGGCAGGATCGCCTCGAGCTGCTGCCGGTAGGTGCCGACATTGGCGCCGGCAAGGCCGAGAATGGCCGGTGTTTGCGGGATGAGCTCGGGATCTTGCCCGGCGGCGATAAAAGCCTGCCGCGCCGCATCGACGATGTTCGAACGGGCGCCGGTGAGGTCGGTGCGGATATTGGCGGCGCCGCTTTTGGCGCGGCCGACGACAACGCCCTCCGCTGTAGCCAGTGCGGCCCTGCAGCTGGTGCCGCCGCCATCGATGCCGAGCACGAATTTCACGCGATTTCTCCTCCGGGCGGATAATACCAATAAAATACCAATAGCCAAGGGTTAATTTCCGCTTCAAAAAGATTAAGCCGCATTTGATTGAGAAAACTGGGAAATTCGTCGGCTCAGCGATTTCCTGTCCACGAATTCGTTAATGCGTGTGGACAAGTGGTATTTTTTTGGTATTGTTTTGTGGATTGGAGGAACTGGGATGGCCGAAACGCGCACCGAAGCGCTGCATGGGAATGCCGAGGGGCTGGATATCCAGGCTCCCGAAGCGATCCTCGGCTCGCTGGCCGATGCCCAGGTCGAGGCCGCGAAGGCCGTCCGCAACGCCATTCCCTCCATCGCCAGGGCAGCCGAGATCATTGCCGGCTGCCTGAGCAGCGGCGGCAAGCTTGCCTATGCCGCGGCCGGCAGCTCCGGCCTGATGGCGCTGGCCGACGCGCTGGAACTGCCCGGCACGTTCGGCATCCAGCGCGACCGCATCGCCATTCTGATCGCCGGCGGCGACGAAGCCTTCAGGACACTGGCCGGCGGGCCCGAGGATGATACCGAGGAGGCGTCGACCGCGGTCGCCAATGCCGGCATCGGCGCGGGCGATTGCCTGATCGCTCTTTCCGCCAGCGGCACGACGCCTTATGCGGTGCGCGCTATCGAGGATGCGCGGCGCCGGGGTGCCGCCACCATCGGCATCGCCAACAACAGGGACTCGGCTCTGCTCCGGCAGGCCGACACCGCCATCCTGCTCGAAACACCGCCGGAAGTCATCGCCGGCTCCACCCGCATGGGCGCCGGCACGGCGCAGAAGATCGCTCTCAACATGTTGTCGACGCTCACCGCCATTCATCTTGGCCATGTCCATGACGGCTACATGGTCAACCTCATGGCCGACAACATGAAGCTGCGCGACCGGGCGGCGCGCATCGTTGCCGCCGTCAGCGGCCGCGGCCACGAAGAGGCCGCCAGCCTGCTCGAAAAGAGCGGCGGCGCGGTCAAGACCGCCATTCTGCTCGCCGCCGGCGCCGACAGCGCCGACGCGGCGCAGAAGATACTGGAACGGACGGGCCATAAGCTGCGGCCAGCCCTTTCCGCGATCGAGGGGAACAAGGGCTCCAAAGCCTAGGTTCTCATCAAAACCGAACCTGAAAAAGGTCAACAGGGAGAATGAGCATGACAACGAAACTACTGACGGCACTGCTTCTGGGCACAAGCATTCTCGGCTCGGCCGGATTGGCTCATGCCGAGGACGTAACGCTCAACATCGAAAGCTGGCGCGGCGACGACCTTGCCATCTGGAAGGACAAGCTGATCCCGGCCTTCGAAGCCAAGAACCCCGGCATCAAGGTGGTGTTCGCCCCCTCGGCTCCGACCGAATATGACGCCGCGCTTGGCGCCAAGCTCGCCGCCGGTTCGGCGGGCGACCTGATTACCTGCCGCCCGTTCGACAAATCGCTCGAACTGTTCAAGAAGGGCAACCTTGCCGATCTCTCCGCGCTGCCCGGCATGGAAAACTTCTCGCCCGTCGCCAAGTCCGCCTGGCAGACCGATGACGGCAAGGCGAGCTTCTGCGTGCCGATGGCGTCGGTCATCCACGGCTTCATCTACAACAAGGACGCGTTCGACAAGCTCGGCATCAAGGTGCCGCAGACCCGCGACGAGTTCTTCGCCGCGCTCGACAAGATCAAGGCCGACGGCACCTACATCCCGATGGCGATGGGCACCAAGGACCTCTGGGAAGCCGCGACCATGGGCTACCAGAACATCGGCCCCAACTACTGGAAGGGCGAGGACGGCCGCAAGGCGCTGATCAAGGGCGATCAGAAGCTGACCGACAAGGATTGGGTCGCTCCCTTTGAGGAACTGGCCAAGTGGAAGCCTTATCTCGGCGACGGCTTCGAAGCCCAGACCTATCCGGACAGCCAGAACCTGTTCACGCTCGGCCGCGCCGCCATCTACCCGGCCGGCTCGTGGGAAATCGGCCTGTTCAACACGCAGGCCCAGTTCAAGATGGGCGCCTTCCCGCCGCCGGTCGAGAAGGCCGGCGACACCTGCTACATCTCCGACCATACCGATATCGGCATGGGCTTGAATGCGGCTTCCAAGCATGCGGACGCGGCCAAGACCTTCCTGTCCTGGGTGGCCTCGCCTGACTTCGCCACCATCTACGCCAACGCGCTGCCGGGCTTCTTCAGTCTGAACTCAGCACCGGTGAAGATGCAGGACCCGCTGGCACAGGAATTCGTCTCCTGGCGCGGCAAGTGCAAGTCGACGATCCGCTCGACCTACCAGATCCTGTCGCGCGGCACGCCGAACCTCGAAAACGAGACCTGGGTTGAATCGGCCAACGTCATCAACGGCACCGATACGCCCGAAGCCGCGGCCAAGAAGCTGCAGACCGGCCTCGACAGCTGGTATAAGCCGGCCAAGTAAGAGCTCAGGCAACGGAGCCGGCTGGGCGCGTGCCCGGCCGGTTCCGGATTATCCTGTTCCATATTGCGATTGTCGGCTCTGCCTCACGGCCTTACCCTTGCTCTTGTTGGGGAAGGCTAGCTGATCAGTCGCAGGCCTTGTCTTGCCGCGCCGGGCAAGGTTGGGTCATGCATCGAGGCATCACCTAGCATCACATCGCCTGGAACCGAGAGACGGCGGGGACCGAACTCATGGCCGCACAAACACGACCGAAAAGACCGTTCCGCTGGCATATCGCCGTCTTCCTGGCGCCGGCGGTGCTGGTCTATACGGCAATCATGATCCTGCCGCTGGCCGGCACGCTGCAGCTTTCGCTGTTCCGCAACGTCGACCAGTCCCAGATCTTCGTCGGCCTGGACAATTTCCGCACTTTGTTCGGCGACCCGAACTGGTCGGTGAATTTCTGGAACGCGCTGCGCAACAACGTCTGGTTCTTCATCATCCACATGCTGGTGCAAAACCCGGTCGGCGTGCTTTTGGCCGCGCTCCTGTCCAGCCCGAAGCTCCGGTTCTCGGCCTTCTATCGAACCGCGATCTTCGTGCCGACCATCCTGTCCTTCGTCATCGTCGGCTTCGCCTGGAAGCTGATCCTGTCGCCGCTGTGGGGCGTGGCGCCGCATCTGCTCGACTTCGTCGGCCTGAAGAGCCTGTTCACGCCGTGGCTCGGCAAGGAGCAGTACGCGCTGACCGCGCTCAGCCTGATCTCCGTGTGGCAGTTCATCGGCATCCCGATGATGCTGATCTATGCAGCGCTGCTGTCGATCCCCGAAGAGGTGATCGAGGCCGCCGAATGTGATGGCATCACCGGCCTGTCGCAGTTCTGGAAGATCAAGTTGCCGCTGATCCTGCCCTCGATTGGCATCATCTCGATCCTCACCTTCGTCGGCAATTTCAACGCCTTCGACCTGATCTACACCGCGCAAGGCGCGCTCGCCGGGCCGAACTATTCGACCGATATCCTCGGCACCTTCCTCTACCGCGCCTTCTTCGGCTTCCAGTTGCAGGTCGGCGACCCCAACATGGGCGCGACCATCGCCACGATCATGTTCCTGATCATCCTCGGCGGTGTCTGCGTCTACCTCTTCCTCATCCAGACGCGCCTGCGTCGCTACCAGTTCTGAGGGGCAAGAGATGAGCATCGCCACCCGTTCACTCCCGCGCACCATCGGCGCCCACGCGATTCTGCTGACCTACACGGCTATCGCGCTTTTCCCGGTGGTTCTGGTCATCATGAATTCGTTCAAGTCGCGCGCCGGCATCTTCGGCGCGCCGCTGACGCCGCCGACGCCGAAAACCTTCGACATGATCGGCTACACCACGGTGATCGGCCAGGGTGACTTCATCCATTATTTCCAGAACAGTCTCGTCGTCACCGTCGGCTCGCTGTTCTTCGTGCTGCTGTTCGGCGCCATGGCTGCCTTCGCGCTGTCGGAGTACCGCTTTCGCGGCAACACGCTGATGGGGCTTTACCTGGCGCTCGGCATCATGATCCCGATCCGCCTCGCCACCGTCGCCATCCTGCAATTGATGGTAGCGAGCGGGCTGGTCAACACGCTGACGGCGCTGATCCTGGTCTACACCGCGCAAGGCCTGCCGCTGGCCGTCTTCATCCTGTCCGAATTCATGAAGCAGGTCTCCGACGACCTGAAGAACGCCGGCCGCATCGACGGCCTGTCCGAATACACCATCTTCTTCCGCCTGGTGGTGCCGCTGGTGCGGCCGTCGATGGCGACGGTCGCCGTCTTCACCATGATTCCGATCTGGAACGATCTGTGGTTCCCGCTGATCCTGGCGCCGTCGGAAGAGACCAAGACGGTGACGCTCGGCGCCCAGCTTTTCCTCGGCCAATTCGTCACCAACTGGAACGCCATCCTAGCCGCGCTCTCGCTGGCGATCCTGCCGGTGCTGATCCTCTACGTCATCTTCTCGCGGCAGCTGATCCGCGGCATTACTTCCGGAGCCGTCAAGTGAGTTCAGAATCACCCCTTCGCGTCCCAAATCCCCTCCGAGTAATCGTCGCCGGCCTCGGCAATATGGGCCGCAGCCATGCGCTGGCCTATCACACCAATCCGGGTTTTCAGATCGCGGCGCTGGTCAATCGCTCCGACGTGCCGTTGCCTGGAGGGCTGTCCGGCTATGGCATCAGGCGCTCATTCGACGACGCCCTGCGCGAGGAAAAACCCGACGTCGCCTGCGTCGCCACCTATTCGGACAGCCATGCCGATTATGCGGTAAAGGCGTTCGAGGCCGGCTGCCATGTCTTCGTCGAAAAGCCGCTGGCAACGACGGTGGCGGACGCCAAGCGCGTCGTCGCCGCAGCCAAGGCCAATGGCAAGAAACTGGTGATCGGCTACATCCTGCGCCATCACCCGTCCTGGATCAGGCTGATCGCCGAGGCGCGCAAGCTCGGCGGTCCTTACGTGTTCCGCATGAACCTCAATCAGCAATCCTCGGGGCATACCTGGGAGACGCACAAGCAGTTGATGCGGACGACATCGCCGATCGTCGATTGCGGCGTGCACTATCTCGACGTCATGCTGCAGATCACCGACGCCAAACCGGTCGAGGTGCGTGGCATGGGCGTGCGGCTGACAGACGAGGTGGTGCCCTCCATGTACAATTACGGCCATCTGCAGGTGCTGTTCGATGACGGCTCGGTCGGCTGGTACGAGGCCGGCTGGGGTCCGATGATTTCCGAGACAGCCTTCTTCGTGAAGGATGTCATGTCGCCCAAGGGCTGCGTGTCGATCGTCATGAAGGAGGGCGTGAGGTCCGACGATATCGACACCCACACCAAGACTTCGACCATCCGTCTGCACAGCGCCGCGACCGGGCCGGACGGCAGATTCGCCAAGCCGGACGAGATGCTGTCGATGGAAGGCGAACCCGGTCATCAGGATCTCTGCGATCTCGAACAGGCTTTTGTCCTCAAGGCAATCCGCGAGGACATCGATCTCACCAGACACATGGACGACGCGGTGCGGTCGCTCGCCGTCTGCCTTGCCGCCGACGAGAGCGTGCGCAGCGGCAAGGCGGTGCGACTGTGACCAGGCTGTCGTCGTCAGCGCCCTACGGCGCCCCCCTCTGTCCTACCGGACATCTTCCCCTCAAGGGGGGAGATCGACTGTCTCGGTTGCCTTCGCCAATCACCAACATTGCAAGAAGAAAGCCTGGGTCGATGCTGCCAACCTCCTTCCTTGAGGGGGAGATGGCCGGCAGGCCAGAGGGGGGTGCTTTCGCGCCCACGCATCAATTTGGAGGACTGCCGTGGGCTCGTTGAAGATCGAGAACGTGAAGAAGGCCTTTGGGCCGGTCGAGGTGCTGAAGGGCATCGACCTCGAAGTGACGGACGGCGAGTTCGTTGTCTTTGTCGGGCCTTCGGGCTGCGGCAAGTCGACCTTGCTCCGCGTCATCGCCGGGCTGGAGGATTCGACCTCGGGCCGGGTGCTGATCGATGGCGACGACGTCTCCGTCACGCCGCCGGCAAAACGCGGCATCGCCATGGTGTTCCAGACCTATGCGCTTTATCCGCATCTGACGGTGAAGAACAATATGGGCCTCGGCCTCAAGCAGGCGAACACGCCGGCGGCGGAAATCGATCGCCGCATCGGTGTTGCCTCGTCCATGCTGTCGCTGGAACCTTATCTCGAAAGACGGCCGGCGGAACTCTCCGGCGGCCAGCGCCAGCGCGTCGCCATCGGCCGCGCCGTGGTGCGCGAGCCAAAACTGTTCCTGTTCGACGAGCCCTTGTCGAACCTCGATGCGGCGTTGCGCGTCAACACACGGCTGGAAATAGCGCAGCTGCATCGCCGGCTCAAGGCGACGATGATCTATGTCACCCACGACCAGGTCGAGGCGATGACGCTCGCCGACAAAATCGTTGTGCTCAATGCGGGCCGAATCGAGCAGATCGGCGGCCCGATGGAGCTCTACAATTCGCCGGCAAACGAGTTTGTCGCCGGCTTCATAGGCTCGCCGAAGATGAATTTCGTCGACGGCGCCCGGCTCGGCGAGACAGCCAAGACCATCGGCGTGCGGCCCGAGCACCTGACCGTCGATCCGAAATCCGGCGCCTGGAAGGGCACTGTCGTCCATGCCGAGCATCTCGGCGCCGACACCAATCTTTATCTGGATTGCGAGAAGGCCGGCCTGATCACCGTGCGGATTTTCGGTGTCTACGACGCCGAACCCGGCGCCACGCTTTATACGACGCCCGATCCGGCGAAGACGTATCGGTTTGGGCCGGATGGGAAGGTGCTGAAGTAGGACGCGCCAACGCTTCTTGCCTTCTCCCCTTGTTGTTGTGGGAGAAGGGAAGGGCGCGCTTAAACGTCAGCCCTGAACGTCTGCTTCTGCTGTCCCAGCCCCTCGATACCCAGCTCCACCACATCGCCGGCCTTCAAGAACACTGGCGGCTTCATGCCGAGGCCGACGCCGGGCGGGGTGCCTGTCGAAATAATGTCGCCGGGGTGCAGCGACATGAACTGGCTAAGATAGGAGACGAGATAGGCAACGCCATAGACCATGGTCCTGGTCGAGCCGTTCTGCATCGTCTTGCCGTTGACCGTCAGCCACATTTTAAGGTTGTGCGGGTCGGCCACTTCGTCCTTGGTCACCAGCCACGGGCCGGTCGGGCCGAACGTGTCGCAGCTCTTGCCTTTCGTCCACTGGCCCTGGCGCTCGGCCTGGAAGGCGCGTTCCGACACGTCGTGCGCGACGCAATAGCCAGCGACGTAGTCGAGCGCATCGGCTTCGCTGACATATTTGGCTTTTCTGCCGATAATCACGCCGAGCTCGACTTCCCAGTCGGTCTTCTCGGAACCACGCGGGATCAGCACGTCGTCGTCCGGGCCGACGATGGCCGAGCTTGCCTTCATGAAGATGATCGGCTCAGGCGGCACGGTGGCGCCGGTTTCTGCGGCATGGTCGGAATAGTTGAGGCCGACGCAGATGAACTTGCCGGTGCCGGCAACGCAGGCGCCAAGGCGCGGCTTGCCGGAAACCACCGGCAGCGACTTCGCGTCGAGCTTCGACAGCATATCCAGCGAGGCCGGATGAAGCGTGGTGCCGGCAATATCGGCGACATGGGCGGAGAGATCGCGGATCGTTCCATCCGCATCGAGCAGGCCGGGACGTTCGCTCCCCATCTCGCCATAGCGCAGCAGTTTCATGCATCTTCTCCTGATTGCGGCCTCGTGGCCGTTCTACAAACTCTCCGCCGAGGCATCAGCCCCTCTGGAACCGGGCGGACCGTAGCCACCGGCCTGCTTCACGACAAGCGTGGACAGCGTGTTTTGACAGCCGGCGAGCGGGATTTTCAGACTTCCCGATCCTTCATCAAGTCCGATCGTCCGGTTACCCGCGATTGTCTCCAGACGGCGCTCAGATCGACCAGCCGCCGTCGATATTATAGGCCTGACCCGATGTGTAGGTGGCTCCGGCCAGGTAGACAGCGAGATCGGCGATTTCCTCCGGCGTGCCGAGCCGGCCCATCGGCTGGCGGGCGATGAAGGCGGCGCGGGCGGCGTCGTAATCGCCCTGGGCGTGCATGCGGTCCTGCAGCGACGGGCTTTCGACGGTGCCGGGGCAAATGGCGTTGCAGCGTATGCCCTTGCCGACATAGTCGGCGGCGACCGCCTTGGTCAGGCCGATGACCGCCGCCTTGGTGACGCCATAGGCGAAGCGGTTCGGCACGCCCTTGGTCGAACTCGCGAGCGAAGCCATGTTGATGATCGATCCGTCGCCGCGCTCCAGCATGCCGGGCAGTACCGCCCGGATGGTGCGGATCATGGCGCGTACATTGAGATTGAAGGCGAAATCGAGATCGGTGTCCTTCATCTCCAGGATCGAGCCCGAATGGACGAAACCGGCGCAGTTGAACAGCACATCGACGGCGCCGATCTCGGCAAAGGCGGCATTGACCGCCTCGTCGTTGAGCACGTCGACCTTGCGGGTCTTGATGCCGGAGGCCTTGGCGAGTTCCGCCAGCAGCGTCTCGTTGATGTCGGTGGCATGGACGGTGGCGCCGGCCTTGGCGAAGGCCAGCGCGCTTGCCTTGCCGATGCCTTGCGCCGCCGCCGTGATGACAACGACCTTGCCTGCCAGATTCGCCATATCTTTTCCTCGCCTGCTTGGGTCAATTGCCTTTATCGGCGGCCGGCGAAGGCGTCATGTGCCAGTCAGGCGCGATCGTCCGGCCTATGCCAGTTCACTGATAAAGATGTTTTTTCTCGTTAAAGAACATATGTTCGGGCGTCAAGCCCGAACGCGATCACCAACCGCAAACATCAGTCCCCGTAAGGCACCCAGACATTCTTCACCTCGATGGCGCGGCGCAGCAAGGCATCGCCGGCGGCTTCTTCCGAGGCCCAGTCGAGGCTGCGGCCATTGCCGCTCCAGACGCGCTTGAGGTTGCCGATGGAGGCGGCTTCCGCCTTGGCGCAGGTCTCGGCGTCAGTGAACAGCCAGAGCCCGTCGACGTCGTCGTGCTTGGCCAGCACGCCGGCAAGTTCGGCGCTGCGGCCGGTTACGATGTTGATGGCGCCGGCCGGCACGTCGGAATATTCGATGACCTGATAGAGATCGGTGGCGAGCAGCGGATAGCGCTCGGATGGCACGGCGATCACCGTGTTGCCCATGGCCAGCGCCGGCGCGACCAGCGAGATGAAGCCGAGCAGGGGCTGATTGTCCGGCGCGACGATGCCGACGACACCGACCGGCTCATGCAGCGCCAGCGTCACGGCTCGGGCCGGCGGCTGGTGGACGCGGCCCTCGAACTTGTCGGCGAGGCCGGCATAGAGAAACAGCCGTTCGATCGAGAGCTCCACCTCGTCGCGCGCGGCCTTGGCATTGGCCCCGGTTAGTTCGGTGAGGCGGGCGGCAAACTCGCTTGCGCGGCCGGAAAGGTTCTCGGCCAGGTAATAAAGCACCTGGGACCTGTTATAAGCGGTCGCCTCCGGCCAGCTCTTGCAGGCGCGGGCGGCCGAAACCGCATCGCGGATATCCTTGCGGCTGCCGAGCCCGACTTCGCCGGCGAGTTTGCCCTTGGCCGTCGCGACGGCAATCGAGTAATTGCCGTCGGGGCGCACTTGCTTGCCGCCGATGAACAGCTTTGCCGTGCGGTCGATTGCCACGCCATCGGCCTGCTCGACGGGCTGCGCGGAGGATGTCGCCGGTTTGATGACCGGGCCGAGCGGCAGTTTCGCCGCGAGATATTCGAACATGCCCTCGCGCCCGCCTTCGCGGCCGAAGCCGCTTTCGCGATAGCCGCCGAAGCCGCAGGCGGCGTCGAACATGTTGGTGCCGTTGACCCAGACCACGCCGGCCTTCAGCTGCGGTGCGACATGGAGGGCAAGATTGACGTTCTCGCTCCACACCGAGGCCGCCAGGCCATAGCGCGTGTTGTTGGCGAGCTCGATCGCTTCCTCGGTGTTGCGGAAGGTCATGGTGGCGAGCACAGGCCCGAACACTTCTTCCCGCGCCAGGATATTAGCCGGCGAAACGCCAGTGGCGAGCGTCGGCAGATGATAGTAACCCGACGACGGCAGCGTTGCATCGGGCTGCCAGCAGACGGCGCCCTGCCTGGCGCCCTCGGCGATCAGTCCCTTGACGCGGTCGAGCTGGGTCAGGTCGACCAGCGGGCCGATATCGGTGTTCTTGTCGAGCGGGCTGCCGACACGCAGTCGGCTCATCCTGACCTTGACCTTGGCGATTAAGGCGTCGGCGATGCCTTCCTGCACCAGCAGGCGCGAACCGGCGCAGCAGACCTGGCCCTGATTGAACCAGATGCCGTCGACCAGCCCTTCCACGGCGCTATCGAGATCGGCGTCCTCGAAGACGATGAAGGCCGACTTGCCGCCGAGTTCCAGCGACAGTTTTTTCCCTGACCCCGCCGTGGCCTTGCGGATGATCTTGCCGACCTCGGACGAGCCGGTGAAGGCGATCTTCTGGATGCCGGGGTGATTGACGATCGCAGCACCGGCTTCCGGACCGCCCTGGACTATATTGACGACGCCCTTCGGCACACCGGCGCGTTCGCATATCTCGGCGAACAAGATGGCGGTGAGTGGCGTGAATTCGGCGGGCTTCAGCACCACGGTACAGCCCGCCGCAAGCGCCGGCGCGATCTTCCAGGCCAGCATCAGCAGCGGAAAGTTCCACGGGATGATCTGGCCGACGACGCCGACACCCTTGTGGCCGGGAAAATCCCGGTCCAGCGCCTGCGCCCAGCCGGCATGATGGATGAAATGGCGGATCGCCAGCGGCACGTCGATGTCGCGGCTTTCGCGGATCGGCTTGCCGTTGTCGATTGTCTCCAGCACCGCGAACAGGCGCTGGTGGCGCTGCATGGCGCGGCCGATGGCGTAGAGCGCTTTCGCGCGCTGGTAGCCGGTGCTGGCGCTCCATTTCGGCAGCGCCTTGGCTGCTGCGGAAACCGCGGCGTCAATATCGGCGGCATTGGCGTCGGAGACTTTGGCCAGCAGCTTGCCGGAAGATGGCTCGCTGGTGTCGAAGGTCTTGCCGCCGCTCGCCGCCTTCCAATCGCCGCCGATGAACAGCGCCTTGCCGAAATCGCGCGCCGCGAACCAGGCGTCCGCCTCATTACGAGCTTCCGGCGCCGGGCCGTATTCCATGGCGTGATAGCGTTCGAGAATGTTCATGAAGCGCTCCAGATAGTTGTCAGGGCAGGCGTTGCGTATGGCTCCACGTTCAAAGCCTCGCTTGCCTCAGGCCATCGCGTGGCGATGATTGGCCGAATAATGCCCGGTCAGATGATGCTCGAGCTGGCGCTCGATGTCGGTCAGCAGGCTCGAGGCGCCGAAGCGGAACAGCTCCGGTTCCAGCCACGGCCGGCCGAGCTCCTCCTTCATCAGCACCAGCCAGTCGAGCGACACTTTCGCGGTGGAAATGCCGCCGGCCGGCTTGAAGCCGATGAGATAGCCGGTCTCCTCGAAATAGGCCCTGATGGCGCGCACCATGGCAAGCCCGACGGGCAATGTGGCGTTGACACTTTCCTTGCCGGTCGAGGTCTTGATGAAATCGGCGCCCGCCATCATCGCCACCATCGAGGCAAGCATGACGTTGCGCAGCGTGGCGAGATCGCCGGTTCCCAAAATGACCTTCAGATGCGCGTCACCGCAGGCGGCGCGCATCGAAACGATTTCGTTGTAAAGCTCGCGCCACTTGGCGCCGAACACCAGGCCGCGCGGAATGACGACATCGATCTCGTCGGCTCCGTCCTTCACCGAGGCCTCGATCTCCTGCAGCCGGGTCGACAGCGGCGCCAGACCATGCGGGAACGCGGTGGAGACGGCGGCGACGTGGATGCCGGTGCCGCGCACGGCGTCGACCGCCGTGGCGACGAAGGGATGGTAGACGCAGACGGCGGCCGGCCGGATGGATTCGCCCGCAATGCCGAGGCCTTCCATGATGTCGCGGCGCAGCGGGTTGATCGCCTTGGCACAGAGCCGGCGCACCCGCTCCTCGGTGTCGTTGGAGTTGAGCGTCGTCAGGTCCATGCAGGCGATCGCCCGCAGCAGCCAGGCGGCCTGGTTGTCGGCCTTGATCGAGCGCCGCTTGGTCAGGCTGGCGACGCGGCGCTCCAGCGCCGAGCGGTTGACGCTACGCACCGATTCCAGAAAACCGAGGTCGAGTTTCAGGCCCGGATTGCGCGCGATGTGATGGTCCAGCGGCACCGGCGTATTGGCGGCTGCGCGTGCCGGCAGCGGCGTCACCTTGGTGCCAAGATCGGCTTCGCGGATTGTGCTGCTCATCTCCTGCCCTTTCGTTCAGCGGCGTGCGCTCTTGGTGCGCATCGTTCTCCCAAAACCTAGACACTTTTGGGCGACACGCACGACGATAACCCGCGAAGCCGCGCTTCACGAGTCCTCAGGCGAGGGATAGCTGAAAAAGGCCGCGAAAGCAGCTGATTTTTGACCGGAAGGTCAAAATCAGGTTTCCGGGAGACGCGCTGGTCTCAGCCGACGAAGGCCCGCTCGACGACGAAGCTCGCGGGGTGGCTGAGCGAACCTTCCTGGAAGCCGAGGCTTTCGGCCAGCTCCTTGACGTCCTTCAACATGTGCATCGAGCCGCAGATCATGATGCGGTCGGTCTCGGGATCGAGCTTCTCAATGCCGAGATCACTGTAGAATTTGCCGGAGCCGATCAGCGCGGTGATGCGGCCCATGCATGCCGACTCCTCGCGGGTCGTTGAATTGTACAGCGTGACGCGGCCGGCGGTCAGCTCGCCGATCAGCGGGTCGCTTTCCAGTGCCGCCACCAACTCCTGGCCGTAGATTAGCTCGGCATTGTCGCGGCAGGTGTGGGTCAGGATCAGCTGATCGAATTTCTCGTAGGTGTCGGGGTCGCGCAGCAGGCTGGCAAAGGGCGCGATGCCGGTGCCGGTCGAGATCATGAACAGGCGCTTGGCCGGGGTCAGCGCGTCGACAACCAGCGTGCCGGTCGACTTCTGGCGCATGATGACCGTGTCGCCGACCTGGATCTTCTGCAGTTCCGAGGTCAGCGGGCCGTCCGGCACCTTGATCGAGAAGAATTCCAGCTCTTCGTCCCAGGCCGGGCTGGCGACGGAGTAGGCGCGATATACCGGCTTCTCGGCATTGGGCAGGCCGATCATCACGAACTCGCCCGAGCGGAAGCGCAGCGACTGCGGGCGCGTGATGCGGAACGAGAACAGCCGGTCGGTGTAGTGCTTCACCGAGACGACCGTCTCGGCATAGACATTGGCCGGAATCGGAAACTGCAGCGGGCGGGCTTCAGCGGTATTGAACGCGGGCGTGGTGTTCATCAATTCCAACCTTCTCGCCCAGTTACAGACCCGGGCGCCAAACTTTCCCGTGCGCGCCCGAACCATTCAGGTTCCGGCGTGCCATGCACACTACCGAAGCGGTAAGCTCTTGTGTCCGGAATTTATTAGTATACAAACGATATTTGCGTCAAGATGCCGCCGTAAAACACCTTTCCAAACTGTGGCATATCCGTAGTCCCAGCATTTCGGGTTTCGACAATGAAAGAGAATTTTTCGGTGCAGCCGCCGGATTCCCTGGGCAGCGTCGTCGCCGGTATCGATGTCGGCGGAACTTTCACCGACCTGCTCCTGATCGACGGCAAGGACGGTGGCAAGGTGTATCTGGCCAAGACCCCGACCACGGTCGACAACCAGGCCTTTGGCGTGGTTTCGGCGCTCGGCGCCACCGGCTTTCCGATCGACGGCATCGACCTCATCGTGCATGGCACGACCACCACCACCAATGCGGTGCTGGAGCGCCGGCTGGCCAAAACCGGCATGATCACCACGCGCGGTTTTCGCGACGTGATCGAGCTTGGGCGGCGCACGCGGCCGCAACCCTACGGCATGACGGGCACGTTCGTTCCGGTCATCCCGCGCAATCTGCGCCTGGAGGTGTCCGAACGCGTCGAGGCATCAGGCGCCGTCCGCACGCCGCTTGATGAGGCCGAGATGCGCGAGGCGGTAAAGGCGCTGATCGCGGCCGGCTGCGAATCCCTCGTCATCCATTTTCTGCATTCCTACGCCAACCCGTCGCATGAGCGCCGCGCCGCCGAAATCGCCGCCGAATTCTGGCCGAACGGCTACATCACCACGGGCCACGCGCTGTTGTCCGAAGCGCGCGAATTCGAGCGCGGCGTCACCGCCTCGGTCAACGCCTCGGTGCAGCCGATCCTGGAGCGCTATGTCGAGCGTCTGCGCACGGAATTGGCCGACAAGGGCTATGCCCGCGATTTTCTCATCATGAATGGCAATGGCGGCATGATCTCGGCGCGCTTCGTCACACGTGAATCGGCCAAGACGGTCATGTCGGGCCCCGCCTCCGGCGTCATCGCCGCCGCCTATACGGGCAAGCGCGCCGGCTTCGAAAATCTCGTCACCTACGACATGGGCGGCACCTCGACCGACGTGGCGCTGATCCGCAACGCCGAACCGGCGGTCTCGAACGAGATCGAGATCGAATATGCCATGCCGATCCATGTGCCGATGGTGGCGGTGCACACGGTCGGCGCCGGCGGCGGCTCGATCGCCCGCGTCGACGCGGCCGGCCTAATCCAGGTCGGTCCGGAAAGTGCGGGCGCCAATCCCGGCCCGATCTGCTACGGGCGCGGCGGGACCGAGCCGACGATCACGGACGCCAATCTGGTACTCGGCAGGCTGGCGCCGAAGAAGCTGCTCGCCGTCGACAATCCGGTCACATCAGAGCGCGTCACCGGCATCTTCGAGGACAGGATCGGCAAGGCGACGGGCCTGTCGGGTGTCGAGGCGGCGGGCGCGGTGCTCAGGCTCGGCAATATGAAGATGGCCGGCGCCATCCGCATGGTCTCGGTATCGCGCGGCCATGATCCCCGCGATTTCGCGCTGTTCGCCTTCGGCGGCGCCGGGCCGCTGCATGCGACGGCGCTCGCGCGCGAACTCGGCCTGCCCAAAGTACTGGTGCCAGCGCGTCCCGGCATCACCAATGCGCTCGGCTGCGTCGTCGCCGATCTGCGCCATGACTTCGTCAACACCATCAACCAACCCGTGGCCGTGCTTGATGAAAGCCAGCTCCACCGAGCATTGGAACGGCACCGTAACGAAGGCGAGGCGCTGATTGCCAAGGAAGCGGTGAGGCCGGAAACGATCCGCGTCACCCACTCCACCGACATGCAATTCGTCGGCCAGACCCACATCATCAACGTGCCGTTGCCGTCCTCGTCGGTTACCCGGCACGAATTGCAGTCCCTGTTCGAAAAAGCCTATTTCGCCCGCTTCAAGGTGGAGCTGCCGGAAATCCGCGCCAATCTCGTCAACCTCAACACCTCGGTCACCGGCGTGCGTCCGGCGATCGACTTGTCACGCCTGATCGATCCGGTCGGGCGGGCAAAGACGCTCGATGAGGCGCGGCGCGAGATCAGGCCGGTCTGGTATGGCGGGCGCTGGCATGACACGCCGGTGTATATCAGGGAAAAGCTGCCGCTCGACGCGGTCATCGAAGGCCCGGCGATCCTCGAACAGATGGACGCGACGACCGTGCTCGAACCCGGCGACCGCGCGCGATCGGACGCCGACGGCAACATCATCATCGACATTGGCGAGGCCTGAAATGAAGCTCGACGCCATTACCCTTTCGGTTCTCCAGGCCGCGTTGCAGCAGGTCTGCGACGAGATGGACCTGACCTTTTCCCGCGCCGCTTTCTCGCCGGTGATCGCCGAGGCCAATGACCGCTCGGACGGCATCTATTCGGCCGTCGATGGCTCGCTGATCGCACAAGGCAGCCAGGGCCTGCCGGTGTTTGTCGGCGTCATGCAATATTCGACCAGGACGGTGATCGAGATGATCGCCGATGGCCGCTGCCTGCCGCCTGAGCCGGGCGACATCTATATCGTCAACGACCCCTATCTCGGCGGCACGCATCTGATGGATGTGCGCTTCGTCATGCCGGTCTATAGGGGTGAAAAGATCTTCTGCTGGTTGTCGAACACAGGCCATTGGCCCGACATTGGCGGTTCGGTGCCGGGCGGCTTTTCGGCCTCGGCCACCGCGGTCGAGCAGGAGGGCCTGCGGCTGCCGCCGGTAAAGCTGTTCAAGAAGGGCGTGCTCGATCCCGAAATCTACGCCATCATCTGCTCCAACATCCGGGTTGCCGACCAGCGCATCGGCGACATCCGGGCCCAGGCCGCCGCGCTGCTGATCGGCCAGGACAGGCTCAATGGAATCCTGGATCGTTACAGGGATGAAACGGTTGTCGAAGCGATCGCTGAACTGCGCCGCCGTGCCGCCGAACAGATGCGCGCCAACATAGCGGCCATTCCCGACGGCACCTATCGCTCCAAGGCCTTTGTCGATTCCGACGGGGTGGTCAACGAACCGCTGACCATCGCGCTCGCCGTCGACAAGAAGGGCGACACGCTGACTTTCGACTTTTCAGGGTCGTCAAAGCCCTGTGCGGGGCCGATGAACAGCGTGCTGGCGACGACCCTGTCCTCGGTCTATCTCGCCATGCGCCACATCTTCCCCGATGTGCCGATCAGCGCCGGCGCTTTCGAGCCCCTGATCGTCAAGCGGCCGGAAGGCACCTTCCTCGACGCGAAGTATCCGCGCCCCGTATCGGGCTGTGCGGCCGAGGTGTCGCAGCGCATCGCCGAGGCGGTGTTCGCGGCCATGGTGCAGGCGTTGCCGGACAAGGTGACGGCGGCTCCAGCCGGCTCCAGCGGCAATTTCGCGCTCGGCGGCAACGATCCCGCGCGCGGCCGCGACTACGTCATGTACCAGATTTCTGGCGGCGGCTATGGCGGCAATTCAGGCCATGACGGCCTCACCAATGGCTGCTCGACCATCGGCATCTCCAAGTCGCCGCCGGTCGAGATCATGGAGCAGGCCTTTCCGGTGCTTTACCGGCACTATGCCTTGCGCGAAGGCTCGGGCGGCGCCGGCAAGCATCGCGGCGGTTTTGGCCTCGCCTACGAGGTCGAGATCCTGCGCG
This sequence comes from Mesorhizobium sp. B2-5-13, assembly GCF_006440535.1. NCBI lineage: Bacteria > Pseudomonadati > Pseudomonadota > Alphaproteobacteria > Hyphomicrobiales > Phyllobacteriaceae > Mesorhizobium > Mesorhizobium sp. B2-5-13. Next base: position 17,359 of record NZ_VFUI01000011.1, on the reverse strand, counting down.
GCGAGGCGCGTGCCTCCTTCGTCATGGACCATGGCCGCTTCGGCCCGCAGGGCGCCCTTGGCGGTGGGGATGGCGAGCCCAACAGGGTGATCGTCTTCCGCAATGGCGAGCAGCACATACCGCCGCACCTCTCCAAGGAGCAGGACATTCCGCTGAAGACCGGGGACCGCGTGCGCGTCGGCACGCCGGGCGGTGGCGGCTATGGCGATCCGCGTGAGCGCGATGCCGATCAGGTGCTGCGCGATGTGGCCCTGGGGTACTATACCCCACGGCAAGCCTGGGAAAAATTCGGCGTCGTGCTGTCGGCAGGAGTCGTCGATCGCGAAGCAACGGAAAAGCAACGCGCCGGCTAAAACTGTCGATCCTTGTGCCGGTTCCTCACCGCGCCGTGATCGCCGCAGCACATGTCGTTTCCGTCTCCGACGACGATCGGAAAGACAGCGCATTTGCGGTTGCCGTTCACCTCGGTCGGAACCGGACTCAGCATCGACATAGACGGCAAGCCAGTACGCGCGGTCGTCGCGCCGATGCCATTCTTCGACCCGGAAGGGATAAGATTGAGAGGCTAGCCCGGTTGCGTCGATGGACTGCCTTGGCGATTAGCCGAAACGTCTTCGTCATCCGCGGGCGGAGCAAGGAGCGTAGCGACGCGGCGCAGACCCGCGACCTCAGAGCGTTGCGACGGCGCAGAATCTGATCCGCTGCACTTTCGGTCGAGGTCCCGGCATGGATACCAGGGTCTCCGCGACGCCGCTTCGCGGCTGCTCCGCCCTGGTATGACGAAAATTGGGGAGGCTCCGGTCAACGTTCAGCCGGCTCATCACCCCCGCCGATCCAGTCTCGCCACCAGCCGGTCACCCACCCACTGGATGCCGCAGACCAGGATGATCAGCACGATCACCACGGCGATCATCACCGACGTCTCGAACCGCTGATAGCCGTAGCGGATGGCGAGGTCGCCCAGCCCGCCGGCGCCGATGGCGCCCGCCATCGCCGAGGCGCCGATGAGTGTGACCAGCGTCACCGTGAAGCCGGCGACGATGCCAGGCAGCGCTTCCGGCACCAGCACCTCGCGGATGATCGTCCAGCGGTTGCCGCCCATGGCGCGCGCCGCCTCGATCAGGCCGTGGTCAACCTCGCGCAGCGACACTTCGGCGATGCGCGCATAGTAGGGCGTGGCGGCGATCGACAGCGGCACGATCGCCGCCCATGTGCCGATCGACGTGCCGACGATCAGCCGTGTCACCGGGATCAGCGCCACCAGAAGGATTATGAAGGGCACCGAGCGGAAGCCGTTGATGACGGCGCCGAGCACGCGGTTCACCCACGGGCTTTCGGCAATGCCGCCGCGTTCGGTGGCAATCAGCGCCAGCCCGAGCGGCAGGCCGCAGACCAGGGAAATCAGGCCGGAGGCGGCCGTCATCAGCACCGTCTCCCAGATCGATCGCAACAGAAGCTCAAACAGGATCGGCGACATGGCCAAGTACCTCCACCCGCGCCTGGCGGGACTTCAGGAATGTGATCACTTCTGCGAGGTGGCTTGCGTGATTGCCGGGGATGGAGAGGAACAGCGTTCCGACCGGCTGTTGCTGGATATGGTCGATGCCGCCATGGATGAGGCGAAAAGCACCGGGCACGGCGGCGGCGAGGTCGGACAGCAGCGGCGCCCGCGCGGCCTCGCCTGCCACGTCGACGCGCAAGATCGTTTCGGTGCCGCCCGCCGGCAGCAGCCGCGCCGCCAGCTCCGGCGGAAGCTGCGGGCGGATGGCGCCGAGCAGGCTGCGGGTGATCTCGGAACGTGGATCGGCGAACACCGACCAGACTGGCCCTTCCTCGACAATGCGCCCGGCGTCGATCACCGCCACGCGGCCGGCGATCGAGCGGATCACCTCCATCTCATGGGTGATCAGCACGATCGTCAGGCCGAGCCGCCGGTTGATATCTTTCAGCAAGGCAAGGATGGAGCGGGTCGTCTCCGGGTCGAGCGCCGAGGTCGCCTCGTCCGACAGAAGTAGCGCTGGCCGCGCGGCAAGCGCCCTGGCAATGCCGACACGCTGCTTCTGGCCACCGGACAGCGACGCCGGATAGGCTTTCGCCTTCTCCGACAGGCCGACGAGATCGAGCAGTTCTGCCGCTCGCTTCAGCCGCACCGCCTTCGGCCGGCCCTCGATCTTGAGCGGCAGCGCCACATTGTCCTCGACCGTCTTGGCCGACAGCAGGTTGAAATGCTGGAAGATCATGCCGATGTGTCGCCGCAGCGGCTGCAGGTCGCGTTCGCCAAGCCGGCTGATCTCGCGGCCCTCGATGAAGACCTCGCCGGAATCGGGACGCTCCAGCCCGTTCAGGCAGCGGATCAGCGTCGATTTGCCGGCGCCGCTGCGGCCGATAATGCCAAGGATCTCTCCCCTGCGCACCGTCAAGGAAATGCCGTCGAGCGCCGCCGTCGCGCCGAAACGGCGCTTCAGGTCGACAAGTCGCAGCACGTCCTGTGTAGCGGCCTGATCCCCGGGCTCGGTGGTTGCGGTGAAATGCTGGTTCATAGGCGGATCCTGAAAATACGATCGCGGCCCGCGCATTGCGCGGGCCGCTGTCCCGGTCAAAGGCACATCAGTGCCCGGATGGTCTTAATAGGCGCTGAGGCCTGTGCCTTTGTAGACCTTGTCGAACTCGGCCTTGACCGCGTCGTTCTGGTAGGATGCCACCAGCGTCTTCACCCAGGCCTCGTTTTCGTTGCCGGCCTTCACCGCGATGAAGTTACGGTAGGGATTGCCTGCGATAGGCTCTTGGGCGATGCGGTTTTCCGGCGTCAGGCCGCTTTTCAGCGCCCAGTCGGTGTTGACCACGGCGGCGTCGAGGTCCTCGACCGAACGGCCGACGATGCCGGCGTCGAGTTCCTTGATCTCGACCTTCTTGGGATTTTCGGCGATGTCGGCGGTGGTGGCGAGAATGCCGGTGCCGTCCTTCAACTTGATCACGCCCTCATTCTGCAGCACGCGCAGCGCCCGGCCTTCGTTGGACGGGTCGTTCGGCAGGCCGATCACCGCGCCCTCCGGCAGGTCCGCGACCTTTTTGTACTTCTTTGAGTAGAGGCCGATTGGCCACACGCCGGTATAGCCGACGCGTACGATATGGTAGCCCTGCGTCTTGATCTGGTTGTCGAGATAAGGCTGGTGCTGGAAGGCGTTGGCGTCGATCTCGCCGCGCTCCAGCGCCTCGTTGGGCTGGGTGTAGTCGTTGAACACCACGGTCTCGATGCTCAGGCCCTTCTCGGCGGCTTTGGCGACCACGACGCGCCAGACATCCTCGTCCTCGCCGCTGATGATGCCGACCTTGATTGCCTTCTTGTCCTCGGCGAACGACGCATGCGGTGCCATCAGGCTGCCGATCGCGACAGCCGAGGCGAACAGCAGAGCCAGGCCGCTGCGGCGGTTCAGGGTTGACCTGGGGGAAAAAGACGAAGTGGTGTTGAAGTCGGACATGATTGATCTCTGCGGTTGTGAAGTCATGGCAGCAAGGCGGATTACCCAGCCTTGATCACATCGTCATAAATCCTATCGATTTTATCAAAGAACACGTTTCGCCATTCTCGGCGAAGCCGGAAATATTCTCTCAAAAATTCCGGGGAAGGGAGCACAGGACGCGCTTCGAGGACATCGCCCGGAAATGATGGACGTCCTTCGTCCGGCGGGTTCATCCATGGCGAGCGGAAGTGCAAAAAGCTCCGCGGTTTGCTCAGCCACCTTTTCGTGAAGGCGTGCGGGTTGATCCGGCGGTCTGCTTGCCTAGGTAGAGAGGGCGGCCGGGCGCCACGCGATCTCAACTAATCGGTATGACATTTCCCTGTATTCGAAAGCTTGCCCTTTCTGGCCTCATCGTCGTCGTCCAGTCTTCCTGCGTCGTTCCCGACGATACGTCGCGCATGACCAAGGTCGATCCCACCGCGGCGGCGGCTCGCAAGGAGATGGTCGGTCTCAGCGAAGCCGACGTTCGAATGTGCGCGGGGTTTCCGACCGCCACCGCGGATGTCGGCCAGTCCGGGCAGATCTGGACCTATAAGCGTGTCGTCCAGCGCGGCAATCTCAGCGTCGTCGTTCCTGCCTTGGCCGTGGGGGCGATCCCGACGGTCGGCGGTTCCGTCAATGTCGCTCCCGGCGGTTACTGCGACACGCAGGTCCGCATGGTCGACGGCCGCGTCGCCGAAGTTGCCTACGCCGGCGACAACAACCTGCCGAACAAGCGCGACGCGCTTTGTGTCAGCACCGTGGATGCTTGCGTGGCCTATGCCCGCCAACACAGGCCGGCGGCCAAATAGCGACAGCGGATTTCGCGGGAACCAGCGAGGGCCGGACACTCGGTGTTTGACGCGGATGGCGTTGAGGGCTTGACTGAGCCGCCGGACCGAATACGCTAAGGCAAATACCGGCTCTGATCGCCGGGCGGCAAACATGCCTCGTATGCCTCGCCTTTCCCGGCGCTGGCTGCGGGGCATTGTCATTTCTGGGGTTCTGTTTGAAACGGCGCATCGAGATCGGCATCCTCTATTCCCGCTCCGGGAGCTATCAGCTCGTTTCCGATGCGTGCCGCATCGGCGCCATGCGCGCCATCGCCGACATCAATGCCGACAGGAGCTCGGGCATCGAGTTGGTGCCGGTTGAGCGCGACCCGCAAAGCAATGCCGATCGCTACGCGACGCTGTGCGAGGACATTTTCAGGACCAGCAGCGCGCGCCACGTCGTCGGCTGCGTCACCTCCTGGAGCCGCAAGGAGACGATTCCGGTGCTGGAAAAGGCCGGCGGCATGCTCTGGTACGCCTGCCCCTATGAAGGCTTCGAGGCCAACGAGCATGTCGTCTACATGCATGCCTGCCCCAACCAGCATCTGGTGCCGCTGCTGGCCCATGTCGTGCCGCGCTTCGGTGCCAACGGTTTTCTGCTCGGCTCGAACTATATCTGGGGCTGGGAGATGAACCGCGTGGCGCGCGACCTGATCGCCGACGCCGGCGGCAAGGTTTTGGGCGAGCGCTATCTGCGCATCGGCGAGACCGACGTGTCGCGGCTGATCGCCGAGATCCGGGCGACGCGCCCCAATTTCATCCTCAACAATCTGATCGGCACCTCGTCCTATGCCTTCCTGGCGGCCTATCGTGATCTGGCGGGCGAGGATGCGGCTTTCAGTCCTGAGTCTTGCCCGGTGATCTCCTGCAACCTCACCGAGGGTGAACTGCCGGCGATCGGGGAAACGGGCAGGGGCCATCTGTCGGTCGGGCCTTATTTCGCGCCAAGGCCGGCCGCCTTCGCGTCCTCATTCGAAGCCTCCGCCTATGCCTCGGTGCAAGTGATGGCCGATGTGCTGTCGCGTAATCCCGACGCCGGTCCGGCGGAATTTTCAAAAACCTTCGCCGAGCGGCGCTTCTCCACCCGGCTCGGCCCGATCGCCATCGACGCGCATTCCCAGCACGCCACGCTGCCTGTCATCATCGGCCGGATCGCGGACGGGTTCTTCGAAGTCGTCAGCCGCGAGGACGAGGTCGCGCCGGACCCCTATCTGTCGCGCTACGACCCCGCAAAAACATTCGGGCGGCCGCGCCTGCGGGTGGTGTCGTGACCCGGACCCCGCGCATCCCCAACCTTGGCGGCGCCAGGGCCTTCGTCCTGCATCGCCCGCACCCGACGGTACAGGCGATCACCAGGCAATTGTCGGCTATCGGCCTGGTCACCGTCGACTGCTGGCCGGAACTGGCGCCGGAGGCGCTGGCTGCCGACTTCGTCTTCTTCGACGCCGATCTCGGTTTCGACGAGCAATTCCCCTGGAAGCCGGGCGAGGCGCCGATGCCGCTGGTGGCGTTGATCGGCTCCGAGGCGCCCGGCCGCATAGAATGGGCGCTGTCGCACAAGGCCGACGCCCAGCTCCTGAAGCCGGTCGGCAATGCCGGCGTCTACAGCGCGCTGCTCATCGCACGCCAGGGGTTCGAGGCGAGAAAACATTTAGCCGGCGAAATTTCCGCATTGCGCCAGCGAGTCGCCGAACGCCAGACCATCGTGCGGGCTGTCTCGGCCTTGTCGAAAGGCAGCGACGACGACCGCGCCTATGCGCAGCTGCGCTCGCTGGCGATGAGCTGGCAGATCAGCGTCGAGGACGCCGCGCGCCGTATTGTGGCGATGACCGAGGAAGTAACGGGAGAGGCCAAGACCGGGAAAGAGAGCGGCGATGACCAGTCCCATCGCGCCTGATCTCACGGCCGGGCGCATGCCGGCCAAGCCGCGCGCCGGCGTCTGGCGCCGGCTGGTCAAGCGCCGCCTGGCGCTGCTCGGCCTGATCATCGTCGCCGTCGTCGTCGCGGGCGCGATCCTGGCGCCGTGGCTGACCGGCTATGATCCCAACGAACAGATGTTCGACGGCCTGACCATAGAGGGCTCGCCCTTGCCGCCGAGCGCAAAATTCTGGCTGGGCACCGACCTGCTCGGGCGCGACCTGTTGACCCGCATTCTCTATGGCGCGCGCACCTCGCTGATCATCGGCATCGTCGCCAATGGCGTGGCGCTGTTCATCGGTACGCTTGTCGGCGTCACCGCGGGCTATTTCCGCGGCTGGATGGGCAGCGCGCTGATGCGCTTCACCGATTTGATGATGGCCTTTCCCGCGCTTCTGCTCGCCATCTGCCTGGCGGCGGTATTCCAGCCCAGCCTGTGGATCGTTGCGATGGTCATCGCCCTGGTCAACTGGGTGCAGACCGCCCGCGTCATCTACACCGAAACGTCTTCGCTCGCCGAACGAGAGTTCATCGATGCCGAGCGTACCATCGGGGCGAGCGCGCCGCGCATCCTGCTTCGCCACATCCTGCCGCATCTCCTGCCGACCATCATCGTCTGGGGCACGCTCGGCATCTCGACCACCGTGCTGCTCGAAGCCACGCTCTCCTTCCTCGGCATCGGCGTGCAGCCGCCGACGGCGTCCTGGGGCAACATCATCTTCGAGAACCAGACCTACTTTCAGGCTGCACCCTGGCTGGTGTTCTTCCCCGGCGCCGCGATCCTGGCGCTGGCGCTGGCCTTCAACCTGATCGGCGATGCGCTGCGCGACATCCTCGACCCGACACAGAGGGGCCGGGCATGATCGCCTATCTCGGCCGCCGCCTGATCCAGTCGCTGCTGATCCTGCTCGGCGTCTCGCTGATCACTTTCGCGCTGCTCTATCTCCTGCCCGCCGATCCGGTGCGCCAGATCGCCGGCCGCAGCGCCACGCCGCAGACGGTCGAGAACATCCGCCAGCAGCTCGGCCTCGACCAGCCCTTCATCGTCCAGTACTGGCATTACCTGACCAAGCTCGTCAGCGGCGATCTTGGCCGCTCCTATATCCAGCGCTCCGAGGTGACCGAGCTCATCGTCTCGCGGCTGCCGGCGAGCCTGCTTCTGATGCTCGGCGCCATTTTGTGCGAATTGCTGATCGGCCTATCCATGGGCCTGGTCGCCGCCGTCAAGCGCGGCACCGCGACCGACCAGACCTTGATGGTCGCCTCTTTCGTCGGCGTCTCGGCGCCGCAATTCGTCGTCGGTCTGCTGCTGCTCTATGTCTTTGCCGTGCGGCTCAGCTGGTTCCCGATCGGCGGCTACGGCACGTGGCGCCACCTCGTGCTGCCCTCGCTGACCATGGGCATTCTCGGCGCCGGCTGGTACGCGCGCATGATGCGCTCGTCGATGATCGACGTGCTGCGCCAGGATTATGTGCGCACCGCGCGTGCGAAAGGCATCGCGCGCGGCGCCATCATCTTCCGCCATGCTCTGCCCAACGCCATCCTGCCGGTCATCGCCATGATCGGCATCGACATCGGCATTTTCATGGGCGGCATCGTCGTCGTCGAAAGCGTGTTCGGTTGGCCCGGCATCGGTCAGCTGGCGTGGCAAGCCATCCAGCGCGTCGACATCCCGATCATCATGGGCGTCACCCTGGTCTCGGCCTTCGCCATCGTGCTCGGCAACCTCCTGGCCGACATCATCGCGCCCTTCATCGATCCCCGTATCAAACTGAGATGAGCATCAGGCTCGGATGAAACCAAGAACACAAACAGAGAAAGGGAACATAACAATGAAAAAGTTTCTCGCATCGACCGTGGCCGCATCGGCGCTGGCGCTGATGCTTGGCATGACGAGCGCCCGGGCCGAGGACACGATCGATCCCAACGCCAAGCAGGGCGGCGCCATCACCATCACCTACAAGGACGACGTCGCGACCCTCGATCCGGCGATCGGCTATGACTGGCAGAACTGGTCGATGATCAAGAGCCTGTTCGACGGGCTGATGGACTACGAGCCCGGCACCACCAACCTCAAGCCCGACCTCGCCGAGGGCTACGAGATTTCGCCCGACGGCAAGACCTTCACCTTCAAGCTGCGCCATGGCGTGAAGTTCCACAATGGCCGCGAGATGACCGCCGACGACGTCAAATATTCGCTCGACCGCGTCACCAATCCGAAGACGCAGAGCCCCGGCGCCGGCTTCTTCGGCTCGATCAAGGGCTATGAGGATGTCGCCGCCGGCAACGCCGGGACGTTGTCCGGCGTCACCGTCGTGGATCCCTACACGGTGAAGTTCGAACTGACCCGCCCGGACGCCACCTTCCTGCACGTCATGGCCATCAACTTCTCGCATGTCGTGCCGAAGGAGGAGGTCGAGAAATACGGCGCCGATTTCGGCAAGCACCCTGTCGGCACCGGCGCCTTCAAGCTGGCCGAGTGGACGCTCGGCCAGCGCATCGTCTTCGAGCGCAACCCGGACTACTGGCACAAGGGCCTGCCGCATCTCGACAAGATCACCTTCGAGATCGGCCAGGAGCCGATCGTGGCGCTGCTGCGCCTGCAGAAGGGCGAGATCGACGTGCCCGGCGACGGCATTCCGCCGGCAAAATTCCAGGAGGTTATGGCCGATCCCGAGCAGAAGGCGCGCGTCGTCGAAGGCGGCCAGCTGCACACCGGCTACGTCACCATGAACACCACCATGGCACCGTTCGACAATGTGAAGGTGCGCCAGGCCGTCAACATGGCGCTCAACAAGGCGCGCATCATCCAGATCATCAACGGTCGCGCCGTGCCGGCCAACCAGCCGCTGCCGCCGTCGATGCCGGGCTACGACAAGGAGTACAAAGGCTATCCCTATGACGTCGCCAAGGCCAAGGCGCTGCTGGCCGAGGCCGGCCATCCCGATGGCTTCGAGACGCAATTGTTCGCCATGAACACCGACCCCAACCCGCGCATCGCCCAGGCGATCCAGCAGGACCTGGCGGCGATCGGCATCAAGGCCAGCATCCAGTCGCTGGCGCAGGCCAATGTCATTGCCGCCGGCGGCGACAAGGCCGGCGCGCCTATGATCTGGTCGGGCGGCATGGCCTGGATCGCCGACTTCCCCGATCCGTCCAACTTCTACGGCCCGATCCTCGGTTGCGCCGGCGCGGTTCCCGGCGGCTGGAACTGGTCGTGGTATTGCAACAAGGATCTCGATGCCAAGGCGGCCGAGGCCGACTCGGTGGTCGACCCGGCCAAGGCCCCCGAGCGCGACAGGATGTGGAGCGCCATCTACGACAAGGTGATGGAGGACGCGCCCTGGGCGCCGGTCTTCAACGAGCAGCGCTTCACCATGAAATCGGCCCGCATGGGCGGCGCCGACAATCTCTATGTCGACCCGGTCCATATCCCGATCAACTACGACAATGTGTACGTAAAAGATGTGCAATAACTGCGACTACACCATCCACGGGCGCCATCACCATTTCGGCTGGGACAATTCGTTTGTCCCGGCTGAGCGTGTGGCGCCCGGCTCGACCATCGAGTTCCGGTGCCTGGATGCCGGCGGTGGCCAGCTGAAGCCGGATAGCACCGCCGCCGACATTGCCAAGCTCGACTTTGGTCAGATCAATCCGGTCACCGGGCCGATCTTCGTCGAGGGTGCCGAGCCGGGCGACGCGCTGAAGGTGACGATCGACATGTTCAAGCCGTCCGGCTTCGGCTGGACGGCGAACATTCCGGGTTTTGGCCTGCTCGCCGACGACTTCAAGGAGCCGGCGCTGAACATCTGGAAATACGACGCCGTCTCGCTCGAACCGGCGCTGTTCGGCAAAAATGCGCGCGTGCCGCTGAAACCCTTCGCCGGCACGATCGGCAATGCGTTGGCCGAGATGGGCCACCACTCGGTGGTGCCGCCGCGCCGCGTCGGCGGCAATCTCGACATTCGCGATCTCGCCGCCGGCACCACGCTCTATCTGCCGGTGGAGGTGGCGGGCGCGCTGTTCTCGGTCGGCGACACCCATGCCGCGCAAGGCGACGGCGAGGTCTGCGGCACGGCGATCGAAAGTCCGATGGATGTCGTGCTGAAACTCGATTTGGTGAAAGATGCGCGGCTGAAGACGCCGCGCTTCACCACGCCGGGGCCGGTGACCAGGCATCTTGATGCCAAGGGTTATGAGGTGACGACGGGGATCGGTCCGGACCTGATGAGTGGCGCGAAGGAAGCGGTTACCCAGATGGTCGACCTGCTCGCCGGCCACTACCAGATCGACCCGGTCGAAGCCTACATGCTGGCTTCGGTCTGCGGCGATCTCCGCATCAGCGAGATTGTCGACATACCGAACTGGGTGGTGTCGTTCTATTTTCCCCGTTGCGTGTTTGAATGAGGTTGGGTCAGCGCCGCACCCCCCTCTGCCCTGCCGGGCATCTCCCCCTCCAATCTCCCCCCTTGAGGGGGAGATGTCCGGCAGGACAGAGGGGGGCGTGCCGCAACAAACTTCTCAGAATCCTGTCCTCGCAATGACCCCAGACCGCATCCTCACCATAACCAACCTCTCCGTCTCCGTGCGCGGCGAGGAGGGCTCCCGCGAGGTCGTCTCCAACCTCTCCCTGACGCTCTCCCGCGGCGAGACGCTGTGCATCGCCGGCGAGTCCGGCTCGGGCAAATCGATGACCGCGCTGGCCATCATGCAGCTCCTGCCGCAGCCCGCAGCGCGCATCTCCGCCGGCACGGTCCATTTGGGCGAGACCGAGCTGACCGCCCTCGACGAACGCCGGATGCGGCGCATTCGCGGCGACCGCATCGCCATGATCTTCCAGGAACCGATGACCTCGCTCAACCCGGTGCTGTCGATCGGCCGCCAGCTCACCGAATCCATCGAGGCGCATACCAGCCTGTCGCCCAGCCAGGCCCGCCAGCGTGCCGTCGAGGCGCTGAAGGCGGTGCGCATTTCGGAAGCCGAAAGCCGGCTAAGACAATTTCCGCATGAACTGTCGGGCGGCATGCGCCAGCGCGTGATGATCGCCATGGCGCTGGCGCTGGAACCGGACGTGCTGATCGCCGACGAGCCGACCACGGCGCTCGACGTTACCGTACAGGGCGAGGTGCTGAAACTGCTGCGCGACCTGCAGCATAAGCATGGCACCAGCGTCATCCTGATCACCCACGACATGGGCGTGGTCGCCGAAATGGCCGACCGCGTCATCATCATGCGGCATGGGCGCATGGTCGAGGAAGGCAAGACATCGGACATTTTCGCCCGCCCGCAAGCCGACTACACGCGCGAGCTGTTGGCCGCCGTGCCGCGCATCGGCAGTGGCGCCGGCCGCCAGCAATTGAAGAAGGTCGCCGAAGCCGCAATGCCGGCCAATGTCGCAGAGGTGAACGACCTCCATGTCCGCTTCGACCTGCGCGGCGGCATTCTCGGTCGGGTCACACGTCGCGTCCACGCCGTCGAGGGCGTCAGCTTCTCGATCGCGCCCAACGAGACGCTGGCGCTGGTCGGCGAATCCGGTTGCGGCAAGTCGACCACCGCCAAGGCGCTGGCCGGGCTGGTGCCGTATAGCGGCGACATCGTTGTTGGCGGCCGCAATTTGTCCGGTCTCGGCCGCGACGAGCGCAAGGCGGTGCGTCGCGACGTGCAGATGATCTTCCAGGATCCTTTCGCCTCGCTCGACCCGCGCATGCGCGTCGGCGACCTCGTCGCCGAACCGCTGGTCATCCACGGCATCGCCTCGAAGGAAGAGCGTCGCGAGCGGGTAGCGGCCCTGTTCGACCGCGTCGGCCTGTCATCAGACCAGATGGAGCTCTATCCGCACGAATTCTCCGGCGGCCAGCGTCAGCGCGTCTGCATCGCCCGGGCATTGGCGCTCAGGCCAAAACTGATCATCGCCGATGAAAGCGTCTCGGCCCTCGATGTCTCGGTGCAGGCGCGCGTGCTTGACCTCTTGAAGGAATTGCAGCGCGAATTCGGCGTCGCCTATCTCTTCATTTCGCACGACATGGCCGTGGTCGAGAACATCTCCGACCGTGTCGCCGTCATGTATCTCGGCCAGATCGTCGAGATGGGCACGCGCGACCAGGTTTTTTCGAACCCGCGCCACCCCTACACGAAGCGCCTGATCGAAGCCGTGCCGGTGCCCGATCCCGCGCAGCGCAGAAGCCGTTTTGCCCGCCTCGATCAGGAGATACCCAGCGCCACCCGCCGGATCGGCGAGGCACCGCTGAAACTGGCGCTGAGCGATGTCGGCAACGGCCATCTCGTCGCTACCGAGGGCTGAAGCTGCCCGGGATGTGGTTCAAACAAGCTCGGCGTGCTCCGATCGAGCTTCACATGTTCGTGTCCCGTCCTGAGCTTTCCCGCTGGCGTCACGCTATCGGATCGGCCTTGCCGTCATGAAATCCGCGGCCGCCCCTTGCCCTTCCGCCTGATTTTCCTAATGTTCCTTGGTGCTTGCGGATGACGACCGTAGGGGGCGGCCGGATTCATCCACACTGGGAGGAAGTAGACTCATGAAGCTATGCTATGTCGTTTCCGCCGCGCTCCTTGCGGCCACCACCGCCTCGGCCGCCGAGATTTCCGATGGCAAGGTCAAGATCGGCATCCTCAACGACCAATCCGGCGTCTATGCCGATTTCGGCGGCAAATGGTCGGTCGAGGCAGCCAAAATGGCGGTCGAGGATTTCGGCGGCAAGGTGCAGGGAGCACCGGTCGAGATCATCAGCGCCGACCACCAGAACAAGCCCGATATCGCCTCCAACATCGCACGGCAGTGGTATGACACCGAACAGGTCGATGCCATCATGGAGCTGACGACCTCTTCGGTCGCGCTCGCCGTACAGGGGATTTCCAAGGAAAAGAAGAAGATCGACATCGTCACCGGTGCGGCGACCACGGACCTCACCGGCAAGCAGTGCTCGCCCTACGGCTTCCACTGGGCCTACGACACCCATTCGCAGGCGGTGGGCACCGGCGGCTCCCTCGTGCAGCAGGGCGGCGACAGCTGGTTCTTCGTCACCGTCGACTATGCCTTCGGCTACTCGCTGAAGGAGCAGACCGCCAAATTCGTCGAGAGCCATGGCGGCAAGGTGCTGGGCGAGGTGCGCTATCCCCTCGGCGCGACCGACTATTCGTCCTTCCTGCTGCAGGCGCAATCGTCGGGCGCCAAGGTCATCGGGCTCGCCAATGCCGGCCTCGACACCTCCAATTCCATCAAGCAGGCAGCCGAGTTCGGCATCGTGCAGGGCGGCCAGCGCTTGGCCGCGCTCCTGTTCACGCTGGCCGAAGTGCATGGGCTCGGCCTGCAGGCGGCACAAGGCGTCGTGCTGACCGAGGGCTATTACTGGGACCGCGACGACAAGAGCCGCGAATTCGGGCAGCGCTTCTTCAAGCGCACCAACCGCATGCCGAACATGATCCAGGCCGCGACCTATTCAGCGGTGACGCAGTATTTGAAGGCGATCGACAAGGCCGGCACCGACGAGACCGAAGCGGTCGCCAAGCAGCTCCATTCGCTGCCGGTGGACGACGCCGTCATCACCGGCGGCAAGGTCCAGGCCGACGGCAACATGGTCCACGACATGTATCTCTACCAGGTCAAGGCGCCCAGCGAGAGCACCAAGGATTGGGACTATTACAAATACCTCGCCACCATTCCCGGCAAGGAGGCCTTCCTCAGCGAGAAGGACAGCGGCTGTCCGACGGCCGCCCAGTGACCGGCGCGGCCATGGTGCCGCCTGACCTGAACGCGGAAGAGCCGCGGGTCGTGCTTTCCGCCCGCGGCCTGCGACGTGACTTTGCCGGCTTCGTCGCCGTCAAGAATGTCGACCTGGATGTCCTCCATGGCAACATCCATGCCTTGATCGGACCCAACGGCGCCGGCAAGACGACCGTTTTCAACCTGCTGACCAAATTCCTGGCGCCGACCAGCGGCAGGATCGAGCTGCTCGGGCACGACATCACCCGCACCTCGCCGGCCAGGGTGGCGCGGATGGGTCTGGTGCGCTCGTTCCAGATATCGGCGATCTTTCCGCACCTCAGCGTGCTCGACAATGTGCGCGTCGCGCTGCAGCGGCCGGCCGGGCTCGGCGTCCAGTTCTGGCGCTCGCTGGCGGCGCTCGACCGGTTGACGCCGCGCGCCATGGAGCTGCTGCGTTCCGTCGGCCTCGACGACGCCACGAACAGGCTGGCCGGCGATCTTTCCTACGGCAGGAAGCGCGTGCTCGAGATCGCCACGACGCTGGCGCTGGACCCGAAAGTGCTGCTGCTGGACGAGCCGATGGCCGGCATGGGTCATGAGGACGTGGCCACGGTGTCCGCCCTCATCCGGTCGGTGGCGAGCGACCGCGCGGTTATGATGGTCGAGCACAATCTGACCGTGGTGGCCGATCTCTGCGACTGGATAACGGTGATGCAGCGCGGCGAGGTGCTCGCGGCCGGCGACTACGCCACCGTCAGCCGCGACGAACGCGTGAAGGTGGCCTATATGGGCACTGCCGATGACTAGTGCTTCGCCCATGCTCGCGGTCCGCGGTCTCAACGCCTGGTATGGCGAGGGCCATGCGCTGCACGGCGTCGACCTCGAAGTGTTTGCCGGCGAAACGGTGACCTTGCTCGGCCGCAACGGCGTCGGCAAGACGACGACGCTGCGCGCCATCATGGGATTGATCCGCCGGCGAACCGGGAAGGTCGTTTTCGACGGCGCCGACCTGATGCGGCTGCCGCTGCACCGCACCGCGCACCAGGGCATCGGCTTCGTGCCGGAGGAACGCGGCATCTTCTCGACACTCACTGTCGATGAGAACCTGGTGCTGCCGCCTGTCGTTGCCCCGGGCGGCATGAGCGTCGAGGAAATCTTCGATCTCTTCCCCAATCTGAAGGAGCGGCGCAACAGCCCGGGCACGCGGCTGTCCGGCGGCGAACAGCAGATGCTGGCGATAGCGCGCATGCTGCGGACCGGAGTCAAGATGTTGCTCCTGGACGAACCGACCGAGGGCCTCGCGCCTGTCATCGTCCAGCGCATCGGCGAGCTGCTGGCGACGTTGAAGCAGCGCGGCATGACCATCCTGCTGGTCGAGCAGAATTTCCGCTTCGCCAGCCGTGTCGCCGACCGTTTCTACCTGATGGAGCACGGCAAGGTCGTGGCCGGTTTCCCCACCGGCGAACTGGCGGACCGCATGACGCTGCTCCACGAAATTCTGGGTGTATGATGGCGCCATGACGATGATCTTCGGCATCCCCGTCCAGGCATTGCTCGGCCAGCTGCTGGTCGGCCTGATCAATGGCTCCTTCTACGCCATGCTGAGCCTCGGCCTGGCCGTGATTTTCGGCCTGCTGCGCGTCATCAATTTCGCCCATGGCGCGCAATATATGCTGGGCGCCTTCATCGGCTATCTCCTGTTCACCCATCTCGGCATCGGCTATTGGCCGGCGCTGATCCTGGCGCCGCTGATCGTCGGGCTGTTCGGCGTCGTGGTCGAACGCCTGGCGCTGTCGCGGCTCTACGACACCGATCCGCTCTACGGCCTGCTCTTCACCTTCGGCCTCGCGCTCGTGCTCGAAGGCATCTTCCGCTACTATTACGGCGTGTCGGGAAACCCCTACGCCGTGCCGCCGCTGCTGGCGGGCGGCACCAATCTCGGCTTCATGTTCCTGCCTATTTATCGCGGCTGGGTCGTGGTCGCCTCGCTGGTCGTCTGCTTCGGAACCTGGGCGCTGATCGAGAAGACCAGGCTCGGTTCCTATCTGCGCGCGGCAACCGAGAATCCCCGTCTCGTCCAGGCCTTCGGCGTCAACGTGCCGTTGCTTTTAACCCTCACCTACGGCCTTGGCTCAGCGCTCGCCGGCCTCGCCGGCATCTTGGCCGCACCCATCTATCAGGTCAGCCCGCTGATGGGATCGGATCTCATCATCGTCGTCTTCGCGGTCGTCGTGGTCGGCGGCATGGGATCCATCCTCGGCGCGATCGTCACCGGCTACATGCTTGGCCTCGCCGAAGGCCTGACCAAGGTCTTCTACCCCGAGGCCTCCAACCTGGTGGTCTTCGTCATCATGGCGATCGTGCTTTTGGTCCGGCCGGCCGGCCTGTTCGGAAGGGACGCCTGACATGGCGGAAGAAACATCCGACATGGCAGAGCTTTCGTTGCGTGAGACATCGGCCAGACCCTGGGCACGGCTTGAATGGGTGCTGGTCGGGCTCGGCATACTGGCGCTGCTGGCGGCCCCCTTCTTCGTCTACCCGATCTTCCTGATGAAGATGCTGTGTTTCGCGCTGTTTGCCTGCGCCTTCAACCTCCTGCTCGGCTATACCGGCCTCCTGTCCTTCGGCCACGCCACCTTCTTCGGCGGCGCCGCCTATTTCACCGCGCACGCCGTCAAGGTCTGGGGCTGGCCGCCGGAAGCCGGCATCCTGCTCGGCATGGCGGGCGCCGCGCTGCTCGGCCTCGTCATGGGCTTCTTCGCCATTCGCCGGCAAGGCATCTATTTCGCCATGATCACGCTGGCGCTGTCGCAGATGTTCTTCTTCTTCTGCGTGCAGGCGCCCTTCACGCAAGGCGAGGACGGCATCCAGGGCGTGCCGCGCGGCATCCTGTTCGGCGTCCTCGACCTCAACGCCCCGATGAACATCTATTATTTCGTGCTTGCCGTGGTCCTGGCCGGCATCTTCGCCATCTGGCGCATCGTCAATTCGCCCTTCGGCATGATCCTGCGCTCGATCCGCGAAAACGAGAACCGCGCCATTTCGCTCGGCTATTCCGTAGCCAGCTACAAACTCGGCGCCTTCGTCATGTCGGCGGCGCTAGCCGGGCTCGCAGGCTCGCTCAAGGCGATCGTCTTCCAGTTCGCCACGCTCACCGACGTCACCTGGCAGATGTCGGGCGAGGTGATCCTGATGACGCTGCTCGGCGGCATCGGCACCATGGTCGGCCCGATCATCGGCGCCAGCCTCGTCGTCGGCCTGGAAAACACGCTGGCCACCTCCGGTTTCCCCGTGACCATCGCCACCGGGCTTATCTTCATGGTCTGCGTGCTGGTGTTTCGGCGCGGGATTGTCGGCGAGGTTTATGCGCGGGTGCTGGGGCGGGC